>JAZQRX010000056.1:0-46987 GCA_045629785.1 Acutalibacteraceae bacterium | reverse complement strand
GTTTAAATTTGAATAGTTTTCGTTTAGACGAAATGACAAAATCACCGTAAGGCTGGCGCCTACGGTGATTTTTCATAAAGTATTAACGGGAAATATTAAATTTAAACCTAATAAATCCCTAATTTACGCTCCCTTTCGGAGCTTCATTTTGTATAAAAACCAACAATTTTGTTGACACAATAGGGGGCAGTAGTATAATAAAAGGAGTATGTGAAGGGCAGGTGACAAAATGAAAAAACAGCTTTCTATGCTTACGGACAGTCCGCTGAAAAGCATAATATTATTTGCTTTGCCTATTATGGCATCGTCATTGCTACAATTTAACTATTCGCTTGTGGATAATATTATTGTTGGCAGGTATGTCAGCGAAAAGGCCCTTGCAGCGGTTGGTTGTGTAGGGCCGATAAATTCCTTTATAATAGGTGCTGCGCTTGGACTTACTACCGGCTTTACAATACCTGTTGCTCACGCTTTCGGCGAGGGAAACAGAAAAAAGCTATGTCATTTTGCAGGGAACAGTATTTTCATTGCCTTTGTTATCGGGTGTGTGATTATGGTAGCTTCACATCTGATATCCCCGATATTGCTTAACGTTGTAGGCACTCCTGACGATATAAAGGGGATAGCATCTTCGTATATAAATATTCTTTATTACGGCATACCCATACAGATGCTGTCAAATAATTTTACCGCAATTTCACGATGCACAGGTGAGAGCAAAAAGCCCCTTTATTTTTTCTGTATCAGCGTTGTTGTGAATTTTATACTTGATATAATCTTTGTAAAATATTTGTCACTCGGTGTTGAGGGGGCGGCTGCGGCAACGTTAATATCACATTGTATTGCATGCCTGCTGAATGGTATATACGTTTTTCGTTTCAATAAAAATATTGAGCTTGAAAAAACAGATTTTCGTCCCAAAAGAGCTACAATAATTCATCAGATAAGGTTGGGTATACCTGTTTCACTTCAATTTACTGTTACATCCGTAGGTTCAATGTGCCTTCAAAGTGTGGTGAACTCCTTCGGCACTAACGTTATTGCAGGGTTTACCGCTGCCGCAAGGGTAGAGGGCATAACAAATATACCTATGTCAGGCCTTGGTGTGGCTACACAGACCTTTGTGGGTCAGAATTATGGTGCAAAAAATTACCGCAGAATAACAGACGGAGTAAAAAAAATATTTATTCTTGATTTGCTTGTATCTGTGGTTATGAGTACAATACTTTATTTTGCGGCAGAGCCGGTGATAACCCTTTTTGGCGATAATATGAATGGTGAAATTATGGTAGCTGCTAAACGCTACATATTGGCAATTTCACAGTGCTACAGCCTTGTTGCCATACTTTTTGTAATGCGGAACTCTTTGCAGGGTATGGGCTTTACGTACGCTAATTCAATTGCAGGTGTGGGCGAGTTTTTCGGCAGAATATCCGTTGCTTTTATTCTTACACCATTACTCGGCTTTGATGCGGTTTGCTATGCAGGTCCTGCTGCATGGCTTCTTGCTGATATTCCGCTTATAATTATATATCTGAAAAAGCAACGTCACTTTAAAAAGATAGAGCAAAGTGATTTAACAAAACAACAAGCACTTTGCACATAATCTCACTTGGGGGATTGTTGCTTTTCAACAAAACATAGAATTATTCAAAATGTTTCAAATATTCTTGAAAATTGGTTCTTTAAGGCATATAATCAAGCAGTAAATTTACAGTGGGGAACGGTATAATTTTATGGATAAGACAAAACAATCAATTTTTAAACCAAAGCTTATTACGTCACTTAAGGGTTATAACGGTGCTCAATTCGGTAAAGACCTGACATCGGGTGTAATTGTTGCCATTATTGCACTACCCCTTTCTATTGCCCTTGCACTTGCGTCAGGTGTTACACCAGAGCAGGGTCTTTATACCGCTATTATTGCAGGCTTTGTTATTTCTGCCCTTGGTGGTAGCCGAGTGCAAATTGCAGGTCCTACGGCGGCATTCGCAACCATAGTTGCAGGTATTGTTGCAAAAAATGGGTTTTCAGGGCTTGTTCTTGCTACACTTATAGCTGGTGCTTTGCTTGTGCTTATGGGTGTGCTTAAGCTGGGCAGTCTTATAAAATTTATACCCTATACCATAACAACAGGCTTTACAACAGGTATTGCCGTTACTCTTATTATTGGTCAGCTTAAGGATTTTTTCGGACTCACCTTTGTTAATTCACCAATTGAAACTATTGAAAAGGTTGAAGAGGTTGTTCACCAATTCCATACCTTTAACCTTGAAGCGTTTATAATCGGTGCGGTATCCCTTGCGGTGCTTATAATCTTCCCAAAGTTTATCAAAAAGATACCACCGTCAATTTTTGCTATAGTTATTTCTGCGGTGCTTG
The DNA here is from genome assembly GCA_045629785.1 of Acutalibacteraceae bacterium. Lineage (GTDB taxonomy): Bacteria > Bacillota > Clostridia > Oscillospirales > Acutalibacteraceae > DTU089. The sequence continues at coordinate 44,605 of JAZQRX010000056.1, read as the reverse complement.
TAAAGGTGTTTGATATGAATGTAAACACCATCGGCTCACTTTACACAATTTCTTCTGCCTTACCTACACCTTCAATTCCTGAGTTTTCTTTAGAAACAGTCAAAGCAATTATACCCGATGCATTTACAATTGCTGTGCTTGCGGCTGTTGAATCACTACTTTCATGCGTAGTTGCCGATGGTATGACAGGCAGCCGTCACAATTCAAATACTGAGCTTATTGCTCAGGGTGCAGGTAATATTGCATCAGCACTTTTTGGCGGTATTCCTGCCACAGGTGCAATTGCACGTACTGCGGCAAACATAAAAAATGGCGGTAAAACACCTGTTGCAGGTATGGTACACGCAGTTGTGCTACTTCTTGTGCTTGTTGTGCTTATGCCCTATGCGGCACTTATTCCTATGCCAACAATTGCGGCAATACTTTTTGTTGTTGCTTACAATATGAGCGAGTGGCGTGAGTTTGTGTCAATTATTAAAAAATCACCAAAAAGCGATACACTCATACTTGTTGTAACCTTTGTTCTCACAGTTGTTTTTGACCTTGTTGTTGCTATCTTTGTGGGTATAATCCTTGCAACAGTTATGTTTATGAAGCGTATGAGCGATGTTACCGATGCTCGTGGTTGGGTAGAAATTGATGAAAACACCGACGATGCATCAATAAGGCTTAAAAAGATTCCTGAAAACACTATGGTGTTTGAAATTACAGGTCCGATATTCTTTGGTGCATCGACAAAAATAGCTGACGTTATCAAATCTGCCAACAAGCAGGTAATTGTTCTCAGAATGAGAAGTGTGCCAGCCATTGATGCGACGGGTCTTCACAGCTTTGAAGCTATTATTAAGCTGTGTGAAAAGCAGGATAAAACACTTATACTTTCACACGTAAACGAGCAACCTATGAAAACCCTTGAAAAGGCAGGCTTGCTTGACCATATTATCCTTGCAGAAAACATTGACGATGCGTTGATTAAAGCTGAAAAATGCTGAAGATAGGCTGTTATCCGAAAGGATAGCAGCTTTTTTATACCATCATTTATGATGCAGTTGCAAACGATATGTGGCTGTGATACAATACCCATATAGGGAGCGAAGTCGGTATATTACTGACTATGTAAATATACCAAAGGTATAATAAAACCATATATTATAAGGTGGTGCTACTGTGAACAAAAAACCCAATATCCTCTTTATTGTAACGGATGACCAGCGGTTTGATACCATTCACGCCCTTGGTAATGATGAAATAATAACACCTAATCTTGATGCGCTTGTGAATCGTGGAATTTCATTTGATTGTGCCCATATTGCAGGCGGTACATGTGGTGCGGTATGTATGCCCAGCCGTGCTATGGTTATGTCGGGCAGAAACCCGTTTCACCTTGAAGAGTTGGGCGGCAATATACCACCACAGCATAAAACTCTTGCCGAAACCTTTAAAAATAACGGCTATGAAACAATAGGTCTCGGCAAATGGCACAATGGTTGCCCTGCCTATGCCCGTAGCTTTACTCAGGGTGCAAAAATCTTTTTTGGTGGTATGTGGGACCATTGGAACGTGCCCACCTGCAGATACGACCCCACAGGGGAGTATGACAACGTAATTAATTTTGTGGTTGATTTTTATAGTGATAATCACCCACAGGAGCAGCATTGTGACGAATTTGAGCCTGGTAAGCATTCAAGCACGTTGCTCACAGATTCTGCAATTGAATTGTTAAAGGAAAATGCAGGTAAAGAAAAGCCGTTCTTTATGTACCTTGCTTATCTTGCGCCCCACGACCCAAGGACTATGCCTGATAATTTCCGTCAGATGTATGATCCTGATAAAATCAAATTACCACCGAATTTTCAGGAGGTTATAGATACAAATTACCCCCTTATGGTGCATAGGGATGAGCATCTTGCAGCGTATCCTCGTCAGGAGGCGGAGATAAAGCGCCACATAGCAGAATATTTTGCTATGATCACCCACCTTGATTATGAAATCGGCAGACTTTTACAAGCCCTTGAGGAATCGGGTGAAAGGAATAATACAATAATTGTTTTCACAGGTGATAACGGACTTGCTGTTGGTCAGCACGGCTGGCTTGGCAAGGAGGATATTTATGAGCATGGTGTACGTGTGCCCCTTGTTATGGCAGGTCCCGGCATAGCCGAAAACAATCGTAATAAGGCTTTTGTTTACCTTTACGATATTTTCCCAACCCTTTGTGAAAAGGTGGGTATAGATGTACCTGATTCTGTTGACGGTAAAAGCTTTGCACAACTTCTTGACGGTAAGCACGGTGATAAATTCAGGGATGAGTTGTACCTGATTTTTGATGAGTTTGTTCGTGGTGTTAAGGACGATAATTACAAGCTGATCGAGTACCGTAACGGTGATACAGAGGATGATAAATGGACCTTCCTTTATAACTTGAAAAATGACCCTTGGGAAAAGGAAAACCTTGCGGAATGTGATGGTTATAAGGATAAGATTAACGAAATGCGTGAGAAAATAATAAACCACCGCGATGAATGGGAAGAACAGTCCCACCCATGGGGTGTGAATTTCTGGAAAAGGTTTTAAAATAAAAAACGGAAGGGATCGTATAGCGTGGAAGAAGTGAAAAACAGAAGGTTGCCTGTTAATACGCCACTTGTTAAAATTCCTTTTGGCGGTATTACCTCCAATATGCTCCGCATTATTGCCGTTTCTTTAATGGTGACAGACCATATATGGGCAACTGTAATGAGCTTTGGCAGTTGGATGACATATATAGGCAGAATGGCGTTCCCTATATTTGCATTTCAGATTGCAGAAGGCTTTATACATACGTCAGACGTAAAAAAATACGCCAAAAGACTTCTCGCCTTTGCGATCATATCGGAGATTCCCTTTGATCTTTTTACCATCAGCACCTGGCTGAATCCCTTTCACCAGAATGTTATGTTTACGTTGTTGCTGGGGCTTTTGGCAATAATGGTCATTGACAATCTGCGAAAAAGCATAAAAGAAAAAACAGCAACGCCCCAAAATATTATTGTATCAGTGGTTTTGTTGGGTCTGATTTTTGTTGCCGCCTTCTTCGGGTTTGTTGACTATAGCTTCTGGGGAGTGGCGACAGTGGTTATGTTTTATCTGCTGCGCGATTTTCCTTTTGCTTGGCTCGCACAATTAGTGGCGATGGTGCTTATAAACGTAGTTTTCTTTGAGGGGCAGATGTTCAACGTTGAGCTTTTTGGCAGAGCGTTTGAAATACCCACGCAGAGCCTTGCGGTGCTTTCCCTTATACCTATATGGCTTTATGGTGGTAAAAAGGGTCGCTCAAGCAAGGTGATGCAGTACGGCTTCTATGCATTCTACCCTGTGCATATGATGATTCTTTATCTGATAAAACTATTTGGATAAGGGGAATTGTTATCTCTTGCTATGGGATGTTTATTGCAAGGAATAGCTTGTCTTATCGAAAAGATGCTTTTGAGTGATGAAATGTTAAACGAGGTTTTTTATGAATAGAGATTTTTCGGGATATCACAACTTTATTTCGTTAGGTGCAAATTGCTTTGTTGCAGAAGATCTTGCGTCACTTGGAATACGAAATGCTTCGTATCCTTTTGATTGGTGCTTTTCTGCTGATTTTGCGGGTGTAATAGCTGCAATAGAAAACAGATTTGAAGGGTTTGTTGCTTATGATGAATTGCAACAACACAAGAGTAATAGGTCAAGGTACTATAACAAAAAATATAAGCTCTCTTTTTATCATGATTTTAATAAATTTTTACCGTTGCGTAAACAAATTAACCAAGTAGAGGATAAATATAACAGAAGGATTGAAAGATTTTATGATTCAATAAAAAAACCAACTATATTTTTTAGGTATATTATTTCAAGTCAAGACTATAGTTATGTTCAAAGAGAATATGGACATATAAAGGACATGATAGAAAGCTTTTGCCCGGAAAACAGAATAATATATATTGTGCACAAGAATTTTCCGGAAGGATTAAATGCTGAATATTTTTTGGTTTCTAAAGATAAAAATGATTGGATTACACGTACTCCTCTGAAGAAAAATAAAAATTTGAAGGAGTTATTGGATGTGGTGGATTGGATCGATAAAGAGAGAAACATTGCTTTTGAAAATAATAAGAAACCTGCCAAGAGAAAGTTTAGTGTGGAAAAAACATTCAGGCGTCTTTTAAAAAAGGAGTATATTCATAATCAAACTTGTGATTTGTAACCACTATAAAATAATTATTCAATAAAGGCGTTGTTTTTTATGGCGAAGGCAATTTTAGCGGCGGTTGTTACAATAGTTGCAGGCTTTTTCACAATGTGTCTGCTTCCCGACCCCGAATTGGGAATACTTGTGGGTGTTGCTGTATGGGTGCATTTATCATCTGTTTTAGTGAAAAAAAGAATGCTCCTGATTCGGAGAACGAACAGGAAAAAGAATGAAGATAAAAAATCTGCTTTCTTCGGAGAGCAGATTTTTGTTTATGTTGAAAATGTTATTATCAAATGATATAATGCAAGCAGAGGTGATAGGATGAAAACTCAGCAAAAAATTATTGCCAAGGAGAAAAAGGAGCTTTCAAGATTGAATAAAATTCAGTCAAAGGGCTCATCGGGTAAATATTTCTTTATTCTTGTTTTCCTTATTGCGGTTGTAAATATTCTTGACGAGGTCACAAGTAACCTTACAGTTACAGTGCAATCATCTTTTGTGACGGAGTTTTTTGTTAATAACCCTTTTATGGGTAAGTATTATACCTATGAGGACGGACTTGCTTTCCATTCGGGTATTGGTGTTGTTACTTATGTTTTCGGCTTGTTTACACCATTTTACAAGGCTCTTGCCGATAAATGGGGCAGAAAGCCTCTTTTTGCGCTATCTACACTTGGTATGGCGGTTGGTCTTATAGTTATTCATCTGTCATCAAGCTACATAATGTTCCTTGTGGGCTTTGCAATTATCAGCTTTTTTATGGGTCACGATATTCAGATTATTTATATTCTTGAAGAAGCGCCCCACAAGCACAGGGCAAAAATTTACAGCTTTCTTAAAAGCTTTGGTATTTTAGGTGTTATTCTTATACCTACTTTACGTGATATTCTTATGGGCAACGATGCCACAAAATGGCGTGAAATTTTCCTTGTGCCTGCCCTTATAGGCTTTGTTGCAGTTTTACTTGTTGTTCTTTTGGCAAAGGATACAAAAGTATTTGTCAGTGAAAGGATAGAATATCTTTCAAGACCTTTTGAAGAAAGGATAATAGAAAAACAACAAAAAAAGCAAAATAAAGAAGCACAAAGAAATCAGTCAGGTGTTTTTAATGGCGTAAAATACATTTTCTCTAATAAAGATACAAAAATGCTTATTATTTCACACATTGTATTCGATTCCGCAATGCCTGCTATTGCACTTTACTTTGAGTCATCTATGCACCGCGCGGGAATGAGTACAGCTGATATTACAAAGGCTCTGTTTATGGTGCCTGTGGTTTATGCCACTATAACATTCCTGTCTGGCTTTGTTGCAGATAAGCTTGGCAGAAAGGTTACCGTAACTGCGTTTTCTACTACCTGCGTGGTAGGTTACGTGCTTTTTGTTATAGGTATTCTTATGGGGTGGGCTCCATACCTCGTAGGCGCATTTGCAGGTCTTTATCAGGGCTCTTACTGGATTGGCCGTGATTATATGAATGTTATGATGACTGAAAAAGTGCCTACCGATATTCGTGCATCGGTTGTTGGTGCAGAGGGTCTTCTTGTTATAATCGGTCTCGTGGTTGGTTATGGCCTGGCGATTGTTGGTATGATGTTAATGCCGATATGGTGGGCTTGCCTTGCAATTGCTGTGCCTGCAGTTACTGTTGCAGCAATAATGTTTGCTGTTAATGTTAAAGAAACAAAGGGCGTTTCCCTTGAAGAAATAGAATAATGTTTTGTGGTGAAGGAGTATTATTATGAACGGACTTACACGACGCGAAAAGCTTATTACTGATATTGATACAGTAATTGATATACTTGAAAAATCAAAGGTTGTTCACCTTGGTCTTGTTGATGGTGATGAGCCTTACGTTGTGCCTATGAATTATGGCTACACAATGGATGATGGTAAGCTTACCTTGTGGTTTCATGGTGCAACCCAAGGCAGAAAATACGATATTATCAGAAAAAATCCTAAGGTCTTTTTTGAAATGGAGTGTGACCTTCAGCCCTTTGAGGGTGAGGTTGCCTGTAAATACGGCATCAGCTATAGCTCACTTATGGGCAGGGGTAACGCAGTAATTGTTGAGGATAGCCAGGAGAAGCAGGATGCGCTTAAATTCCTTATGAAAACACAAACAGGCATGGATTTTGAGTTTAATGACAAATTGGCATCTGTCGTAGGGGTAATACGTGTAGATGTAAGCGATTATACTGCAAAGCACAGACCATTACCTAAAAAGTAAGAGTCTGCGATTTGTATAAGGAGTAAGGAGTTATTATGAAAGTTGATCCCCGCGTGTATATACACGATTCAGACAAAAAAGCCTTGGAGGCATTAAAAGCTATTCCCGGCTTCACACAGCTTTTGAAAGCATTTATGAAGATATGGAATGAGCGTCAGTTTGCTGTTCAGAATATGTCATCTAACCTGAAGCTTGGCCCTGATCAGATGCCCGAGTATTATAATATGTTGCCGCCTATATGTGAGAAATTAGGTATCGAGGTACCTGAATTGTATCTTACAATGGATGTAGTACCGAATGCATATACCAGCGGTGAAACGAAACCCTTTATTGTAATGACATCCGGTTTGCTTGATAATATTCCAAAGGAATTGATTCCCACAGTTCTTGCCCATGAGTGCGGTCATATTGCTTGTCACCACGTGCTTTACCACACAATGGGTCAGATGCTTCTTGAGGGTAGTCTGCTTGGCCTTAACGTGCTCAGTGGTATTGACCTTACAGCAATTGCCTTGCCATTGAAAATAGCTTTTTTCCATTGGATGAGGTGTAGTGAATTTTCTGCCGACAGAGCAGCTGCAGTTTGTGACGGAAGCTCAGAAAATATCGTGAAGATGTGTATGGCATTTGCAGGTTACGGCAAAAATAATGAAAACGAAGCCAATGCAGAGGCTTTTATGGCTCAGGCTGTTGAATACCGCGAAATGGTTGATACAGATAAATGGAATAAAGCCCTTGAGTTTATGATGCTGAGCACTGCAACACACCCCCTTACAGCTATGCGTGCATATGAATGTAATGAGTGGTGCAAGCAAGAAATGTTTGGCAGGGTGTCTGCGTTGTTTGATGGTGCTGCAAAGGGTGATATGACAAATTTATGGATCCCTATGGCAGAGGATGCTTCTTACTTTATGGAGCGTAATTATAACGAGGTTTATAAGGAGCTTACAGATTACGGCTTTTCAAACGTAACACTTAACAGAATGATGACACCTACGGGTAAAAGTCTGCCTGGTCATACAGTTGGTATGACTGTAAATGGTCAGAGTAATTTTGCAAAGAATATATGGCTCCCTGCTACTGCTGAGATTGTTTTGTGGTACTATGAACCCACAACTAATGCAGAGCTTGCACAACAGTACCCGGGGTATCTGCCCTTGCCCAATAACAACAAGCATTATAAGGGTATGGATTGCCGTGCAGTTGCTCAGGAGTTTATGAATGCAGGCTTTACCAATATTACCTATGAGGCACGCAAAGAGGATGTGGTGGGTCTTTTTGCTAAGGAAGGACAGACCTACAAGGTGCTTGTTAACGGTAGAGAAACCTTCGCATGTAGTGAAATGTTCCACCAGAGCACTAATATACATATTATTTATCACTCAAATAATCCTTATATGGCTAACTATAATCAGCCAATGCAGTATAATATATAAGTGAATGTTAAGATATCAGGTATCCGAATGGTTATCTGATATCTTTTTATTGTAAAAAAATATATGCTATGCTAATATAAATATATATTGTATAAAAGGGGGATAACAACGTGAAATGTCCTAACTGCGGGGGGAATATAGGCAGACTTGAGCTTGCGCCCAACTGTAAGCATTGTGGGGTAAATATTTTTTACAGTCAGCAAAAGGCTTTGCTTACCCGTGATGCAAAAATGTGTGAGCTTGAATACGCGGGCTTCAGAATCCTTGTATCAAAGCTTAAAACAACATTTATAAAAGGGCTCATACCAATTATGCGCATTGTTGCTATGGTTATTGCTATTGGCTCTATATTTGTGCCCTTTGCAACAGTTAATTCACAGCTCCCTTTAGTTGATGCGAGCTTCAGCTTCGGTGCGTGGGGTATATATTCTGCTTTTTCTGATGGCACACTTTCGGCTGTTATAAGCCTTCTTCAATACGCACCCCGTCATGCAGGTGTTATGATTGTTTTACTGGCTCTTATAGTGCTTATTTTCTTGTCGGGTCTTGGTATATTCCTTGCTTTATTGTTGTCATTTATTAATATTCAGAAATCAGCAAAGGTTATGCGAGTTTTTGCCCTTGTTGGCAGCGTTTTCTGTATTGGCGCGGCAGGTGTAAGCCTTGCTATGCCATCAATAATGGCAGAAGGCGGTTTTTTTGTAGCTAAGCCGGGTGTGGGCTCCTTTGGTTGCCTTGCAATACTTGTGATTATTTTTATTCTCAACCACCTTGTTGTAAAGAAAAATATTCAGCCCGAAATCAAAGAGGTTGATATTCAACGTACTGAAATGAAAAAACGTGTCAAGGCAGGCGAGGTTTCCCTCGATGACCTTTCGCTCCCTGTTTTTGAAAGTGATGAGGAGCGTGCTAAACGCTTGGAGGAAGAAAAAAAGAGTAAACAAATGGTGCTTGATGCGAAGGGCGGTGAAGCACATGAGTAAAGGCAATAAGCCTCAGAAGGAGCAGACAAAGAAAAAACAATTTATAATTTTTGGCTTGTGCAGCTTTGTTGCACTCGTTTTGTGTATGGTTACCCTTGTTGTTACAGTTAAACGTATTGAGGGTGATACATATCAAGACCCTTCAGCAGAAAATAAAGTCAGCGCAACAATATTAAAGAATGATTTTGCCACTCTGTCAGACTACGCAAAAAAGCTTACTGATTTAACACAAAGGAACCAATTTGTTAAAATCAGTTCGTATACTGATGTTTCTGTAGATGATTCATCAGTTAAGGTTACTGACACTCATGGTGCAGAGGTTGACAACAGCCTTGTTATATATGCCAAAAACAAAATTATGCCCACTGTTGATAGCTGGTATGACGAAGATTACACAGGTAAGTTTGGCGATATGCTTGAAGTAAGGCCTGTGGTTAATTTAACCGATGCTGAAAACACAGCTTCAAATTACACAACAGGTCTTGCAGATGAAAACGGAGCACCCGTTTTTGACGATGAAGGCGTGCTTGTCGATGAAGATTTTTATTATGTTACATTTAAGATGAATGGTGCAAAGGCAAGCATCAAGTCCGCTGACACATTCAGGACAAAGTCTTTACCTGAAGTCGGAGAGATGCTCAAAAAGGAATTATCAACAGTTTGTAAAATAAATAAAAGCACAGTAGCACCTGCTGATTTCAGAATTACTTTAAAGGTTAATCGCTTTACTGATAAAATTGATTACCTTGAGGTTACACGTGTTTATAACGTAATGGCAGATGTGAGCTTTATTGGTGATATGAGCGCCTTTGGTGAAAAATCTATTGAATTTACATACAAGGTGACCGAGCATTTTGATTACTACTATGCAGGTATTTCATTTACTAATCAGCCCTTGCGCCTTGATGTAGGTGAGGAAGCTGTTCTTTCTGTCAATGCTGTTATGGAAGATGACAGCGATTATCAGGTTAAATTTATTTCAACTGATGAGAGCGTAATTGTTGTTGATGAAATGGGCTACGTTACAGCCCTTAAAGAAAGTGAAGAGCCTGTATATGTTACAGTAACGCTGTGCTATATGGGTAAAATATTCACAGATAAGTGCCCCGTATACGTGAACGGGGAAGATGCTTAAGGGGGTGCTTTTATGAGTGAAAAAGAAGCTTTAAATAAAGCGGTAGTTACAGACGAAGCCCCCGAAAAAGAAAACGTCAGGTATTATGAGGGTCATAATTACGTGGGAGTGCGTGAAACCGTAGCGTACCTTATGAATGATTGGTCAAACTCTTTTAATATCAACAGCTTTTCAGAGAGATATATATGGGACGTTGTTAATATAGACTTTACTGTAAGTGCGGTTATGAACCTTGTTACCGCCGCATGGGACGTGGTAAATGATACGTTCATTTCTGTTATTGTTGATAACACCCGTACCCGTATAGGTAAATTCAGACCATACCTTGTGGGTATGCAGCTTCCACTTACCATAATGAGTATCTTTACCTGGCTTTTACCGCTTTTCTTTGGTACAACAGGCGGTACACATCTGCCAAAGCTGATTTACTACTATATTTTTGCAATTATAAACGAAACCGCAGGTACATTTACAAGCGTTGCCAAAAGCGGTTATATGTCAACTATCACCCCTAACCCCAATGAACGAATAAGGCTTATTACCCTTGCAGAGCTTCTTACGGGTTATATGGGCGAGGATTTGCCCCGATACATAATGGGTGTGCTTATAGACCTTGTTAATAATAAGGTTGTCAAGTGGAAATTAAGCTCCGTGTTTATGGTGATGGGTGGCGGTACGGCACTTATATCATCACTTTGCACCTTCTGGTTCTTTATGCAGTCAAAGGAGCGTGTGCCTCAATCTATTGAAAAGCCAAGCATAAAAGAGGGTATGAGGGCAATTGTTTCAAACTACCCGGTGCTCCTTATGTGCTTGTCAGAGTTTTTAGGCAACTTTTCAATCAGCAAGAGTGAAACCAACTACTTTATAGACGTTCTTGGCAGTTATTCACTTATAACACTTCTTAACATACCATCGTCAATGAATGGTAGTATAAGCTATGCCTTCGTTGCGCCCTTAAGAAGGCGTTTTTCATCAAAATCGTTGTGGATTTTTAACGATGTGTATAACAGCGCCATTTCAATTTGCCTGTTCCTGTTTGGTATGACTAAAAAGAAAACCATGTTTAAAAAGACGGTGCCTATGTGTATTGCCTTTGGTCTTAAAGAGTGGTTCGTAAAATGGTCATGGGGTATCTCTAAGGTTATAAATGCCGACCTCTGGAACGAGGCTATGGATTATTGCGAATGGAAAAACGGCTATCGTATGGAGGCAACCACAGGCGTTGCCAAGGGTCTTATTCTTAAGGTTCAGAGCGCACTTCTGGGCTCCGTTACAAGCCTTATTATGAAAAAGATAGGTTATGTACAAGGGCTTGAAATCGGCACACAGAATGACAAAACAAAGTTCTGGGAATTTGCACTTTGCACTATTGTACCTACCATAACGGGCATATTAAGAATTGTGCCCAAATTCCTGTGGCCCATATCACGTCAGAAGCGTGAGTGGATGTACGCAGAGCTACAGGAAAAGCGTCAGCAGAACGTTATGGGGTATGTTGATGAATTTGGTAAAAATAATTGAAATACTCTGTAAAATCTGTTATCATAAACAGTAAAGTATTTTTGTAGGAGGGATTATTTTGGATAATAATCTTGAGTATGAAACTCAACCGGTTAATACAGCACAAAATTCAAATTCAAAAAAGCCTATAATAATTGCACTTTGCATTATTATTGCTGTGGCAATCCTTTCAATTGTTGTTGCTGGTATTTTTCTTGTTGCCAAAAATACAGTGAGCCACAAGGATATTGTACGTGCCCTTGAAGAAGGCAGATATAGTGAAGCCAGCAGTATTTTTGAGGATAAATACGGTTACGGTAGCAGTGATGGCGAGCTTGCAGGTGTGTTAGGTGACAGAATCGTTGCCCTTCAGAATGATTACCAGGCAGGTTTAATTACATACACAAGTGCTAATAAAGAGATTGAAACAATCCGTGCTATGGGTATCGCATCACTTGATGATGCCCTTAAACAGGCAGAGGAGTTTATTAATAGTACTGACGTTCAGCAGAATGCAGCAGTAAATAATGGTGTTCAGACTACGCGCAAGGAAGCCCCCGAGGTTAATCTTGGCTCTGAGCCGTTACCTTCTGTAAAGCAATCATATTCATCCAATACTCCGAGTATTGTATCTGCAACTACCCTTAAGGGTGAGGTTCTTGCAATGTCGGACGTTAATGCGGCTCGTTCATTCGGTGCAAACAAGGCTATTGACGGCTACTATGACTCCTGCTGGTGCGTAAACACTAAACAAACCGGTGCTGCAGGTGCATCAATCCGCTTTGACCTTTCAGGCAGAGGTACGGTAAACGGTGTTACTATTGTTAACGGTAACCTTTATCAGCCATATGATAACCTTTATTCAAAGAATGGTCAGATTAATACATTTACACTTACCTTCAGCGACGGCTCAACACAAACATTCAGCGCAAGCTTTAATAATGCAAGCAGCACACCTCAGGTAATATATCTTGATCGTCCTGTACAGACCGATTATATTATATTGACAGTACAGTCAGGTCACGTGGGTTCAAAATTCCCAACAAACGTATGCCTGGGAGAGTTTGGTGTATTTTAATGAATAAAAAAAGATTTTTGGCGTTTGCACTTTGCCTTTGTATAGTGTTTTTGTCGGCTTGTAGCGCAAAAACAGAATCTGCAGATACATCTGCAAATGCAGATTCAAGTGAAGCCTCAACTACATTACCCACTGAAGAGGTAATTGATATTACAACAACCCTTGACCCCATAAAAACACAGATTGATGAAATCTGCAAAAAATATGAGGCAACAGGTGTACAGATAGCCGTGCTTAAGGATGGCAAGCTTTACGGCACACATCAGTACGGTATGGCTATAAAGGAAGATGAAATCCCCGTAACTGAAGATACAAAATTCAGAATTGCATCATTATCAAAGCTTATTACAGATATTGTGTTTATGCGACTTAGTGAAGAGGGGCTTGTTTCACTTGATGAGGATATAAGCACATACCTTGGCTTTGAGGTGCGTAACCCCCGTTATCCCGATGCAAAAATAACTCCGGCTATGCTTATGTCACATATGTCAAGCATTATTGACTCACAGCACTTTCTTGAGGCAAGGCTTGATGGCTCAAGTGAAAAGCTTCAGACCCTTTTAGAAAGAAAGGATAGCTATTCGGGTGCAGAGCCGGGTACAGATTACTCATACAGTAATTTTGGTATTGCAATAATCGGTTGTATCTGTGAAAAGGTTACCGGTAAGGGCTTTGACCAGCTTGCTGATGAATATATTTTTGATTTATTAGGTATTGATGCAGGCTATACTGCTACAAATATTAAAGACCAGAAGCTTCTGGGTGCCCTTTATGGTGAGGGCGGCCGTACAGTTGAGCAACAGCTGGAGGAAAAATTCTGTGATGAATTAGGTCAGACCTATCATCTTGTGCAGGGTAACCTTACTATAAGTGCAAAGGATTATATTACTATTGCGTCAGTTATGTGTAATGATGGACTTGCAGCAGACGGCACACAGATTCTTAAAAAAGAAAGTGTTGACAGAATGCTCGCTGACCCTGTCGGCTTTGGCTTTGAAAAGAATGCTAACGTAATCGAGGGTAAGGATTTTATATTCCACACAGGCTGTAATTTTGGTATGTTCTCAGGCTATGTTATTGAGCCTGCAACAGATTTTGGTATATGTGTACTTACATCAGGTGCACCCGGCACAAAGGATGAAGCATCGTATATTTACAAGATTATTCTTGAAATAATCAGGGTTTCTTATGACTTTTGTGTAGCGTGGCAATAAATCTATAATTGACTCATCATTCTTTTTGAATGGTGAGTCTTTTTCTTGGAGGGTATATGTATTACCCTTGACTATATGGTGCTATGTAGAGTATAATTTTTAAGAAATAAATCAGCGGAGGCTATTTTTATGGCAGATTTACCATTGTATAAAAACCATGAGCTTTCACCGGAGGAAAGGGCGGAGGATTTACTTTCCCGTATGACCCTGCGTGAAAAAATTGCTCAGTTAGATATGAAATTCGGTAGTCAGTACTGCACCGAGCTTCACCCCAACGACAATTGTTCGGTTATGGCAACCTCTGACTATTATTGGGATAAGCTCCGTGAGGATTTTCCTGATGGTCTGGGCTACCTTCACGATAACTACTCTGTACCTGCAGTTATGAATAAATTGCAAAAGTTCTTTATTGAAAATTCACGCCTTGGCATACCCGTTATATTTACAGGCGAGGCACTTCACGGTATTGCAGGTACAAGGGCAACTGTTTTGCCTATTCCAACAGCCTGGGCGGCAACCTTTGAGCCTGACTATGCTTATAAAGCAGGTAGAGTTATCGCAAAAGAAACAAGGTCTTTGGGCATATTCGAAATTCTTGCACCCAACCTTGATGTTGCTCGTGACCCACGTTGGGGCAGAACTGAAGAAACCTTTGGTGAAGATACCTGTCTTTCTACAAAAATGGCGGTCGGTATTGTAAAGGGTCATCAGAATGGTGATATTTCTAAAAAAGATTCTGTTATTTCAGAGCCCAAGCATTATTGTATTCACGGCATACCTGAGGGTGGCGTAAACTGTGGTACTGCCCGTGCAGGTCTTCGTGAAATTGAAAGCTGTTATCTGCCTGTTTTTGAGGCTGCAATCAAAGAGGGTGGCGCAACTGACGTTATGGTCAGCTACAACTCTATTGATGGTGATTTAATGATGACATCGAGTCACTATCTTAAAACAGTTCTTAAAGAGCGTTACGCTCTACCGGGTATATGCCGTTCCGATTGGGGCGGATTACGTAGAGTGCATTACCTTCACAAAATGGCAAAGGACCCTAAGGATGCTATTTACCTTTCAAAGAAAAACGGGCTTGATTGTCAGGGTGGTGACGAATATCCCAATAAATTGTGGGTTGATTCACTTGAGGAGCTTGTGAATGAGGGTAAAATTGATGTAGAAAACATCAATGAATCCTGCCGTCGTGTGCTTAAGCTTAAATTCAAATTAGGTCTGTTTGAGAATCCTTACACAGATGAAGAGTTTTATAAAGAAGTAATCAACTGTAAAGAACACCTTGATACTGCCCTTGAAATTGCACAGAAGTCAGTTATTCTTCTTAAAAATGATGGCATTTTGCCCCTTGAAAAGAATAAATACAAAAAGATTGCCCTTGTTGGCCCATCTTCTGATAAAGTTCGTCTTGGCGGTTATTCTGCAAAGATTGTTGACAGAGAGCTTGAAACAATTTATAAGGTGCTTAAAGAAATGCTGCCTGATGCAGAAATTATGCAGGCTGACGGCTGCGGAATAAGCGGTGATGATTTTCAGTTTGCTCTTGGTGACCAGCACCACCTTGCAGGTATAAAGGCAGAAGAGCAGGTTGAGGATATGGATTCTGCCGTGAAAATTGCCTGTGAAAGTGATTTGATTATTTTCTGTGGCGGTGATGACACTATTTCAAGCGGTGAGGGTCGCGATAGATGTGAGCTTACACTTTGCGGTAAACAGAGTGAGCTTATGAAAAAGCTTTCTGAAACCGGTAAGCCTATGGTGTTTGTTATGATTCACGGCAAACCCCTTGTGATTAATGAAGAAAGTGATATGTGTAATGCGGTGCTTTCATGTTGGTTTGGTGGTGAAAAGGGTCCGTCTGCTATTTGTGACGTGTTACTTGGTAACGTAAACCCCGGTGGTAAATTACCTTTCTCACTTCCTCGCAGGTCAACAATGATTCCTTGCTACTATTCAATGCTCCCGGGTGCAAGTAATGAGTATTATGAGGGCAGGGGTGATGCCCTTTATCCCTTTGGCTTCGGTCTTTCATACACAACCTTTGAGTATAAAGATATTACACTTGAAAAAACAGGTGACACAGACGTTAAGGTCAGGGTTACTGTTAAAAATACAGGTGTTGTGGCAGGTGACGAGGTTGTACAGATTTATGTTGAGGACTGCGAAAGCTCAGTTGTGACACCGAGAGTGCTTCTCAAGGATTTCAAGCGTGTTACATTAGCTCCACATGAGGAAAAAACTGTAGAATTTAAGCTTGGTTATAACGCATTCCGCCTTATGAATCAGGCTTATGAATGGGTAGTTGAGCCGGGTACGTTTAAAATTTATGCAGGCTCATCCTCAAGGGATTTACATCTGTCAGCTGAAATTGAGCTGTAAATAGAATATCTGATATAAAGAAAGCCCTATGACTTTTTTGGTAAGTCATAGGGCTTTTGTCATTTCAGTTCTTCAATTGTTTTAACTGTTTTGATTTTTATATTATAGTCATCTGCAAAGGTGATGCTTTTTATAACGCTTTCACCTGAAAGGCAGGTCGAGTTATAAAGGTCAATAACAGTACCGCTTTTTGTAACAATTGCAATATGCTTTTGCTCGTGAAATTTCTCGTTTTCTGTATAACCCTCAACAAGGGCAATAGTGTCAACGGCTTTGTATGAGCACTCCTCGTGGTAAATGGGGAAATCTGCCTGAGAGTATTTAAAGCTGTCATTATAAAAGGCAGTAGTTGAAAAAATACTCGATAAGCAACCAAAAAGTGCAAGGCATTCACCGGCAATGGTCAGCCATCTGTAAAAGCCTTTTACAATTTCGGGCTGGTCGGGGGTATGTACAGATTTTTTATCGTTATGCTTTTTGTTCGATTTTCGGTTAAGTAGTTGGATAGATGCACCAACTGAAAAAAGACTACCAAAAAAGGGCATCAGAAAAATATTTTCGTAAAAGCCCGTATAAAAAATAGCCTCTCTGAACAAAAGTCTGCATCCTGCATAAAAGGCTGCAATCAAAAATAGTGTTGTAGGTATATCAACGGCAATTGCAATACCAATTATTTTAAAAACACCTGCAGCTCCCTGGCTGTGTCGCGCAGCACCCTTGTGGGCAGATGCCTTGTGAGCAACGGGTGTAACGCAGTCAGATGTACCGCCATTTTCCATATAAGCTATAAGATTATCGTGGTATGCGGTGCGGTATTTGGCTTTTTTCAGCTTCTTAAGAGCTTTTTCATCCTTGCCCTCATAAAAAAGACCCTGGCCGCCAATAACGGCACTTTCAATCTGTGCATCGTGGAAGTTGCGTAGCATCATATTTATAAGATTATCTGCGGCGGCGCCAAGCATTTCACCGCTTTCAATAACTGAATCACCAAAATAGCGGTTGATTGCCTTTTTCTGTGCATCTGCAAGGCGGTTTTTGTTAATTCCATCATGCAAAAAGTCGGTAAGCTGAGGTACAAGTCTTTCTAAAAGATTGTTGATTTCACCAAAGCAATCACGCATAAGCTCTTGCGAGTCAACGTAAGTGAATGTGTAGCAATTAAAATTTTGTGGCTCAATAAATGACAGAATATCATATACTGAGTAGGGCAGGGTGGTGTCACAATCAAGTGTAAATGACATCCATATTGTCTGTTGTGCATATGCCGACCTGCCACGCTCAATATAAAGAATATCAAGGTTAAAGCCGTCAAAACCAAAGCTTGCTATTGTGCCTGTGGGTTGGCGGTTTTTACCCTGTACAGTAGCCTTTATTGAAGGGCTGTTTGTTTTGAGTAAAACAGATGTTGCCCTGCATTGTGTTGCAAAATATTGTTGTAAATCCATTATAAACCTCTTATCGTAATATGACAGATATTGTACTAAAAAGTGAGTAAATAGTCAACACGGGGAATTTGACAGAATATAAACCTTGCTTTATTATAATATTTAATTAGTTTTTTGAGGTGGATTATGGAAAATAATGTTAATGTTATAGATTATGGCTTTTTTAAACACGATGGTCTTGATTTTGAATATCACGTAAGCGGTAATCCTGATGGTAAGCCCCTTGTTATGCTTAATGGTAATGGTGGTGATTATCGTTGCTTTGAGGGCGATTTATATGTACCCTTGTCAGAGCATTTCAGAATAATCCGCTTTTCAACACGTGGTACGGGCAAAACTCCGTTAGGCGATAAACACCTTACTTTTCCACTTTTTTGTGATGATTTAAAGGCGCTCCTTGATTATCTTGGTGTAAAAAAGACCGCGATTCTGGGTTTTTCTGATGGCGGAAACCTTGCCATGGTTTTTGCGGTTACATACCCCGAATACGTTGAGCGACTTGCAGTTTTTGGCTCAAATCTTAACACAAGGGGCACAAAAACAGGTGACCAGCTTGGTATTATAAAAGACCACCGCATTTACGCTATCAAGGCGGCAATAACAAAAGACCCCGAATGGAAAAGACGTGCTGAAATTGAGGGTATGATGGTGGGTCAGCCAAAGCTTAATTACAAAAAGCTTTCTGCAATCAAGGTGCCGTTTCTTAATGTTTTTGGTGAGCACGATATGATAAAGCGCAGCCATTCAAGAAAAATCACAAAAGCCGTCGAAGGCGCCGAAGAGGTTATGGTGCTGGGTGGCGGACACTCCACAGCCTTCCGCAAAACCGATTTCCTTATTCTGCCGGTGGTTAAAAGGTTTTTGGGAATAATATAATAAATACAAATTTTTGTGTGGTCTGCCTCTATTGCTTTGTAGAGGCAGACCTTCTTGTTTAATGCAGATGTTTTTTCGTTTGAACTTACAACAGAAAAACCTCAACAAAAACGGGAAAGCTCAGATATAGCCTTTGCAGTACGCAATTTTCACGTTACCGGAATTTGATGGTAAAAGTGTACAATGAAAGTGATTTTTTACTGGTTACTTTTTATAAATTTTTCTTGCATATTGTATTTAAACTTGACAAAAAGTAAATGTCGCGTTATCATAAAAGTACCTAATTTGGAAAGAGAGGTAATTTTATGAAGAGAACTTTATCAATGATGTTGGCAATTATGATTATGCTTACCACATTTTCGTGCTTGTCAGTAGTCTCCGTTGCGGCTGAAGCCCCCACCTATGAGGCAGAGGTAGAAGACAACGGCACAAGTACAACTGCCCAGGAGATTAAAATAGATGAATATTATTTGGGTAGTTCGAAAGCCAAGAATGATGTTGACTGGTATGTGTTTGAAAACACGGAAGATTATTTTGAATTATCATTTAAATTTGATTCTAACAGCAACATAAGTGGTGTAAGAGATGGTTGGAATATATATTTATATCATCCCGGAGATTTGAATTCTGCTTTTGCAAGTGTAAATGTTACTACAGGATCATGGACATCAGCAAAATTCCCTTATACCGGAAAAATTTATGTTAAGATTCAACCTCATAATTTTAACAATGGTAGTTATGCCCCTTTGTCGAATAGCAACTATATTATCACTGTTGGTACAACAGAGGATGTTTTGTGGGAGACCGAGTCGAATAATAAGGGTGCAAACGCAAATGCTATTGAAATCGGAAAGACTTACATAAGTGCAACACAGAGTTCCAATGATGTGGATTGGTTCGTTTTTAATAACGTGGAAGATTATTTCCAGTTAAAAATGAACTTTGTTTCCGATAGTTATGCAGATGGTGTAATGGACGGTTGGCTCGTAAAGTTGTATCGTCCGGAAAATCTTAATGATAGTTTTGCAAGCGCAACTGTTACCACAGGCTCATGGACATCGGCAAAATTCCCATATACCGGTGAAATTTACATTAAAGTAGAACCCGATAATTTTAACAACGGAAGTTATGCACCTTC
Source organism: Acutalibacteraceae bacterium (assembly GCA_045629785.1). Classification (GTDB taxonomy): domain Bacteria; phylum Bacillota; class Clostridia; order Oscillospirales; family Acutalibacteraceae; genus DTU089. The sequence goes on along the minus strand of JAZQRX010000056.1, from coordinate 24,969 downwards.
TGCATATAGCTACTACAATATTTGTGCGACAACAACAACTGACCCTAAGTGGGAAAACGAAAACAATGGTGAAAAAGATACTGCAACGTTGTTAAATATAGGTGAAACCTATATAGGAGCATCGCAATCAAAAAACGATGTGGACTGGTATAAGATTAACAATACAAAAGATTATTTTAGCTTAACCTTTAATTTTGATTCAGGTAGCTATTTGGATGGCGTAAATGATGGCTGGCTCGTAAAGTTGTATCGTCCGGGAAATCTTACCGATAGTTTTGCAAGTGCAACTGTTACTACAAGTTCATGGACATCGGCAAAATTCCCATATACCGGTGAAATTTACATTAAAGTAGAACCCGATAATTTTAACAACGGAAGTTATGCACCTTCTGCATATAGCTACTATAATATTTGTGTGACAACAACAACCGATTCTAATTGGGAAGATGAGAATAATGGCACAGAAGCGACAGCAGATATTTTGAATATAGGTGAAACTTATATAGGTGCATCGCAAGTGAAAAATGATGTAGACTGGTATAAATTCAACAACACAAAGGATTATTTTAATTTAACATTTAATTTTGATTCAGATAGCTATTTGAGTGGCGTGAATGATGGTTGGCTCGTAAAGTTGTATCGTCCAGGGAATTTGACTACTGCTTTTGCAAGCAAAACTGTAACAACAGGTTCATGGACATCAGCAAAATTTCCATATTCTGGTGAAATTTATGTTAAAGTGGAACCCGAAAATTTTAACAACGGAAGCTATGCACCTTCTGCATATAGTTATTATAACATCAAAGTAACTACAACCCAGGATATTCTTTGGGAAAACGAAACTAATGATACCTCTGATAAAGTTGATGTTATAAAGAATGGTACAAAGTGTATTGGTGCATCTCAGTCATGTAGTGATGTTGACTGGTTTGTTCTTGAATCAAAGAATGGTTATATTGATCTTGACTTCAATATTGATTACGATGCATGTTCTGCAGAGCAAGTAAGCGATGGTTGGGATGTGTATGTATATACCAACAATGATTTTACCAAACCGGTTTATAAAATAACTGATATAACAAAGAAAGTAAGTTTAAAGAAAAAAGCTATTGGTGAGCATGCATATATAAAGGTGCAGCCAGCGAATTTTAATAATACATTTTATGCACCAAAGCAAAACTGCTACTACGACCTTACAGTAACTCATACACCTGCAACTCCCAAGGTTACAACAAGTAACGAGCTTACCGGTGTTCAGATTAAGTGGAATGCAGTTGATGGTGCAACTAAGTACGTTGTATTCCGTAGACAGGCCGGTACTAATAGCTGGAAGGCTATGGGCACAACAACAGCAACAACCTTCCTTGATAAAACTGTTCAGAGTGGTGTTTACTACTGCTACTCTGTAAGGGCATACAACTCAATTGGAAAATACAGTGACTTTATTCAGGCAAATACAAGCAATCGTAAATATATGGCAACACCTAAGCTTACAACAATCTACAACCATACAAACGGTCTTGCTATTAAGTGGAATGCTGTTGCAGGTGTAACAAATGGCTATCGTGTATATCGTCGTGGTGCAGGTTCAACATATTGGACATACCTTGGCACAACAACAAATCTTTACTATATTGACAGTGGCGTAAAGAATGCAAACGGTGGTTATTACAGATACACAGTAATTGCTGATGGTGGTTATCACAGTAAGTTTGACGAAACAGGTCTTTACCTTAAAAGACTTGCAAATCCTTCACTTCTGAGTGCAACAAGCTCAACGGCAGGTATTACAGTTAAGTGGTCAGCAATTAATGGTACAACAGGCTACTATGTATACCGTAAAACAGCAAGCTCAAACTGGGTTAAAATTGCATCAGTTGGTGGCACAAGCTCAACAAGCTACATTGATAAAACAGCACAGAAGGGTGTTACATATACATACACAGTTCGCGCTGTTTACGGCGCAACCACAAGTGCGTATAACACGGGTATAAGCTGTTACGATAAATATTAAGAAATTATTATCGATTATAAAACTTAATATGACACAATAAAGTAGTTGGCGGTCCTACCTCTCTGTTTGAGAGAGGGGGACCGTCTTTCTATTACTTGTTAAATAAACCAACTATCAAACGAGCCATAAATAAAAAGAACAAACTAAGTCTGACGGACGGTGGAGAGTTTCCAACACGCAGTGTTTTGAATCGTGAGATTCAACTGTAATATACTGATTGTATTTTATTTATCGTAACCACTGTAATACTATTACTTTAACCAACAGAAGACTAACATTCAGTGAAACTACCCACCACCATTCCGTTCGAACATATAATAAAAAGTGAGTATATTCACCCGAACATACTCACCAAAAACCATTATTAAATTCAAGAATGGTCCCCCTCCCTTGGGAAAGGGAGGTAAGCTTCGCAATTCTTTAGTTTTGCGAAAGCAATATAATCAACGCATAGCGTTCCTTAATTTGCCACTTGCCATTTGCAATTTGCAAATATAATTTTTCGTTGAAATAAGCGGTTTCCTGTGTTATAATAGAGTGTAAAATTATAATTGGGTGATATTTTGAGTCGTAAGAAATGGGTCGTTTCACCTTGCGATAAGGATAGGGCAGCAGCAATTGCCGAAAACTGCGGTGTAGAGCCGTTTGCCGCCTATCTTTTATGTGCAAGGGGAATGACAGATGAATTTGAAATTGAGAGCTTTTTGTATGACACAGATTTAATCGACCCCTTCACCCTGCCCGATATGGATAAGGCCTGCGAGCGAATACATAAAGCCATTGACGAAAATGAACACATAACCGTCTTTGGTGATTATGATGCTGATGGTGTTACATCAACAGCTCTTTTGTATTCATATTTGCTTTCTTGCGGTGCCGATGTTGATTGCTATATACCCGACAGGGCAGAAGAGGGCTATGGTATGAATAATCGTGCCATTGAGGTTCTCAAAGAGCGTGGCACTCAGTTGATTATTACCGTTGACAACGGCGTGAGTGCTATTGATGAAATTGAATATGCAAAAACCCTTGGTATGGATGTTGTTGTTACAGACCATCACAGGGCAGGTGACGTGTTGCCTGATGCAATTGCAGTTGTTGACCCCCACCGTGAAGACTCTCTTTGTGAGTTTTCTGAGTGGGCAGGTGTTGGCGTTGCCTTTAAGCTTGTTTGCGCACTTTCAGATGCTGACGGTTACGAGATTCTTGAAGAATATGGTGACATTGTAGCCCTTGGCACAGTTGCCGATATTGTTTCGCTTACGGGTGAAAACAGAATTATAGTCCGTAGCGGTATTGCCTATATAAATTGCGCTATTGATGAGGGCAATCTTCGACCCGGCATTGATGCAATCCTTAAAGAAAGCGGTAGTGAGGGTAGTGTAGACGCAACATCACTTGCATTCAGGGTTGCTCCACGTATAAATGCAGCCGGCAGAATGGGCTCTGCCTTCAGGGCGCTTAAGCTTTTACTTTCACAAAGTAGTGATGAGGCAACAGAAATTGCCCGTGAAATATCTGAGGCAAATGCACAAAGACAGGCAATTGAGGCAGAAATCACCAAAGAGGCTATTGATATTATTGAATCAAACCCTGACATCAAAAACAGACGTGTTATTGTTGTTAATGGCGATAACTGGCATCAGGGTGTTATCGGTATTGTGGCATCACGCCTTGTTGAAAGGTATGGCAAGCCCAGTATTGTTATTTCACAGGTTGATGGTATTGCAAAGGGTAGCGGCAGAAGTATCGATGGCTTTTCGCTTTATGACGGGCTTTCCTTCTGCGGTGACGTGCTTGTGCAGTATGGCGGTCACATTCTTGCGGCAGGTCTTACTATTGAAACTGCCCTTGTTGAAAAGTTCCGTAATATGATTAATGAATATGCCGAGGGCTTGTCTCAGGCTGTACCAAAGCTTACTATTGATTGTAAGCTCAACCCGGCTAATATAAGCCTTGACGTGCTTGATGCGGTAAATTCATTACAGCCCTTTGGCGCTGATAATCCGCAGCCCGTTTTCGGCTTTTATAATATGGAGATTGCTGAAATTCAGCCTGTTGGCAAGGGTAAGCATCTGCGTATTGTTGCACGTAAAAATAATTATTCTATTACTGCTATGCTTTTTTCAACCACTCTTGAGGGCTTCCCCTTTGCGGAGTCTGATAAGGTTGATATGGCTGTTAAGCTTTATGCCAATGAATATAAGGGCACAGTAAAGGTAAATATACAAATAAAAGATATCAGACCTGCCGGTGCTGATGATGATAAAGTAATTGATGCTTTCAGGGCGTATGAAGCCTTCTGCTACAATGGTAGTCTACCTGCAGGCTTCAGCATTGACCGCGATTTTTGCGGCAAGGTTTACCGTTTTGTTAAGTCATATAACGGCTGGGCATCAGGTGATGAAACCCTTTGCCTCAGAATGGGCCTTAGCGAGGATTATATTCTTAATTGTAAAATTGCTCTTGATGTACTCACAGAGCTTGAACTCATAAAATGTAAAGATGGTAAATATACTTTACCCGGAGAAGCTCGTAAGGTTTCTTTAGAGGATTCTGAGATATTTCAAAAAGCCACAAAGAGGTGATATGTGTGGAATTGAATACAAGCGTTGAGCTTATGTACAATGAGCTGCGCCATCAGGCGGCATCACAATTCAGCGTACAAGAGGCAGAGATAATTGATAAGGCGTTTTCGGTTGCCTGCGAGCACCATAACGGGCAGATGCGCTCATCGGGTGAGCCATATATTATTCACCCTGTTGCCGTTGCCAAAATTGTGCTTGAATATGGTATGGATTATCAGTCTGTTGCAGCGGCTATGCTTCACGATACTGTTGAAGATACTGACCTTACCCTTGAAGATGTGAAAAAAGAGTTTGGTGCAGATATTGCCGCACTTGTTGACGGCCTTACAAAGTTGGGTAAGGTGCCCCTTGATATTAAGGATAAAGAGGAACAGCAGGCAGAAAACGTACGTAAGATGCTTCTTGCTATGTCTGAGGATATTCGTGTTATTATCATTAAGCTTGCCGACAGACTCCATAACATACGTACACTTAACTTTGTTGCTCCGCAAAAGCGTCGTGATAAAGCCCTTGAAACATTAGAAATTTATGCCCCAATAGCTCACAGACTCGGTATCAGAGCCATTAAAGAGGAGCTTGAGGATAAGGCAATCAGCTTTCTTGACCCAATTGGTTATAAAGAGATTGAGGATGAGCTTTCAAAGCAGGGTAAATCACATAACGAATTTCTTGAAACAATCAAAAAACAGATTATTGACAGGGTGCACACCGTTGTACCCGATGCCGCTTTAGAGGCGCGTATCAAAAGTGTTCACGGCATATACCGTAAAATGTATATGCAAAACAGAAATTTTGACGAAATATATGATATCTATGCCGTAAGAATTATTGTGAACTCTACCATTGAGTGCTATGACTGCCTTGGTATAATACACGATATGTTTACACCCATTCCCGGCAGATTCAAGGATTATATTTCTACACCAAAGCCTAATATGTATCAGTCGCTTCATACCACTGTTATCGGCAAGGCAGGTGTACCCTTTGAGGTGCAGATTCGTACCTGGGAGATGCACCATACCGCAGAGTTTGGTATTGCAGCCCATTGGAAGTACAAGTTAGGTCTTAATGGTACGCAGAAGTTTGAAGAGCGTCTTGCATGGATTCGTCAGCTTCTTGAATCACAAAAGGATGCAGATGACGTTAAGGATATTGTCAGCACTATTAAAAGCGACCTTGTACCCGAAGAGGTTTTCGTTTTCACTCCCAAGGGTGATGTTATTAATCTTCCTGCAGGCTCAACAGTTATAGATTTTGCTTATGCAATTCACTCTGCCGTTGGTACAAAAATGGTGGGTGCAAAGGTTGGCGGCAGAATTGTGCCCCTTGATTACAAGGTTCAGACAGGTGAAATCGTTGAGGTTCTTACATCCTCGCAGCAGGGTAAAGGCCCCAGCCGTGACTGGCTTAATATTGTAAAAACAAGCAGCGCAAGGACAAAAATCCGTGCATGGTTTAAAAAAGAGCGTCGTGATGAAAATATAGTTGAGGGTAAAGCAGAGCTTGAAAAAGAAATTAAGCGTAACAAAATGCGCTTTACCGATGAAGAATATCAAAAGCTTATTGAGGTACTTGCTGAGCGTCAGCATTGTTCAACTATTGATGATTTTTATGCGGCTATTGGTTATGGCGGTATCTTCCTTACAAGGGTTATGCCCTTTATAAGGGATGAATATCACAGACTTTCAACCTCAAAACAGCCCGAAAAAATCAAAATTCAGGAATCAAAGCCCTCTAAGCGTGCAGTTGGCGAGGGTGTTACCGTTGAGGGTATTGATAACTGTCTTATAAAGCTTTCGCGCTGTTGCGCACCTATCCCGGGTGATGAAATCGTAGGCTTTATTACACGTGGTCACGGCGTATCTATCCACAAGCGTGATTGCACAAACGTGCCCCGTGACTTTGCAAGCTGCGAAGAGCCCGAGCGTTGGGTTAGTGCACGTTGGCTTACAGGCAGCACTGAGCAGGAATTTAAGGCAAGCCTTACAATTGCTTGTGAAAGCCGAGTTGCACTTATGGCAGACGTTGCTACATTACTTGCTGATATGCGAGTTATGATTAACGCTATCAATACGCGTGAGCTTAAGGATGGCTCGTATTTTATTTATATTACCATTACTGTTAAAAGCACAGATTTTCTTAATACAATCATTTCAAGGCTTAAAACAATAAGCGGTATTACAGACGTAACAAGGAGTAGTAACTGATGAAAGCGGTTATTCAAAGAGTGCTTGAAAGCTCTGTCAGCGTTGAGGGCAAGGTTGTAGGCTCTTCGGGTAAGGGTTATATGATACTTGTTGGTGTTGCCAAGGGTGATACCGAAAAACACGCTGATCTACTTGCCCGTAAAACAGCGGCCTTGCGAGTTTTTGAGGATGAAAACGGCAAAATGAATTTAGCCATAACAGATATTCAGGGTGACGTGCTTGCCATATCACAATTTACCCTTTGTGCTGATTGCAAAAAGGGTAACAGACCATCATTTACACCAAGTGAAGAGCCTGTCAGGGCAAAGGAGCTTTATGAAATTTATTGCAAAAAGCTTAACGAATATGGTGTAAAAAGGGTGGAGCAGGGCATTTTTGGTGCAGATATGAAGGTTTCGCTTATAAACGACGGCCCTGTTACAATTTGCTTTGATACAGATATCTGGAGTGTATAATATGTACGTTAAAAGTTTCCCTTTAGGTGCAGTCAGTGCTAATTGCTATATTATTTCTGATGGTCAGGGTAATGGTGCAGTTGTTGACCCCGGTGATTATCACCCCATTTTAGAGAGTGAGCTTATAAAAGCAGGGGTTGAAAATTTGCAATATATACTCTGCACTCATGGTCATTTTGACCATGTTTCGGGTGCAGCAAAGCTAAAAGCAAAGCATCCTGAAGCACAGATTGTGTGTGGTGTTGAGGATGCACCTGCCCTTATGAGCAGCAGACTCAGTCTTGCCGATTACTTCGGTTTACCGTATGAGCCCTGTACTGCAGATAAAGCTGTAAAAAGCGGTGATTCGTTCAGCGTTGGTGACCTTGCTTTTACTGTTATAGGTGCACCGGGTCACTCCTTGGGTGGCGTAGTTTATTATTGCCCTCGTGAGAAGGTTATGTTTACGGGCGATACCATATTTAAGGGTAGCATTGGCAGAACAGACCTTTATGGTGGTGACTATGCCGTGCTTTTGAAAACACTTAAAAAGTTTGAAGCGTATCCGCCTGAAACTGTTCTTTATACAGGTCATGGCGAAAAAACTACAATCGATTACGAATTGAAATACAACCCATATTTAAGATGAATATATATTGCATAAATCATAATTTTTTATATGAAACAGAAAAGCTTTTATTTCTGTTTTTACCATTTGAAAAAAATACGTGTCTTGATACCTTTGATGGTGACAGTGGTGATTATTTTTATACATCAATTTCACCTGAGGGTGATGATGTTTCCTTTAAAATTGAATTTTCGTACAATGCTCATGTGAAATCGGCAGAAAAAATATTGCCTTTGTCAAAATGTACAGATATGGAATATGAGCTTTTGTCACTTGCCTATCCGATTTTAAAGGAAGTTTGCGGTTTTGCCCCCGAATGGGGAATGCTTACGGGCGTAAGACCCTCAAAATTGATGCTTAATAAAATCAGTGAGTCGGGTGTAGATGGTGCAAAGGATTATTTTACAAAAAGATTTTTTGCCACACCTGAAAAAACCGAGCTTGCATTCAGCGTGGCAAATACAGAGCTGAAGATTATAAATGCATCTCCTGAAAATTCATTCAGCCTTTATATAAGCATACCATTCTGCCCTACAAGGTGCAGTTATTGTTCCTTCGTGTCACACGCTATCGGTACCGAATCTGCCAAAAAGCTTGTGCCACAGTACGTTGATAAGCTTTGCGAGGAATTGGCTTTTACTTCTGCAAAGGTAAAGGAAGCCGGGCTAAAGCTTACAACAATTTATTGGGGTGGCGGTACGCCCACAACACTCAGCGCAGATGATTTGGACAGAGTAATGACTGTTATTGAAAATAATTTTGATATGTCATCTTTTTTTGAATATACGGTTGAGGCAGGCAGACCCGACACCATTACAAACGAAAAACTCCTTGTGCTGAAAAAACACGGAGTTAACAGAATCAGTATAAATCCCCAGACCTTTTCTGATAGTGTATTGCGTGAAATCGGCAGATGCCATACTGCAGAGCTTACCATAGAAAAATACAATGATGCCCGTCAGGTTGGTTTTGACAGTATTAATATGGATTTGATTGCAGGTCTACCCACAGATACTACCGAAAGCTTTAAAAACAGCGTTGATAAAGCTATTGAGTTGGGTGCAGAGAATATAACGGTACATACACTTGCACTTAAAAAATCCTCAACAATTGTTACAGAGAATGAGCGTGACAGGGTAAACGCTGATAATATAGGAGAAATGCTTGCATATTCACGCAAAGCCCTTACTGAAAACGGCTATAAGCCATACTATATGTACAGGCAGAGTAAGGCGCTGGGCAATTTTGAAAACGTGGGCTGGTGCAAAGATGGCAAGGAATGTGCATATAATATACTTATGATGGAAGAGTATCAGCACATTATTTCTGTGGGCGCAGGTGCGGTTACAAAGCTTTTATCACCGGGTATTACAAAAATTGAAAGAATTTTTAATTATAAATACCCGTTTGAATATATCTCGCGTTTTAATGAGCTTTTAGAAAAGAAGGAACGAATTACTTCATTTTTTAGTGAGGTGTAATATGTCAAATATAAATAATACTATAGAGCATATTATTATGCGCAGTGAAAATCCCCTTGAATTTATCGGGGATTGTGAATCACGTTATGCCAACAAAATCAAAAAAATTGCAGATATGGTGGCAGAAAAGCAGGGTAATGAAATTATTATGATAGCAGGTCCCAGCTCAGCAGGTAAAACAACCTCTGCCAAGCGTATGCGAATGGCTCTTGCTGAAAAGGGTATAAATAGCCATACTGTTTCACTTGATGATTTTTACCTTGATAATTGCGATTCGCCAAAATTCCCTGATGGTACACCTGATTTTGAAACTGTTTATGCCCTTGATATTGAGTTTTTTAAGGTGACCATGAACAAGCTGCTTAATGAGGGTGAGGCTGATTTACCCGAATTTGATTTTCTTACGGGTACTCGCAAGGCAGAGTATAACCACGTAAAATTAGGCGCAACAGACGTTATAATAGTAGAGGGTCTGCATGCACTTAACCCCATTATTACAGATTGTCTGCCACAGGATAGATTGCTTAAAATCTACATAAACGTTTCATCAAGAATATATGATAAAACAAATACTATTGTGCTTAACAAACGTAATATGCGTTTTATACGCCGTATGGTACGCGATTATAAATTCCGTGGCAATTCAGTTGAAAAAACATACGAATTATGGCTTAACGTTCAGTATGGTGAAGATATGTATCTGTTCCCGTTTAAGGATAATGCAGATATTAAAATAAACACAATTCACCTTTACGAAAGCTGTGTTCTTAAAAATACAGCCATTAAGCTATTAAGTGAAATAGATAAAGAATCAAAGTTTTATCTGCAATCACAAAGGCTTATAAAAAGCCTGAAAAAATTCCCTGAAATAGACTCAGACCTTGTACCGGAGGATTCTTTACTCCGCGAGTTTATCGGACCAAGATGAGTTATACTAACCTGCCTGAAATTGAGTGATTTCAACCCTTTTAAGCGTTTCGGTCTTAAAAGCGATCAAAGGAGAAGTGAACCAAATGTCAGAAAAAGAAACTAAAAAACAAAACGTACTGGGCGGTGCTATAGTTCTTGTTGTTGCAACTGCCCTTGTAAAGGTTATCGGTGCTATATACAAAATCCCCCTTACAAGTATTATCGGCTCGTTGGGTAGAGGATATTTTGCATCGGCATATAATATTTACACACCTATTTATGCTATTTCTATGGCGGGTCTTCCCGTTGCAGTTTCAACAATAGTTTCAAAAAATGTGGCGCTCGGTAAATACCGTGACGTAAAGCAGGTGCTTAAGGTTACCTTCCCATTATTCCTGCTGCTTGGTCTTGTGGGTACAGGTGCTATGTTTATTGCTGCAAAGCCCTATGTTGACAGCGTTGGCTCACCCCTCGCACTTTACAGCGTATTGGCTATTGCTCCCTCAATACTTTTTTGCTGTGTAATGAGCACCTATCGTGGTTATTACGAGGGCTTAAGTAATATGTACCCCACAGCAATATCACAGGTTATTGAGTCATTAGGTAAGCTTATTTTCGGTCTTAGCCTTTCAAAATTTGTTATAAGCTATTCGTTTAAGCAGATTGAAGCAACCGGTCAGATTTTCGGCACAGTTATTGAAAAAGAATCTGATACCGCTATTGTGTATGCTTTGGCAGCGGCAGCAGCTATTGTTGGTGTTACTTTAGGTACTGTTTTTGCTTGTATTTACACAATCCTTCGTCATAAAATCAAAAAAGACGGCATCAGTCAGGAAAAGCTTGTAAACTCACCCCTTGCAGATACTAAAAAATCAACAATGAAAGAGATTATTGCTATTGCGGTGCCCACAGCAATAAGCTCACTTGTACTTAATATCACAAACTTTATTGATACATGGATGATTCAGAATCGTCTTGAAAGCGTTGTTGTAAAGCATTTTGATGAGATTATGTCAATTTATGGCGACTCCATTACAGCTGCCGCCGTTGCAAAAGAAAATATTCATACATTCCTTTATGGTGCGTATGATACAACAATGGACTTTAAAAACCTTATACCTACTATTATGATGACATTGGGTGTAAGTGCTATTCCTGTTATTTCAGGTGCTATGGCTAAAAAAGACCATAAAACTGTAAGTGAAACCGTAAACACAGTTTTCAGAATGACAATGCTTATTGCCCTCCCTGCAGGTGCAGGCTTTATGGCTTTGAGTGAGCCTATTCTCACATTACTTTATAAGGGTACAGCAAATGAGCCCGGTATCAGCGTTGCCGCACCTGTAATGGCGCTTTATGGCCTTATGATGGCAATACTTACCTTATCAGGTCCCCTTACAAACATACTTCAGGCAATTGGTAGGGCAGATGTACCTGCAAAATCCCTTGCCCTTGGCTGTGGTATTAAAATCGGACTTAACTACCTTCTTATCGGCATACCCTCTATTAACGTTAATGGTGCTGTTTTCGGCACAGCGGCTTTCTATTTGTTCTGCATTATTTATAACTATGCGGTGCTCAAGAAAGAAACAGGGGTTAAGCTTGATATGAAAACTGTTATAATTAAACCCTTAATTGCATCGGTTCTTTGTGGTGTTTCTGCTTACGGAGCATACGCACTTCTTACAAAAGTACTTGATATGGGCAATTCAATTGCCTGCCTTGCAGGTATAGCAGTTGCAGTGCTTGTTTATGGTGTTTTGATACTTTTGACAAAAACTTTGGTGAAAAATGACATTTTAATGCTTCCTAAGGGAGAAAAAATTGCCAAAATACTTGAAAAATATAGACTTATCGTTTAAAATATAGAGGAGTTAAACAAAAACTATGGCTGTTGATTTTAAATTTAAAGACAGATACGATTTCCTTGACCTTGTTGAAATCGTCAAGGTTTTGCGTGAGCCCGGCGGTTGCCCTTGGGATGCCGAGCAGACCCATCAATCAATCCGTGAAAATTTCCTTGAAGAAACCTACGAGGTTATTGAGGCAATCGACACCCTTAACCCCGACCTTATGCAGGAGGAGTTAGGTGACGTGCTTCTGCAGGTTGTTATGCATGCAGATATGGCTCGTGAGGATGGTTGGTTTACTGTTGATGATGTTGCGAACGATATCTGTCAGAAGCTTATAATCCGTCACCCACATGTTTTTGGTGATATTACGGTTAATTCAACAGACGATGTACTAAAAAATTGGGATGACATTAAACGTCAGACTAAAAAGCAGACAACTCAAAGCGAGGCTATGGCGGCTATACCTGCCACATACCCTGCACTTATGAAAGCGCAAAAGGTACAGTCAAAGGCAAAAAAAGCAGGCTTTGATTGGGACGATGCCCAAGGCGCTTTTGATAAAATTCTTGAAGAAACTGCCGAGCTTAAAGAGGCACTTGCAAAGGGTGACCAAATGGCAGTTGAAGACGAGCTTGGTGATTTGCTTTTTTCTGCAGTTAATGTTGCGCGTTTTTGTGATTGCGATGCAGAAACTGCTCTTGACAAAGCAACTAAAAAGTTTATGGCTCGATATACAATCACAGAAAGACTTGCCCGTGAGCAAGGCATTGATATGAAAGAAGCTTCTATCGATGTTCTTGATGAGCTTTGGGAGCAGGCAAAAAAAGAGTTAAAAAACAAATAAGTCCACTAAAAATCGTTAAACGATTTGGAAAATAAAAAAATCTATTTTGGAGGAATTTTAAAATGAACAAAACAGATCTTGTAAATGCAGTTGCAGCTGCAGGTTTCACAAAGAAGGACGCTGACAAAGCAGTAGCAGCAGTTTTCGGTGCTATCGAAGATGCACTCGTAAAGGGTGACAAGGTTCAGCTTATCGGCTTTGGTACATTCGAGGTTCGTGAGAGAGCAGCTAAAGAAGGCCGCAACCCCAGAACTGGCGAAACTCTTAAAATCGCTGCATCAAAGGTTCCCGCTTTCAAGGCAGGCGCAGCTCTTAAGAACGCTGTTAAATAATTTGATTTTACACAGAACACTCCCGACCATTGGTCGGGAGTTTGTTTTTTATCTGTTCGCAGTATCCTTATACGGCTTCGGGATAAAGAAAACGCCGTCTATATCAAAATTAACAAAACCTCTCAGGGCAACGTCCTGAGAGGTTTTTCTCGTGTAAATAAAATTTAATCTGCCACAATATTATTGAGCCAGACCTTCTTTTTAACAAGTATAAGTCCAACAATAACCTTGATAATATCAATTAATTGTACAATGACAAATGTGGTGTAAATCGGGAGCTTGAAAATATAGTAGAGTGAAAATGCTATAGGTACGCTTACACACATTATAAACACACTATCCATAAGGAAGGTGACAAGGGTTTTACCGCCACTTCGTATAGTGAAATACGAAGCATTTGCAAATGAATGAACAGGTAAGAACCAGGCACATACCTTTATAAAATATGCTGCCATCTCTTTTGATTCGGCTGAGGTGTTGTATAGTAAGGGTATCTTATCACCTATAAAGAAAACAATGATACCAATAAACAAGCTTATCAGTGCCGAGAAGGTTATAAGCTTTCGGTCAGTGTCATAGGCCTCTTCAAATTTATTTGCGCCTAACTGTTTACCGATTATGATACCGATACTGTTGCCTAAAGCAATAAACGCAATGTTTGCAAGATTCATAACGGTAGATGATATACTGTAGCCTGCAACAACAGATATTCCGTAAAGGCTGTATGCTACGCTTAAAAGTGACATACCAAGTGACCAGAAAAATTCATTGAATAAAAGGGGCATACCCTTTATTGTAACATCTTTAAAGACCTTGCGTGGGATTTTGAAGCCCTTGAATAAGCCGTTGAAATAAGAAAATCTTGAACGCTTTCTGATGGTATAAATTATTATAAATCCGCACTCAACACAGCGTGCTATATTTGTGGCAGTAGCTGCACCAACAACACCGAGGGCAGGTGCACCAAGCTTACCAAAAATAAGCACCCAGTTTAAAAATACGTTTACAAGCACCGCAGAAAAGCCTGCAACCATAGGTGCTACTGTTTCGCCTGTTTCACGCAGTGAGCTTGAAATAACCTGAGTTATACAAAAGGGGACTATACCCCACATAAGGGCATTCAGGTATTGCTTAGCGTAATCAAGTGTAAGCTCAAGGCTACCACCGTCATCGCCCTCATGTAAGAACATATTTATAAGGGGCTCCTGAAATAAAACAAAAATGAACAAGCCTACAATCATAAGCAATACTGTAACTAAAAGCTTATACCTGATTGTGTAGCGTATTCCTTCGTTGTCTTTTTTGCCGTAAAATTGTGCGGTGAAAATACCTGCACCGCTGAGTGCACCGAATATTGCAAGTGCAAAAACAAAAACAAGCTGGTTTACTATGGATACACCTGACATTTGTTCGGTACCAAGGTTGCCAACCATCAGGTTATCAAGCATACTTACAAAATTTGTAATAAAATTTTGTATCATAATAGGCAGAGCAACGGTCAAAACCATTTTATAAAAATTTTTGTCGCCTATAAATTTGCGTATATTCATTAAAAATATCCTCTTAGCTGTCGTAATAGTTTAAGGTTTCTAAAAGAAGTGAAGCTACATCCCCAATTGTTTTGCGCCTTACTGCTGTGATTTTATCACCTGTTGCAGACATACTTTTTGAAATAAGCTTTTTAGATGTACCAATTGAACAGGCTTCAAAATCATTAAGCGCAAAGGGAGTAAATGCAGATGTGCCTACAAGGGGAGCTTCCTTTGTAAGCTTAATATCAAGGTTTTCTGCCGCTTGTGCTATAACAGAGGCTGCCTGTGCAGAGCCCTTTGTACCGCTACCGTCTTTAAATATAACAATAAGATTGTCTGAGGATGTTATTTCCTCTAAGGGTATAAACACGGTAGGCACGTCAGAGAAAAGTCTTTTATGCTTTTTGGCAAAGGCATAAGCACCTGCACGACCTGAATATTCAGAGCCTGTAAGAAGAATACAAAGCTCGGTTTTTTCGTATCTGAAGCCATCATCAAAAAGCTGCTTTAAAACGCTGAGTGCGATTCCTGAAGGCACAAGACTTGCGCTTACACCAGATGCTGTGTGTTTGGGGTTTATAATAAAAATTGATGCTATGTAGAAGGGTACAAAAATCATACAGACAACCCTTAAAAAACCAAATAAGCCTGAGTTTACGGGTACACCGGAAAAAAGGCAGAATAACTGACTTGTAAATAATATGGTGTTGCCAAGTATGGAGCAAAGGTTAAGCACGTTAAGGGTAACGTTACCAAAGGCAAAGCTACGGATGCACATAGGTGAGTCAACGTGAGCAGTTATAACTACCCTCGTAGCGGTGTCACCCCTGCAATAGCGTTTGCCGTAAATGTTTGCAGATTTCTTTTTTAGCCTGATAACATCAAGTGCTGTGCCATCAAATAAAAACTTGTGAGCGTATGTGCCGAAAACAGCAAGGTTAATCACAAGTGATATTGCAATAGGCGCAACGTAACCGCCTGAAAGCGCAATTGAAAAAAGAAAAACCGAAACTATAAGACAAACACTGAGAATTTTATGCAATAAAGTACCTGCGCCGGGGTGAGTTATAAAGCTCTGCTCGTTAGTTTCATCGCTGTACTTCATAAGCTCATTCAGTAATATATGGCGAGCCTGCTCCTCACCCTTACTGCCTGCCCGACGGTCACGGGTTCTGTCTAAAACGGTTTCGACCGTTTCAAGAACGTAATTCACATTTTTGTCGTTAAGTTTCGGTAAAGTTGTCATAATTTATTTTACAATTTCTTTAAATGCTTCGTATGCTTTTTCCCATTCGTCTCTGTCGGTGGGGGTGTAGAGTTTAAGGTTTTCACCACGTGCAATAATTTTACGTGCCTGCTTGATATCCTCAATAACACCGCTGGACATAAACTGAATTGCGATATTGCCGAGGGCTGTTGCCTCAATAGGACCGCCGTAAACGTCAACATTACAGCTCTGTGCAGTCATCTGCAGAAGGAGCTTGTCTTTAGTACCGCCACCCATCACGTGAATGCGGTCATAGATTTTACCTGTACATTCCATAATACCATCAAATGTAAGGCGGTATTTGAGCGCAAGGCTTTCGTAAATACAGCGCATAATTTCACCAACAGTCTGTGGTACGTACTGATTTGTCTTTTTGCAGTAATCCTTTACTCTTTGGGGAAGGTTACCCATAGTAGCAAATTCGGGAGCATCGGGGTCGATAAAGCACTTGAAGGGCTCACATTCGAGTGCCATTTTTTCAAGCTCTGCGTAAGAGTATTCCTTGCCCTCACGTATCCATTGACGACGGCTTTCCTGAATAAGCCACAAACCACAAATGTTTTTGAGGAATGCTATGCTGTAATCATAACCGCCTTCGTTTGTAACGTTAAGCTTTTTAGATGCTTCGTTAAGCACAGGCTCTTTTACCTCTGTACCAAAAAGTGACCAGGTGCCACAGCTTATAAAAGCAAAATCCTCATACTCGCAGGGGGCAGCAGTAATTGCACTCTGTGTATCGTGTGATGCAACGCTGACAATATCAGCCTTGGGTACACCCAATTCCTCACAGATTTCGTCACTGAGCTGACCTATAATTGTACCTGTTGCAACAATAGGTGTAAGAATGTCCTTTTTAAGACCTAAGTCATTGATTATCTTGTCAGACCAATCACGTGTTTTAAGGTCAACCATCTGTGATGTTGTAGCGATAGAATATTCTGTTGATTTTACGCCTGAAAGGAAATATGAAAGAAGGTCAGGCATAAAGAGGAGTGTATCTGCCTCTTCTAAAATATATGGTCTGTTTTCTTTGAGTGATAAAAGCTGAAAAACAGTATTGAAATCCATAAACTGTATGCCGGTGATATCATACATCTCTTCGTGGGACATATATTTTTTGGCAAACTCTGCCATACCGTCATTACGCTTGTCACGATAATGCACAGGGTTTTCAATAAGTGTGCCGTCTTTCCTTAAAAGACCAAAGTCAACACCCCAGGTATCAATACCGATAGAGTCAAAGCCGCCATCCTCTTTTGCTTTAAGAATGCCCTGCTTTATTTCAAAGAAAAGTCTTTGAACATCCCAATATACGGTACCGTTGATTGTAACGGGGTCGTTTGAAAAACGGTGAACCTCACGAAGCTCGATTTTTTCACCATCAAAAACACCTATGATTGCTCTGCCGCTTGATGCGCCAAAGTCAAAAGCAAGAACACGTTTATTCATAATATCACTCCAGGTTGATTGTAGTATTTGTTATTTAAGGAAGCAGTTAATAATAATTTCCTCTGCCTCTTCCTCGGTTTTACCCAAGGTCTGTAATTTTAAAAGCTGGTCGTTATTGATTCTGCCGATAGCTGCCTCATGTACGATGTTTGCGTCACAATGGTTAGCGGCAATTTCGGGTATAGAACGGATTTTTGCAGAGTCCATAATAATTGAGTCGCATTGTACGTGGGCTTTGCATTTTGCATTACCTACAGCGCGAGGGTAAAATACCTGCTCGGAATTATCCTTTGCAACGCTGCGTGAAATAATCTGTGATGATGCATCCTCACCATTAAGCTCAATTACCATATCTGAATGAGCAATCTGATTGCCGTGTGTCATAAGCTTTTCTAAAACAACAAGACGAGCACCTTTTTCTAATTTAGCAACAGTATCACGCTTTGTTGAATCAACACCCTTGATCTGAACACTTTCCATTTCGCAATATGAATTTTCATCCATAAAAATTTCAGTAACGGGGTTAAGGATTCTTTCGCCTGAGCCATCACCCTCACCGTAGTGCTTTTCAACGTATTTGATACGTGCGTTTTTACCTATATGAAAGCGGTGTATACCGTCATGCTCACTTTTTTTGTCACCTGAGTTGTGTATGCCACAGCCTGCAACAATAAGCACGTCTGCATTTTCACCAATGAAAAAGTCATTGTATACAAGGTCCTCAACACCTGCTTCGGTAATGATAACAGGAATGTGAACGCTTTCATTTTTTGTGTCGGGCTTTACGATAATATCAATACCGGGCTTATCCTTTTTAGGCTCGATAATAATATTTTCGGTGGACTGTCTGTCAAAGCCCTCACCATTTTTTCTGATGTTATATGCGCCCTGAGGTATGCCGTGAAGGTCGGCAACCGCCTCAAGCATATGAAGTTCTGTTTTATTCATAATAGTATTTCCTTTAATGTGAGTGTTTAAACCGAAAATGGTTTTTATCTGAATGAGCAGGAGTTGTCAAATTCTGACATAAGCCTGGGGAAAATATCTTCACGTGGGCCGATTTCTTTAACGTAACCATCTGCAATAACTGCAATTTCATCGGCAATTTTCATAATGCGCTCCTGGTGAGATATTATTACCATGCTCTCTTTACGGGTTTTTGTGATACCCTTAAAGCTTTCAACAAGCATATTAAAGCTCCAAAGGTCAATACCTGCCTCGGGCTCGTCATAAATTGCAAGTGAAAGGTCACGCGCCATAAGTGTAGCAATTTCTATTCTTTTTATTTCACCGCCTGAAAGGGAGTTGTCCACCTGGCGGTTAAGGTAATCCTTTGAGCAGAGTCCAACCTGTGTAAGATACATACAGCATTGGTCCTCGGGCAAATCGCTGCCGTGTGCAAGGCTGAGTAAATCACGTACAGAAAGACCTTTGAAACGTGGTGGATGCTGAAATGCGTAGCCGATACCCATTTTTGCGCGGTCTGTGATAGACAGGTTTGTAATATCCTTACCATTCCACAAAATCTGACCGCCTGTAGGCTTTTCGATACCCATTATAACCTTGGCAAGTGTAGATTTACCACCACCGTTAGGACCTGTAATGACAAGAAATTTGCCGTCCTCTACAGTAAGTGAAATATCTTTGAGAATGTCTTTTTCGCCTTTTTCGTCGCTGACGTTAAACGAAATGTTTTTTAATTCAAGCATATGTTTCTCCGGAAAATTAAGTATATATATTTAACTAACATAGTTATTCAATTTAAATTATATACAAAATACTCGTTTTATTCAAGTCTTTTTGAAAAATCCTTGTTAATATAAATTATTTGTGATATAGTTAATACAATAGGATAACTATAGGGTAAGGAGGCAATTTTATGAGAAGATTCGGTGGAATGTATGAGAAAGACCTTCCAAGGGAAAATCTTGAAACGATATTGCAGGATGCTGTTATGGGCGTTTGTATTGTTTCGCCCCGTGTTGATGGTATTCAGCTTGATTATACCAACGATGGCTTCTTTAAAATTTTTGGTTATACCCGTGAGGAGTATGAGGAAATAGGCGAAGACGAGCGTATGAATCTGTTCAGCCAGGCAGACTTTATTGATATTGTTCGCAAACTCAATACGGATTATGAACCGGGTGAAATAATAGAGTTTGAGCTGCGCATTAATAAAAAGGGCGGGGAGAAGGCCTGGGTGCTTGTTTCAACCAGAAAGCCTCGCAACGTTGCAAAAAACGAGCAGGTTTTTATATGCAATCTTACCGATATTACATACACTAAAAAGCTTCAGATGCAGTTAAGCGAGGAAAAAGAAAAGTACGAAATAGTTGAAGAGATTTCTGATGATATTTTGTTCAGCTATGATGTTGTTGCCGATGTTTTTGAATGCTCTGCAAAGATTCTCAGAGGTGTGGGTACACGTACTAAAATAGATAATGCTATTGAAACCTTTACTTATGGCGACGTTTTAGACCATCGTGACGTACCTGCGTTTATTCTTGCTCTCAGTAATGCTCTGTCGGGCAAAAAGATAAACGTTTTTGATGCGCGTGTTATAAATAACAGGGGCGATGGTGTATGGCATCGTATTAAGTTTGCTGTTATCTACGGTGATGATGGTAATGCTGCAAAATTTATCGGCACAATGACAGATATTGATAAAGAGAAAAAAGAAAAATCCCGGCTTATTTCTCAGGCAGAAACTGACCAGCTTACAGGCTTCCTGAATAAAATTTCAACAAGCCTTAAAATCGGTGAAACTATCAGGGAATACCCGGAGGATGACGGCGCGTTGCTTCTGTTGGACCTTGATGATTTCAAAAAGCTTAACGATACTTATGGTCATCAGGTTGGTGACAATTTCCTGCGTACGTTTACAGGCAAGCTGTTTTTGCAATTCAGCGCAAACGACGTGCTTGGCAGAATCGGTGGCGAGGAATTTGTTGTATACGTAAATTCCCGTAGCGAAAATGGTTCGGATATTAAATCTATAGCCGAAAGGGCAGCAAAGAATATTCTTGAAATATGCCGTAGCGTTAAAATTGACGGCGTTGATGAGGATAAGGTGTTTACATGTAGTGTGGGTATTGCTATGTATCCTCATGATGGTGCATCATATACAGAGCTATATGAAAAAGCTGATAATGCTATGTACACTGTAAAACGTAGCGGTAAAAACAACTATGCTTTTTATAAAACGGAAGAGATGAAATAAATTATGTCAAAAATAATCGAATATATCAAAGATAAAAAGGTGCTTATATTAGGGTTTGGCAGAGAGGGTCAATCCACTTATAACTACATAAGAAAGCACCTTCCCACCAAAGCGCTTACCATAGGTGATAAAAATCAACCTAAAATTGATGATGCGAATACAAGCGTTATCTATGGTGATGATTACCTTAAATGCTTGTCTGATTTTGACCTTGTTTTTAAAAGTCCGGGCATTGCGTTTTTAGATGATGATATGTACCCCGAAACAACAGAAATCACCTGTCAGACCGATATGTTTCTCAGGTTTTGCGACCCTGTTGTGGTTGGTATTACAGGCTCAAAGGGTAAAACAACAACCTCAACCCTTATTTATGAAATGCTTAAAGCGGGCGGACTTAATACCTGCCTTATAGGTAATATTGGTGTACCTGTTTTTGAAAAAGCTGATGAGGATGAAAGCCTTGTTGCAGTTATTGAAATGTCATCGCATCAGCTTGAATTTACAACAACCTCACCTCACGTTGCGGTGCTTGTTAATATTTATCAGGAGCATCTTGATCACTACAAAACAGGCTACGAGGGTTATGTAAACGCAAAGCTTAATATTGCCCGTCACCAAAAGGCGGATGATGTGCTTGTATATAATCCTGAGCAGGACCTTACAGGGGTTGTTGACTGGGATAGCGTAATCAAGGGTATTGCAAAGCCTGTAACATTCACAGCTGTTGCAGATGATGCTTTTGTGAATGAGTTATGGCACTCAACAGAGCACCTTAAGGGTGAGCATAATCGTCAGGATATTGCTTATGCACTTGCTGTTGCAAGGACCTTTGGTGTAAGTGATGATGCAGTCAGAAATGCTATTAAAGGCTTTGGCGGAATAGAGCATCGTATGGAGTTTGTTGGTGTGTTTGACGGTGTTACCTTCTACAATGACAGTATTGCTACAATTCCTACTGCAGTAATGGGTGCAATAAAGGCCCTGGGTAATGTGGATACACTTCTTTTCGGTGGTCTTGACAGAGGTATTGATTATGATGAGTTTATTGATTTCCTCAACACCTGCAGCATAAATAATCTTGTTGGTCTGCCTGAAACAGGTCATAACATAATTGAACGTCTTAAGGCTATGGGCTGCACTAAAAATATGCTTTGTGCCCGTGATATGGCTGATGGCGTAGCCCTTTGCAAAGAGCATACGCAAGAGGGAAGGGCTTGTTTATTCTCACCTGCAGCGGCAAGCTACAATTACTACAAAAACTTTGAAGAGAAGGGTAAGCATTACAAATCCTGCGTACGTGGCGAAGTGTAATTTATCTGTAATTTCAATGATTTTGTTGACAAAATGAATTTTGAGAATTATAATTAATTAGATTATAAACACTTTTTAAGGAGAGAAAGTAATGAAAAAATTTATGTCCGTGCTTATGGCACTTGTTATGGTTTTTTCACTTGTAACAGTAGGTTTTGCCGGCTTTAAGGATGAGGCTCAGCTTCAGTTTGATGAAAACGGCAATTTCAAAATTATGGTTCTTGCTGACGTGCAGACAGATTACCCTGTACCTGATGATATGATTACATTCATCAGAGAGGCTCTTGATTATGCACAGCCCGACCTTGTTGTTTTCTGTGGTGATAATATCAATAACCCCGATGACAGATCTTATGACGAGGTTCTTGCTCCGCTTATTTACCGAGGCATTCCTTTTACAGGTGTTCTTGGTAATCATGATGAGGAGTCATCAGGTGGCAAAACAAGAGATGAGCTTATTGCAAAGTATCAGGAATATGACGGCTGCCTTTGGTATGATGCAGATCCTTCACTTCATGGTGCAGGTACTCACAACCTCCCCATACTTTCAAGTGACGGCTCAAAGGTTGCTTTCAACCTTTGGATGTTCGACTGTGGCGACTATGTTCGCGATTCACAGGGCAAATGGCTCGGTTATGACTGGGTTCGTGAAGACCAGATTGAATGGTACAACAATACCCGTGATGCTATGACTGCTGAAAATGGCGGTGAGGTTGTTCCTTCTATTGCATTCCAGCACATCATTCCCCAGGAGCCTACACAGAAAATTTTTGTTCCTTCAGACGTTAATATGGGCGACCTTACAATCAACTTCCAGGATGGCACAAGCCATACATTCCTCCCCGATTTTACAAAGTTTGAAAGCGGTTATCTCTTTGAGAAAGCCTGCCCCAGCTATGGTAATGACGGCCAGTGGGATGCTATGGTTAATGGTGGCGACGTTCTTGGTCTTGTAGTAGGCCATGACCACGTTAACAACTTTATCGTTGATGTTGATGGTGTTGACCTTATTATGACTCCCGGTTGTACATATTCTTCATATTATGAGGGTATGATTCAGGGTACTCGTATTATTGAAATCAACGAAGAGAATCCTACTGAATATTCAACATATTGCCTTACATCAAGTGCGCTTGCACAGGAGGATGGCTCACTTCTTGGTGGTAGCTCAGACAGAACACAGTTCGACTACACACTTTCATACTACCTTGAAAAAATCTTTGCTATCTTTATGAACATTCTTAAATCTGTGTTTGGTGGCAACGTAGCTGTATAATAAAAGCATAACTGAATATTTCAACTGATCCCCGTAAGGTGTATTCCTTACGGGGTGTTTTTATGCAAATATACATAAATTCTGCATAAAAATTGCATATATACAATTATAATGCATATTTATTTCGGGTTAAACACCGCATATTTTTATGGTTTTGTGCAATAATTTACACAAAATATGTCTTGATTTAGTTAGATTTTATCGCATTTTGGCAAAATAATTGAAAAAATAAATAAATTTTTCAAAACACTTGACATCTTTGCAACAATGGTGTATAACTATGCATGTCGAATGAATATTTTTTCGCGAGGCTTTGTCCTCGGATTTTTGGAGGAAATAAATTATGGATAAGAAAAACATCAAAAAAGTAGTTCTTGCTTACTCAGGCGGTCTTGATACATCAATCATCATCCCCTGGCTTAAAGAAAATTACAATAACTGTGAGGTTATTGCAGTATCAGGTAACGTTGGTCAGGCAAGTGAGCTTGAGGGTCTTGAAGAAAAGGCAATTGCAACAGGCGCTTCAAAAATTTATATTGAAGACCTTACAAAGGAATTTCTTGAGGATTACGTTTTCCCCGGTCTTAAGGCTGGCGCAATTTATGAAGAGTATCTTCTTGGTACAGCCTTCGCTCGTCCCCCTATTGCAAAAAGAATTGCTGAAATTGCTATTGCAGAGGGTGCAGACGCTATTTGCCACGGTTGTACAGGTAAAGGTAATGACCAGGTAAGATTTGAGCTTGCTATCAAGGCATTTGCTCCTAATATGCCTATCATCGCCCCTTGGAGAGAATGGGATCTCAAATCTCGTGAGGAAGAAATCGCTTACGCTGAGGCACACAACGTACCTCTCAAGATTAACAGAGAAACAAACTATTCAAAGGATAAAAACATCTGGCACCTTTCACACGAAGGTCTTGACCTTGAGGACCCAATGAACGAGCCGCTTTACAATAAAGAGGGCTTCCTTGAAATGGGTGTTTCACCTGAAATGGCTCCTGATAAACCCACATACGTTACAATCCACTTTGAAAAGGGTATCCCCACAGCAGTTGATGGCGTAGAGATGGGCGCAGTTGAGCTCGTTACAAAGCTCAATGAGCTTGGCGGTGCAAACGGTATCGGTCTTCTTGATATTGTTGAAAACAGACTTGTTGGTATGAAATGCCGTGGCGTATATGAAACTCCCGGTGGAGCAATCCTTTACAAAGCACACAGCGTTCTTGAAACAATTTGTCTTGATAAAGAAACAGCACACTATAAAGCACTTGTTGCACAGAAGCTTGCTGAGCTTACCTACAATGCACAGTGGTACACACCTCTCACAAAAGCAATTCTTGCTTTTGTTGATTCTACACAGGAAACTGTTACAGGTGATGTTAAGCTTAAGCTTTACAAAGGTAACATGATTAACGCAGGCGTATGCTCACCATTCTCACTTTATGATGCAGATATGGCAACATTTGATGAAGATGAGGTTTACGACCAGAAGGATTCAGCAGGTTTCATTAATCTTTATGGTCTTCCAATCAAGGTTATGGCAAAAATGAAAGAGAAAAACGGTTTAGATAAGTAATTTATGATATTGACCACTGATTATCCAATGGTTTAATCAGTGGTTAAT
>JAZQRX010000055.1:0-84835 GCA_045629785.1 Acutalibacteraceae bacterium | reverse complement strand
CCTGTTCCAAGTATTTTCTCATTCCGCTCCAAGAACCAAGTATTTTACTCATTCAATCACCGCCTTTTTCTGCATTATACCATAAAAAGAAAATAACCGCAACTTGTATCAAAGTTGCGGTTATTCTTTGGTGGAGATGGCGAGAGTCGAACTCGCGTCCGAAAATCTATTCCCGAAACTTTCTACGAGCGTAGTTTATCTTTTGGAATTCCCTCAAACAGACGCCGATAAACAGGCTTCTGCCCTTGGTAGCCCTTTAAACCGTGACAAGGTACAAGGCTATCCCTTGTTCACGTGCACCGCTAAATGACGCTCCTATCCGAGTCGCGGTACTCTCGGTAGGAACGGCAGCTGATTAAGCAGCTGCTAAAACTGTTTTATTATTGTCAGTTATTTTTAAAAGTGTAGTTTTTAAAGCGGTACTACGCCTCTGCTCGCTTATAACGGTTCAAAATCCCCGTCGAAATCCTTTCATCCCCTTATTATATTTCTTTTTGACGCATAGCGCGTTCAATGTTGCGCTGTGCGTCGCGCTTTGCCTCTGTTTCGCGCTTGTCATAATTCTTTTTACCCTTACAAAGACCTACAAGCATTTTTGCTCTGCCGTGCTCGTTGAAGTAAACGGACAGGGGAATGAGTGCACAGCCTTGCTGCTTAACCTCACCCATAAGCTTCATAATTTCTTTTTTGTGCATCAACAGTCTTTTTGGCCTTAAAGGGTCACGATTGAATCTGTTACCTAATTCGTATGGTGAAATATGCACACCATTGGCAAGCATTTCACCATTTACAACGTTACACCAGGATTCTTTTAAATTCAGTTTGCCTGCACGTACAGATTTAACCTCTGTGCCAAAAAGCTCAATACCCGCCTCATAAGTTTCAAGAACAAAGTAGTCATGGTAAGCCTTCTTGTTTTGTGCTACTGTTTTGTTTTCCTGCTTTGCCAAAACTACTTCCTCCTTTGTAATTGTAATTGGCTATCTGTAATAGAATGGATATTTATGTGGTCTGCCATTTATAATTATAAATAGCTGCACGCAGTGCCCAATAATTTTGCATTTCGCATTTTGCATTTTTAAAGCTCGCTTCTACCTGATAACGCTCTCATAAGGGTAACGTCATCAGCGTATTCAATATCTGCACCTACGGGTATGCCATAGGCAAGTCGTGTAACCTTAACCCCAAATGGTTTGATAAGCTTACTGATATACATTGCAGTAGTATCGCCCTCAATAGTGGGGTTTGTTGCCATAATAACCTCACTTACTTCACCTGTGGCAACGCGCTCAACAAGGTTCATTATGGTTAATTGGTCTGGACCTATACCATTCATAGGTGAAATAGCACCGTGTAACACGTGGTAAACGCCCTTGTATTCTCTCATACGCTCCATAG
This sequence comes from Acutalibacteraceae bacterium, assembly GCA_045629785.1. Classification (GTDB taxonomy): domain Bacteria; phylum Bacillota; class Clostridia; order Oscillospirales; family Acutalibacteraceae; genus DTU089. The sequence goes on along the minus strand of JAZQRX010000055.1, from coordinate 83,437 downwards.
CAAGAACATCCTTAGGCTCTTCAACAACGCAGACGGTAGATTTGTCACGATTGTTGCTTTCGCATATAGGACACAGGTCATTTTCTGTCAGATTAAAACAGAGTGAGCAACGGTGTATTTTTGTGTGGGCATCAATAATTGCATTTGCAAATTCTTTTGCACCATCGTCTGATAAATCAAGCACGTGAAAAGCCATTCTTTGGGCAGTTTTTCTACCTATTGAGGGGATTTTTTGAAACTGTTCAATAAGCTTTTCAAGTGCGGCTACATCATAAGCCATAATTAAAAGCCGAAGCCTGCGGGTAAGTTAAGACCACTTGTTACACTACCCATTTTCTGCTCCATAGTATCAATTGCCTTGCGGATTGCCTCGTTTGTAGCGGCAATAATCATATCAGAGAGAATTTCAACGTCATCAGGGTCAACAACATCGGGCTGAATGTTTACTTCAAGCACCTCGTGTTTACCGTTAACCTTAACTTCAACAGCACCGCCACCTGCACTTGCAGAGTATTCAGCCTCCTCAACCTCTTGCTGAGTGCGGTTCATTTCTGCCTGCATATCCTGTAATTTTTTCATCATTGCTGCCTGTGAATTTCCACCTTGGTTAGGTATTCTTGCTTTCATATATTATACCATCCTTTTAATAATTTTATTCTTCAATCAGATATTCAATCTGATGTTTGTTAAGCTTTGATAAGAAAGAATCGATTGGGTCAATACCTTCTTCTGCCTCAGGTGATGAGCCGTCGTTGTATATCATAGGCTTCAGCTTTTCACCCGTTGCCCTCATAAGAGCCTCTGCAATAGACTCGGAATGGGTTTTTTGTGCAAACATAAGCGGGAATGCTGTGTTTTTAGCTTTTATAAATACAGTATTACCTGCCCTGAATGCACTTGAGCCTATAAGCATTGGGTAAAGTGGTCTGTTAATTTTTGCCAGTTGGTTAAGGGTGTTTTCCCACGCGGCAAAAGGAACAGCCTTATCGGTTTCAGAAACAATACCTGTATCAACAGGCTCTTTTACAATTACAGGCTCGGCTACTAAAGGAGCTTTAGCCTGTGCTTCAGTTTTTACTACAGGAGCTTCCTCAAAGTGTGGCTCTACCATTACAGGTGGCTCATCAAAAGGAATATCCTCGATTGATTCTTCTATTACCTGGGGTGCGCTTTCTGTAACAACCTCTGTAACGTGTGGCTTTTCAGTAATTACAGGTGCTTTGGGCACTTGCGCAACAGTTTGTGGTTTTGCTTCAACCTGTGTAACTGTAATACCCTGAGCCTTAAGTAGCATAAGCTGTGACTCAAGCTCATCCAATCTGCGTACAATAGCCTCGGTATCGGTTGAAAGGGCAGGTGAGCAAAGTCGTATAAGCGTTGCCTCTGTCTGTGCCCTCTGATGTGTGCTGTATTTTAACTGCGAAGCCTCTTTGCACAAGGTTTCCATAATATGGAGTACAGAACCGTATGTTATGCTTTTGCTGTTTTCTATATAACGGTTTAACTCGTCTGGTGTGCATACTATGAATTTATCAGGATTTTTAGTTGTTTTTGCAATCATAATATTCCTGAAATGGTTAACAAGCTCACTCATAAGCCTTTCCATATCGCAGGCTGATGCGTGAAGTCTGTCTATAATGCCAAGCACAGAGGAGCTGTCCTGATTAAGGATTGCATCTGATAGCTCAAATAAATAATCCTTGCCTAAAAGACCTGCAGCATTACTTACAGTTGTGATAGTAATAGGCTCGTTGTAGCCTGCACACTGGTCGAGTATTGAAAGTGCATCACGAAGAGCACCATCAGACACTCGCGCAATAAGAAGTGCCGCATCCTCACTGAGCTGTAAGTTTTCGTTTTGCGCAACAGTCATAAGCCTTGCAGCAATATCCTCAGGCGGAATACGTCTGAAATCGAAACGCTGACAACGTGAGAGGATAGTTGCAGGTAATTTTTGCACCTCGGTAGTTGCAAGTATAAATAAAACGTGAGCGGGTGGCTCTTCAAGGGTTTTTAACAGAGCGTTGAATGCACCTGAAGAAAGCATATGCACCTCGTCGATAATATAAACGCGGTATTTTGCAGCGGCTGGGGTAAAATTAACCTCGTCACGCAAATCACGGATATTATCAACGCTGTTGTTACTTGCAGCGTCAATCTCGGTAACGTCAAGTATAGAGCCGTCATCAATGCCACGGCAAATCATACATTCGTTACAGGGACTGCCATTTTGGGGGTTAAGGCAGTTAACCGCCTTTGCAAGTATTTTGGCGCAGGTTGTTTTACCTGTACCGCGAGAGCCTGTAAAAAGATAGGCGTGAGAAAGCCTGCCCGATGAAATTTCATTCATCAGGGTATCTGTAATATGGCTTTGACCAGACACATCAGCAAAAACCTGAGGTCTCCATTTTCTGTATAAGGCTCTGTACAAAATACTCACTTCCTGAAGAGCGGTAAAGTAAATCCGCTCAAAATACGTTATAAATAAAAAACTTACGCTCCACTCGGTCACACGACGAGCAGGCGGACTGTGGCGCACAGGACGGCCCGCTTAATGCTGCTCGGTTCCCCGCCTGACATGGTTCACGGCGCCCCGTCGCACAGGACCCACCCGTCGCATGACCGAATTGAGCGTAAGTAAATATAAAATTTATAGAGTGCTACTATTATATAGCAAACGTAATGAAAAATCAATAGTAAAAAGGTAAAAATCAGCCTTCGTACTCGTCTTCATTTTCCCAGTTGTGCCACACACCCTGGATATCATCGTTATCATCAAAAAGGTCAAGCATTTTGCTCATACCCTTCATATTATCCTGGTCCTCAATTCTTGTGTATGTCTGAGGGATATAAGCGGTTTCGCTGCTAACGAATGTGTAGCCCTTTTCCTGGAGTGCTGCTGTAACAGCACCAAGGTCATTTGCGTCTGTACGGATTTCATAGATTTCTTCATCGTCTGTAATGAAGTCCATAGCACCGCACTCAATAGCATCTTCCATAAGCTTATCTTCATCAACGTCTTCTTTTTCGATGATGATTACGCCGTAGTAGTCGAACATAAACATAACGCAACCCGATGTGCCCATATTACCACCGAATTTATCAAAGTAGTGACGCACGTCACCGGCTGTACGGTTACGGTTGTCAGTAAGTGCTTTAACAACTACTGCAATACCGCAGGGGCCGTAGCCTTCGTAAATGATCTCTTCATAGTTAGCGGTGTCATTATCACCGGCAGCTTTTTTGATAATTCTTTCAATATTGTCATTAGGCACGTTGTTTGCTTTTGCCTTTGCAATAACATCTTTAAGCTTGGAGTTACCTGCAGGGTCGGGACCGCCGTCACGTACTGCGATTGCTATTTCGCGACCGATTTTAGTGAAAACCTTTGCTCTTGCGCCGTCGGTTTTTTCTTTCTTTCTTTTGATGGTGCTCCACTTGGAATGTCCTGACATTTGAATTCTCCTTTTTATATAAAGAATAAAGGTATTATAAATAACTGAAATATATTATCACAGCATTTTCTGTTTGTCAATGGTCGGAGTAAGGTTGGGTATATATTTGATTAAATTTGTGCTTCTTTGCCAAAACTGTAATGTGAAAGGTGTTTTATAAAAGGGGATATTTTATGAAAAATAATAAAAAACTATGGAAAGATTTACCGGAATATGGTATTATGATTTTTAAATTAGGTTCATATAACCATTTTTACGGATGTGATTTAATGGAGTATAACTTCCAAAAAGAAACAATTTCGCAGGGTATAGAGCTTTGCAGCATATCAGCCAAAAATTTTAAATCTGCAAGTGTGACAGTCAGCTTTGTTATGCCATTGGGTGAAAAAGCATCTGCTTTTGCGCTTGTGCCTAACGTACTTGCACGTTCATCTGCTTTGTATCCTGACCTTACAAGTATCGAGCGTAAGCTTGCTCAGCTTTATGGTGCAGAGCTTGTTGTAGATGTTTCAAAATCAGGTGACCATCAGGTGCTCAAAATGGGGGTTTCGTGTATTGATGACCGCTTTGCATTTGATGGTGAAAGCATAACTGCAGAGTGTAGTAAGCTTTTATTTGAATTGCTTTTTAATCCGAGGATTGTTAATGGTGTTTTTTCTGCTGATGATGTAGAAAGTGAAAAACGCCTTTTATCAGAGCGTCTTGCATCTGAAAACAGTGATAAACGAGCTTATGCCAAAAATCGTTGTGAAGAAATAATGTTTCATGGTGATGTTTACGGTATTCACCGTTTCGGCACAGCAGAGTCAATCAGTAAAATAACTCCCGAATCACTATTCGCGGCATATAACGAGGTGCTTTCGCAGGCAAAAATTGTTGTTTGCGTCAGCGGTAATGCTGATTTGGAGCTTGTGCGTGAGTATCTTACAAAGTATACCTCAGGTCTTAATCGTGCACTCGTTACAAATAAAACTGCTTTTGAAAAGTCAGCATCAGAAGTGAAATACGAAAAAGAGCAGGAGGCTGTAAAACAAGGTAAGCTTGTTATGGGCTTCAGAATGGGTATGGAAAATGCCGATGATATGTACTTCGCACGTCGTGTTATGTCAGATCTTTTCGGTGGCAGTCCTCATTCAAAGCTTTTTACAGTTGTGCGTGAAAAAATGAGCCTTTGTTACTATTGCTCTGCACGACTTTACAGACCTAAAGGTGTAATGTTTGTGCAAAGTGGTATTGAAAGTGAAAATGAAGAAAAAGCCCGTCAGGCAATCCTTGACCAGCTTGAAGATATCAAGAACGGCAATTTTACAGATGAAGAGGTAGACGCATCTGTAAAGGCACTTGAGGATAGCTTTAAAAGTGTATCTGACAGCCCCGAATCGCTTGATACCTGGTTTATGGCACAATGCGTTTCGGGTGCATACCACAGACCCGAGTATTTTATTGATGGCTTTAAATCTGTTACCCGTGCTGAAATAATCGATGCGGCAAAGCAGGTTACACTTGATACAGTATTTATGCTTGAGGGTACAGCGGAAGGCGGTGAGTCTGATGAGTGATAACAAAATAACCTTTATTGAAAACGAAATACTTGGTGAGGGCTATTACGCCATCGACCACAAATCAGGCTTGAAAATATACGTTTATCCCAAAGAAGAATATACCTCTACCTATGCAGTTTTCGGCACAAAATACGGCTCGATAGACACTCGCTTTAAACGTAGTGATAGGGCTGATTTTATTGAAATCCCCGAGGGTACAGCACACTTTTTAGAGCATAAGCTTTTTGAAAGTGAAGAGCTTGATGCTTTTCAGCGTTATGCTAAAACAGGTGCTTCGGCAAATGCTTACACAAGCTTTGACAGAACCTGCTACCTTTTTACATGCACAGGCAATTTCAAAGCGAATTTTGAGATTCTTCTCGACTTTGTAAGACACCCTTATTTTACTGAAGAAACTGTACGTAAAGAGCAGGGGATTATCGGGCAGGAGATTGATATGTACAAGGATTCACCCGATTGGGAGTGCCTTTTTAATATGCTTGGTTGTATGTATCACAATCACCCCGTAAAAATTGATATTGCAGGTACTAAAGAATCTATCGGTCAGATAACTGCTGAAATGCTTTTCTCTTGCTACGATACCTTCTATAATCTTTCTAATATGGCACTTGCGGTTGCAGGTAATACCAATGTTGATGAGGTTCTTGAAATCGCTGACAGACTTCTTGAAAAGGCTGAGCCTGTAACCGTTGAAAGAGCTTTTAAGGACGAGCCCGATACTATTGTTAAAGAATATGTTGAGGCGCATTTACCCGTTGCAACACCCGTATTTTGCCTTGGTTATAAAGAGCAGCTTGATGCTCCTGAAAAAACTCTTGCAGAAGAGGTTGCGATGTCTGTTATTCTTGATGTTGCGGCAGGTCAGATGTCACCACTCTACAAAGAACTTCTTGACGAAGGTCTTATAAACGGTACGTTCTCAACAGAATTTTTTAATGGCTATAACTATGCCGCATCAATGTTTTCAGGCGAGTCATCAGACCCCAAGGCAGTTGCTTTGCGAATCGATAAATGCCTTAAAGAGTTAAAGAAAACCCTTATTACCGAAGAACAGTTTGAAACTGTAATTAAAAAGCAATACGGCAAAACTGTAAGGGCTTTTTCTGATATTGATACAATTGCGAATGGCCTTGTTGTTTCTCACTTTGAAAACGAAGAGCTTTTTTCAGAGTTTGAGGTAATTAAAAATATGAAGCTTTCTTTTGTTAACGATGTCCTTGTGAAATCATTTAACGATGGCAAAGCAGTTCTATCCGTTATTTCTGCTGAATAATAACGGATACATAGGAGACTTGATTATGATGGAATGGTTTGCAGATTTTACCCGCGTTACCTTTGCCGGGATTGAAAAAACCTTTGATGTATCATCTGTGTTTTGTGAGTTTACCGTTGGTGGTCACTTTGTGCAGATAAAGTGGTATGGTATTATAATTGCTTTGGGCTTCACCCTTGCTGCACTTTTTGGTGGCAGAATTGCTTATACCTGGCGAATGAATCTGTCAAAAATGGTTGATGTGCTTATTTACGGCACGTTTGCAGGTATTATCGGTGCCCGTGCATACTACGTTATTTTTCAATGGGATTACTACAGTGTACACCCTGCTGAAATTTTTCAGATATGGCAGGGGGGACTTGCAATTTACGGTGGAATAATCGGTGGTATCCTTGCAGGCTTTATAACCTGTAAAATTGAAAAATTAAACTTCCTGAATCTGCTTGATTTGGTGGGTATGTCTTTGCTTATAGGTCAAGGTATCGGCAGATGGGGTAACTACGCAAATCAAGAGGCCTTCGGTACATTTACCAATGGTAATTATGGTATGATGAGCGAAAAGGTTGCTGCGTATATCAGCCGTAATCCCGGTAAATATGGTCTTGAAGGTATATCAGACATACCTGGCTTTATTGAACAGAAAAATTTGTATGTTCACCCAACCTTCTTTTATGAATTTGTGTGGTGTATGCTGGGCTTTTTAGTGCTTTACGTTATACTCAAAAAGTTCCGTAAATTCAGCGGTCAGTTGTTCCTCTGCTATGGTATATGGTATGGTATCGGCAGAGCGGCTATTGAGGGCTTGAGGACAGATAGCCTTTACATCGGCAATACCGATTTCAGAGTTTCTCAGGTGCTTTCACTTGCAATTGTTGCGGTGTGTGCGCTTGTGCTCGTAATTAAGCTTGTTAAGGTAACCAAAAACCCCGTACCCATTGAGGGTGTAGATTATTTCCCTAAGGATGCACAAAAGACCTTTAAGGAAATCCGCGAGGAAAAAGAAGCAAAGCTTCTTGCTGAAAAAAATAATGCGAAAACAAAAACCCGAAAAAATGTTGAAACAAAATCAGCGGAGGAAGATGAAAATGGCTGAGTTAATGAATGGTAAAGAGGTTTCTGCTGCAAAAAGGGCAGAACTTAAGGAAAGGGTAACAACCCTTAATAATAAAGGTGTTCAGGTTGGTCTTGCAGTTATTATTGTGGGTAACAACAGTGCCTCAAGAGTATACGTAAATAACAAGAAAAAGGGTTGCGAAGAAATCGGTGTTAATTCTTACGAATATGCCTTGCCTGAAGAAACAACTCAGGAAGAACTTCTTGCCCTTATAAACGAGCTTAACAATGATAGCAGGGTTAACGGTATTTTATGTCAGCTACCCTTGCCCTCACACATTGATGAGCAGGTTGTTATAAACAATATTAACCCCGAAAAGGATGTGGATGCGTTCCACCCCTTTAATGTGGGTCACATTATGATAGGTGACTACACATATCTTCCTTGCACGCCTGCAGGTATTATGGAAATCCTCAAATACTACAATATATCTGTTGCAGGTAAAAAATGTGTGGTTATTGGCAGAAGTAACATTGTCGGCAAGCCAATGGCTATGCTGTTGCTCAAAGAAAATGGTACTGTTCAGATCTGTCATTCAAGAACCCATAATCTTGCTGAAGAAACCTCAAAGGCAGATATCCTTGTTGCTGCAGTTGGTAAAGCTGATTTTGTTACTGCAGATATGGTCAAGGATGGTGCCGTTGTTGTTGATGTAGGTATGAATCGCAACACCGAAGGTAAGCTTTGTGGTGACGTATGCTTTGATGAGGTTAAAAAGAAAGCATCATTTATCACACCTGTTCCCGGTGGTGTAGGACCTATGACAATTACCATGCTATTAGAAAACACAGTCCGTTCAGCAGAAAAATTTGCTTAAAATTTGTGTAATAACTTGTTTTAATTCACTTGACGTACCATTTGTACGCCTGCGTTCATTAAAACTGCGTTCTTGCACCAAATTTACAAGATGGTAGCTTGTTGTGTTGGTGTGGTTGTAGGAACGTACCTTTGTACGCCTGCGCTCTTTAAAACTGCGTTCTTACAGCAAATTTACAAGACGAAGGCTTGTTGTATTGATGTGTTTTAAGACGTACCATTTGTACGCCGTCGCTCTTTAAAACTGCGTTCTTACAGCAAATTTACAAGACGAAGGCTTATTGTGTTACGGTATTGGTGATAACATATATTTCACGCGTTTGTTGTTTAATTAAAAGTTGTTTAACATATTTCTGTAGTAGCAAATTACACATAAAAGAACAGTAAAATTTGTTTACTTTTAACTCGTTAAAACACCCTTGGTATGTTGCGTATTGCTTGACATCCAGGGGCGTTTATATTATAATAACTCTATCTGTAAAGTGGATTTTCACTTATCTTTTTTACGGTAAAAGTACTTTTTTGAAGGGATGCGTTGTTTTATGACAGCATTTAAAAAACCCCTCTGTAGCATTATGGCTATTGTTATGACAATTGTCTTTATGGCTGCAGTGCCTGTTTCTGTTTTCGCAGAAGAAGAAACTACTTTCTCTGCACAAGAAATAGAGCTTAACAAAGAGGTTGAGGACAACTTTGAATACATCAAGGTTGAATTAGGCTCAGCCATTCAGATTGTTGGTTACACCGGTAACGACAAAGAGGTTTCAGTTCCCAAAAAGATTGGCAGCCTCAGTGTTATTTCTATCGGTAATGGTGCCTTTGAGGGCAACACCACAATGGAAAAGGTAGAACTCCACAATGATATCACAGTTATCGGTGATAACGCATTCAAGGGTTGTACCGCACTTAAAGAACTTGACGGCTTCTCAGCTATCGAAAAATTAGGTGTATCTGCATTTGAGGGTTGTACATCACTTGAGACCTTCAAGGTTCCTGACAACCTTACAGAAATCCCTGCAAAATGCTTTGCTGATTGTACTGCTCTTGTTGAAGTTGACGAGCACAAAAATATGAAGAGTGTTGAAAAAGACTCTTTCGTTGGCTCTGCATGGGAGAACGCAATGCCTGATGGTCCTCTTAGTCTTGGCAGAATCCTTTACTCATATAAGGGTGACGTTAAAGATATGGTAATCCCTGAGGGTGTTTCAATTATCGAAGATTACGCCTTCCTTGGTTGCGAATCAATGCAGACTCTTGAACTTGGCTACGACGTTGAAGAAATCGGTCTTTATGCTTTCCAGAACTGCGTAAACCTTAAAACAGTTAAGGTTAACGATGCTATGGGTATTGTTTCTGCGGGTGCATTCAAGGGCTGTACTGCCTTAGAGTCAATCGACTTCTCAGAAAGCACACTTGCAATGGTTGGCTATGAAGCTTTTGCTGATTGTACATCTCTTAAAGAGGTTAAGCTTGCTGAAACTCTTTCAGAGGTTGCTGACTATGCTTTTGCAAACACACAGATTTCTACAATTGATTTTGGCAAAAACGTTAATACAGTTGGTTCACATTCATTCCTTAATGCAAGCAAGCTTGAAAGCATTAACGTTGTAGATAACAACAAAACATACTCTTCAGTTGACGGTGTTCTTTATAACAAAGGTGGCAACGAGCTCGTTGTATTCCCTGCTGCAAAGACAGGTACTTTTGAGCTTCCTCAGTCAGTTGAAAAGATTTGTGACAATGCTTTCTACGGCAGCGCAATTTCAGTTGTTAAGCTTGCAGAAGAGCCTGCTCTCAGAGAGATTGGTATTTCTGCTTTCGAAAACTCAATAATTTCAGAGTTTACAATCCCCGGCAGTGTTGCTAAGCTTAACAATGCAACATTTAAGAATGCGGCTAAGCTTTCAAAGCTTACAATAAACGAGGGTGTTACATATATCGGTGCTGCAGCATTTGAGGGCTGTTTAGCGCTTACAGATGTTACTTTACCTGCATCTGTTTATACAGTTGCAACAGGTGCTTTCAAAAATACCGGTCTTAAATCAGTTACACTCGGTGATGGCGTTGCTGAAATCGCAGCAGAAGCTTTCGCAGGTAACAAAGCACTTGCAAAGGTTGTTCTTGGCAAAAACGTTGAAAAGATTGGTGTAGATGCATTCAAGGATTGTGTTGCTCTTAAGGCAATTAATCTTGGCGCATCTGTAAAAGACTTCAGCGTAGCATCATTTAATGGTTGTACCGGTCTTGCAGCCATTACTGTTGATAAAGATAACAAGAATTTCAAAGCACTCGCAAACGTAGTATATAGCGCAGATGGTACTGAGCTTGTTATGGTTGGTGTAGGCGCAACAGCCGTTACAGTTGCTGAGGGCACAAAGGTAATTCTTGCAAATTCATTTGATTTAGCAAAAACAGCTGCTACAATCACATTCCCTGTAACACTTGTTAACGTTAAGGCAAACGCACTTGATGGTACAGCTTGGTTTGCAGCACAGAATGGTGTTGTTTACGCAGGTCCCGTGCTTTATAAGGTTAAGGGTGAGGTTGCTGATGTTGTTGTTGCTGAAGGCACAACCTCTATCGCAGATGGTGCCGTAAAGAATGCAGCAGTTAAAACTGTTACACTCCCCACAACACTTGTTAATATCGGTGCAAATGCATTTGAGGGTGCAGGTATTGCTGAAATCACTGTACCTGATACAGTAAAAAATATTGAAGTAGGCGCTTTCAAAAATTGTAAAGCACTTGCAAAGGTTACACTTCCCAAGACTATTGATGTTGTTAAAACAGCTACATTCAAGGGTTGTGATGCTTTAGGTGAAATTGCTATCCCTGCAACAGTTAAGGTTATTTCAGCTGATGCTTTTGCAGATTGTAAAGCACTTAATAAAATTGCTCTTACCGCAGTTGAAAAGATTGAAAAATATGCTTTCAGCGGTTGTATCGCACTCGGTTCAATTGAGCTTCCTGCAACACTTACTGAAGTAGATGCACTTTCATTCTATGGTTGTACAGCACTTCAGGGTATCGCTGTAAACGGTGCAAACAAGATTTATAAGTCACTTGAGGGTGTTGTTCTTGTGGCAAACGACGATGGTGAATTCAATACTATTGCCCTTTACCCTGCAGGCAGAGGCGGTAAATATGCTGTACCTGCTGAGATTACAAATATCGCTGAAAAAGCTTTCTACAACTGTGATGCTCTTACAGAGATCACATTTGAAGCAGGTTTCCAGAATATCGGTGCAGAAGCTTTCTATGATTGCGATGCTATCAAGACAGTTTCAATGCCCGAAAGTGCAAGAGATTTAAGTGATTATTGCTTTGCATCTTGCGACAGCCTTGTTGAGTTTGTTGTTTACAGCAACCTTACAGACTATGCTGACAACGCATTTGATGGTTGCTATTATATGAACTATGACGGTGTAACAATCAATGTAGAGGATAATTCATCTACAGTAATTATCATCGTTGCTGCAGTGCTTGTTGTGGTTGGTGTTATTGCTTACCTTATCTACAACAAAAAGCAGAAAAAGATTCAGCAGGAAATCATCGAAAACAACAAAATTAAAGAAGAACTTGAGGCTTCAAAAGCTGAATAAAAACTGAATTCAAATGAACTCTGTGCTGATTTCCGGCACAGAGTTTTTTTCTGTGTTTTTAATTGCTTTTTTGTTGACAATTTTCGACACGAATGGTATGCTATTGTTGTATATGTGGATTTAGGAGGAGAGAAGAATGGCAGTATTGAAATGTACAATTTGTGGTGGCGATATTGAGCTTATGGGTGATAGTTCAATATGTGTCTGCCAATATTGTGGTTCTGCTATTACTATACCCAAGGATGTTGACCGAAAGGGTAATCTTTACAACCGTGCAGTCTTTTTAAGACAGAATAATGAGTTCGATAAAGCGGTTCTCAATTATGAAGAAATCTTAAGGGAAGATAACTTCGATGCAGAGGCTCATTGGGGTCTTGTGCTCAGTAAATACGGTATTGAGTACGTTAAGGATCCTAATACAGGTGAGTATTTACCCACTTGTCACCGTACACAGGCGCAATCAATATTAACTGACCCTGATTACCTTGCTGCGGTTGAGTATTCAGATGAAGTAGCAAAAACTGTCATAATTGATGCGGCACAACAAATCAACGTTATTCAGGCGCGTATTCTTGAAATATCAAGAAAAGAGCCCCCTTACGATATTTTTATTTGTTATAAAGAAACTGACGAGTCAGGCAACCGTACGCGTGACAGTATTTTTGCACAAGATTTATATTTTGCCCTTCAAAAGAATAATTACAAGGTTTTCTTTGCACGCAAAACTCTTGAACGCAAACTTGGTGAAGAATACGAGCCTATAATTTACGCAGCGCTTAATAGTGCCAAGGTAATGGTTGTGCTTGGTACAAAGCCTGAGCATTTTCAGTCTGTTTGGGTTCGTAATGAGTGGAGTCGTTTCCTTAGAATGGCTAATGGTACTGATAAGGTGATTATCCCTGCATACCGCGATTTTTCACCATATGAGTTACCTACAGAGCTTTCAAACTTCCAGTCACAGGATATGAATAAAATCGGCTTTATGCAGGACCTTACCGATGGTATCGAAAGATGCTTGCGTAAAAACAAAAAAACACAGCCTGTGGTAAATCAGGGTGGTTATGCCGCACAAAATGAGTCACGTGAAACTCTTGTAAAAAATGGTAATACCCGTCTTAAAATAGGTAACTTTGATGAGGCTATGGCAGACTTCGAACGCCTTAAAAAGAATTATCCTGATGAATATATGGGTTGGTGGGGTCTCGTTTTATGCAAAACAAAGAACCTTACAATTGTACCTAATGACTCCAGTGTATTGACTACTTGGTTTAAATATGCAAAGCAGTTGGCAGATGATAAAACTGCAACAGATATTGAGGAAAAGTACGTTGAGTATTGCCGTAAGATTGCCGAGCATAATACTATAAAAGAGTATGACGCAGTAAACGAAAACATCAAAAAGCAAAAGGAATATATAAATTCACTTAATTCAAGTATTAAAACAATAAAAGATTCAATGGTAACTCGTGAGCAGTCGTATCTTTATCAGGAAAAGGTCGATAAAGAGAGTATTCAGGCACATCAGAAAACACTTGAAAACAGTCAGAAGTCATTGTTGAAAAAACAGGTTACTTTATTGGTGTGGATAACAGCGTTGTTTATTTCAATCTTATCAGCAATTGCTTTCGTTAACACAGAAAACGAAGTGGTATTGATTTTCTTAATCATATTCATTCTTGTCTTTATAGTTGCAAAGGTTATTTCACCAAAGGGTAGTATGAAAAAGTACAAGCAAGGTATTGCGTATGCCGAAAGTAACCTTGAAAACGTAGCTTTGTACTTGCAGACAAACAAAAACAATTATCAAAATGAAATGAACAGCTTCAGACAATCAATAGTAGAAATTCAAGAAACTATTGAGCTTAGTAAAGCAAAAATAGCTGCCTGTGAAAAATATTTATCTTTAGGCCGTAATAAGATTTGTGATTATTGCTATGCTGAGGAATGTAGTGTTTTTGGCGTTGAAAAGGATTATGACCTTTATGTTAAGGAGTGTCGCGATTACGCCTATGGTAAAAAAGAGGTTGTTCTTAACAAAATTCCAAGTGATATGAAGCCTACCGATACAGGTTTTGGTAAAAAGTATGAAGTAGGTTGTGCCGCTTGTGGAAAGAATTTCTTCGTTGATGAGTTAACAATATCAAAGGGTGCTTGTCATTGTGAATATTGTGGCACACAAATCAAGTTTCATTAAATAATATCAAAAAAGACTCGGATTCAAACGAATCCGAGTCTTTTTGTATGTCAGATATTTATACGCCTGAATAAGCAGAGAATCCGCCGTCAACAGGGATAATTACACCTGTAACAAATTTAGAGTAATTATCGTCAGCAAGGAAAAGGAGCGCACCTGTCAAATCCTCGGGCACACCAAATCTGCCTAAAGGTGTATGGCCAAGTATTTTTTCACTACGTGGTGTAAGTGAGCCGTCTTCGTTGTAAAGCAAAGCTTTGTTCTGGTTTGTTGAGAAGAAACCGGGTGCAATAGCATTTACTCTTAAGCCAACCTCTGAAAAATGCACAGCCATAAATTGTGTGAAGTTTGAAATAGCCGCTTTAGCTGCTGAATATGCAGGTATTTTTGTTAATGGCTTATATGAGTTCATTGATGAAATATTGATGATTGTTGCATATGACTTACCAATCATATCCTTAGCGAAAACCTGAGTGGGGATAAGTGTACCAAGGAAGTTAAGGTTAAATACAAATTCGATACCGCTTGGGTCAAGGTCAAAGAATGTTTTAATTTCTTCACTTGCGTTTTCAAGGTCACACATCTGAAATTTCTCTTTTGTTGTGTTACCCTTGGGGTTATTACCACCTGCACCATTTATAAGAAGGTCGCAAGTACCATATGCTTCAAGAATTTCCTGACGAGCCTTTTCCATACTTGCTTTTTCAAGCACGTTGCACTCAAAGCCTGTTGCCTCAAAGCCTTCTGCTTTGATTTCATCTGCAACCTTTTGAGCTGCCTCGAGTCTTAAATCAAGGATCGCAACCTTCATACCTTGTCTTGCAAGGTCTTTTGCAAAGCCACCGCAAAGCACACCGCCGCCACCTGTAACAACAGCAACGCGACCATTAAGATTTTCGTGTTTAAACATTTTAATCTGCTCCTTTATTTTCTGTAAGTGAATTCATCAAGATTAGCCTTTGTGATACAAACATCAAGGGCATCTGCTGCGGCATCAAAAGCTGCACGATTGGTGGGGTAGGTGTAGTCATCCTTTAACTGATCGGCTGTACCACCTTCGCCCTCAAGGTCTTTAAGACCTTCAAATACCTTAAGATGTGGCTCAAGTGTAAGGAAGTGGTCACCCTCTTTATCTTTATGGAAACGCTCAAGCAATTCAACAATATGACCGTCACCAAGACCTGCAGGGCGTACCTTACCGCCTTCAAATAAACAATCTTTTACGTGGAAATAATCGATATAATCCTTAAGCATCTCGTAGGCAGGTATAATTTCCTGACCGCATTGAATGAAGTTAGAAGGGTCAAAAATGCCTTTGATTTTACCATCAAAAGTCTTGTAGATTTCAAGACAGCGGTCTGCAATATCACCATAAATATCCTTTTCGTTTTCATGGCAACACCAGATACCATGCTCTAATGAGTATGTGCACATTTTATCAAGTCTTTCAAAAACCTCGTCGCGGTATTCTGTAAGACTCTGACCTTTTGTGAAAAAGAAGCTGAACATTCTTATACGCTGTGTGCCAAGAATATTTGCAACCTCAACACAGTTTTTGAAATCCTCAAAATGGGGTGCGAAATCATCTGTGATTTCAATTTTGCCGTAGTGTGAGCCTATAGAAGAAACGCCGATGCCATTATCATCAAGGATTTTCTTTAATTCCTTTGCCTGGTCAACTGTATAAAGTGAAATGTTGCCATGGTCAAGACCGCGTGGCTCGATATGTGTCATATTATGTGCCTTAAGGGCATCAATCTGCTCAAGGATTCCGCCACCTGCTTCATCAGCAAAGGCAGAAAGGTGAAATGTGGCTGCCATATTTAAAACTCCTTTGTTTTTTCTTTTAGTTTAAAAATATATTTTTATTCTTTTTTATATAATCAGCACAAAGTCTGCAAAGCTTAGTTGAATCATAAGCCTCGCTGAATTGTACGTCATTTTTTTCTACGATGCTGTAATCAATTGAGACCTCACTGTCTTCATCATACATATCTGCAACAGCATTAATAAACGGAAGATATTCATCTGCACCAATTGCCTTGAGCGCCTGTGGAATAAGCGGTACAAGGGGAGCACCGTTATTTTTGAAGAATGTTGACAGGCTTTGCTTTGCATCCTCATCAAAATACTCTAACGCATATATGAATTTCTTTTCGTCGGGCATTTCGTTGAACGATGCAGTCATATCAATTTTATTTTCAAGCATAACCTGTATATTCATAGCAACGCCATGTAAAAGCTCGGTATCTTCTGTTTCCTTAAGCTTTTCTTCAGTAAGCACCGAAAAATTTTGCCTTAAATCATAATCGCGTTTCCAGATAGCGGCTTCTTTTTTTAGTCTTTCACGCCTGATACGTGAAACACGTGCTGCTTTAATGCAAACAAAAATTGTAAGGACAATTACTACTGCAAATATCAGTAAAAAAAGAATTTCTTTAGAACTGAATATAACAATCAATCTCCGTTCTGTAATGATTTATAAATGTCGCTCTTTTTAAGACCTGTCTTTTTAGCGATTTCTTTTGCCGCCTCGTTTTTAGAGGCACCGCCATTTACTAATTCAAGCGCCATTTGTGTAGCACTTTCAAGGGTGATTTCTTCTTCCTCATCCTCAGGCTTACCCTCAACAATAAGCACAAATTCACCTTTGGGTGATACCTGACTGTATTTTTCTGCCGCATCAAAGAGTGTAGTGCGTTCTACATTCTCGTATATTTTTGTAAGCTCTTTTACAAGTGCGATATTACGATTACCAAAATATTCAGCCATATCTTTAAGTGTGGCTGGTAACTTGTGAGGCGCCTCGTAAAAAATCATTGTGCGCTTTTCGTTGACAAGCTCTTCTAAATGGCGTCTTCTGTTTTGCTTTGTAACAGTCAAAAAGCCCTCAAAGGTGAATCTGCCAGATGGCATACCCGATATTGCAAGTGCCGTAACAAATGCACAAGGGCCCGGCACAGCGCAAACCTTGATGCCATTCTGATGGCAACGTAACGTAAGGTCTTCACCGGGGTCAGATATAATAGGCATACCTGCATCTGAAACGAGGGCACAGCTTTCGCCATTTAACAAGCGCTCAATAATAACACCGCCACGCTCGTTGCGATTATGCTCATAGTAGCTTATCATAGGCTTTTTGATGCCAAAATGATTTAAAAGCTTTATGGTAACGCGGGTATCCTCTGCGGCAATAAAATCACACTCGTTCAAAACCTGCACGGCACGTGGTGAAAAATCACCTAAATTGCCTATGGGAGTACCCACAACATATAAAATACCTGCCATTATAATACGTTTCCTTCACTGTCGAAAAGGGGGAGCTTTTCTAAATAAATAATGTCATCGCGGTCGGCTGCCTCACCCTCAGCAAGAACTGTGAGAGAGCCGACGTAGTCAACCTCTGCCATTTGAATAAGCTTTTCAACGGCTTTAAGTGATTCGCCTGTTGAAATAACGTCATCAACAATAATTACCTTTTTACCCTTCATCTGCTCAGCCTCGGCTGTGTCAAGATAAAGGTGCTGTTCACCCTCGGTTGTGATTGAGTTTACAACAACGTCAAAAACACCCGTCATATAAAGCTTAGGCTTTTTACGTGCAACAAAATATTTTTTGCCACTCTGACGTGACATTTCGTGTGCAAGGGGGATACCCTTTGCCTCTGCAGTGATTATGTAATCAAATTCAGGAGCCTTTTTAAGAAGCTCCTCAGCACAAGCAACAGTAAGCTCTGCGTCACCGAACATAACAAAAGCACCAATCTGAAGGCTTTCGTTAAGGGGGCAAAGAGGGAGCTTTCTGTCAAGACCTGCTATTTTCATTGAATGGAACATTAATAATCTCTCCTTCAAAGTATATTTGAATTATATACCTTATAATTATATAAGAAATACATTATAAAAGTCAAGAATAACAATTGAAAGAATACCGCACTTATAGTATAATAATAAATCATAAAAAACATAACCTGAAGGTGATTTTATGCATATACCAAAGTGTGAAACAAACGAGATGGATATACTTTCTTTTTCTGATGCCCTTGCAGGGGAGGAAAAAGGTTCTTTTGAATATGACAGGTCAAAATGGCTTTACGTACCAAATGCATACACAGAGTATCGTTATATTCTTGGTACCAAAGGTGAAAACCCTTTGATTTGCATAGGTATCAATCCATCAACCGCCAAGCCTGATGACCTTGACAATACACTCAAATCAGTTGAGCGTACTGCAGCCTTTAATGGTTATGACAGCTTCATTATGTTTAACGTATATGCACAGCGAGCCACCAACCCTAAGGATATGGATTGTGACTTCAATGCCTTTTTACATAACGAAAATATGAATGCATTCCGTTACGTTATGGAGTCGTACGGTGAAGGTAACAGACCTGCAGTGTGGGCAGCCTGGGGAACTATTATTGAAAAAAGACCGTATCTTCATAACTGTGTTGCAGATATGGTGAATATCGGTAACGAGTATGGTGCACAATGGTTTACTGTGGGTAAACGCTCTGTAAAAGGTCATCCACATCATCCGCTATACCTGAAAAACGGCACCCCCACAGAAGAATTTGATATTTGCGAATATCTTAATACTTTAACATATTGACATTATTCGTGTGTTTGTGCTATAATTCATAAGATTTTTATAATTGACAGGCTATGACGAGAACAAGTAGCAATATTCTGCAAAAAAAGAGAGTTGCCGTTGGGTGAGAGGCGCATGCGCAGGGTTTTGTGAATACATCTTTGAGCCTCGCACCGAAGGGGTAACCTTGTAGGCTGCGACGGGTGCGCCCGTTAAAGCGTTTGAGTTTCATACTCTTTAAGGCATAGTGCGTGAGCATTGTGTGAATAAAGGTGGTAACACGGGTTATGCTCGTCCTTTGATTTCAAGGGTCGGGTTTTTTATTTTATTTAGTAAAGGATGAATGTTATGCCAATTACAGAATTTTTGGTACATAACGCAAAAAATTATAAGGAAGAGGTTGCGCTTGTTGAAATCAACCCTGAAATTCAGGAAAAAAGCCGCAAAACATGGCGTGAATATGAGCTTATTCAGCCTAATCCCTCAAACGCAGGTCGCACACAGCTTACCTGGGGTGAGTTTGATAAACGCGCAAACCGATTTGCAAACCTTCTTCTTTCAAGGGGTATCAAGAAGGGCGACAGAGTAGCAATACTTCTTATGAATAGTATTGAGTGGTTACCCGTATATTTCGGTATACTCAAAACAGGTGCTCTTGCAGTACCGCTTAACTACCGCTATACTGCAGATGAAATCAAATATTGCCTTAAGCTTTCTGATAGCTCTGTTCTTGTTTTCGGTCCCGAATTTACAGGACGTGTTGAAGAAATCTGTGACAGAATCCCTGATATAAAATACAACTTCTACGTTGGTGAGGATTGCCCCACATTTGCAGAAAGCTACGACAGACTTGTTACATATTGCTCATCACATGACCCTGCAATTCAGGTGTCTGATGATGACGAGGCTGCTGTATACTTCTCATCGGGTACAACAGGCTTCCCTAAGGCTATTCTTCACGCTCACAGAAGCCTTGTTCATGCCGCTAAAACAGAACAGGCACATCACTCTCAGGGTAGAGATGACGTTTTCCTTTGCATTCCGCCATTATATCACACAGGCGCAAAAATGCATTGGTTTGGTACACTTGTTGCAGGTAGCAAAGCGGTAATCCTTAAAGGAACAAAGCCGAAGTGGATTATTGAATCTGCAAGCCGTGAAAAATGTACAATCGTGTGGCTTCTTGTTCCGTGGGCGCAGGATATACTCGATGCTATTGACAGCGGTGAAATTGATTTAAGTGAATACGAGCTTGATCAATGGAGGCTTATGCATATTGGTGCACAGCCCGTACCACCAAGCCTTATTAAGCGTTGGCTTAAGGTTTTCCCTCACCATGATTACGATACAAACTACGGACTCAGCGAATCAATCGGCCCTGGTTGTGTTCACCTTGGTTGCGGTAACGTGCATAAGGTTGGCGCAATCGGTAAAGCAGGTTATGGTTGGGAAGTTAAAATTGTTGATGAGCATGGCGAAACTGTTTCTCGCGGCGAGGTTGGTGAGCTTGCAGTCAAGGGTCCCGGTGTTATGCTTTGCTACTATAAAGATGAAAAAGCAACTAACGATGTGCTTAAAGACGGTTGGCTCTTTACCGGTGATATGGCACAGGAGGATGAAGATGGCTTTATCTACCTTGTTGACCGTAAAAAGGATGTTATCATCAGCGGTGGTGAAAACCTTTATCCTGTACAGATTGAGGACTTCATCCGTAAGCACGATGCAGTCAAGGACGTTGCCGTAATCGGTCTTCCTGATGCTCGTCTTGGTGAAATCGCAGCCGCAATTATTGAGGTTAAAGAAGGTTGCACTTTAACAGAAGATGATGTAAACGACTTCTGCTATGACCTTCCCCGATACAAACGTCCCCGTAAGGTAATTCTTGCAGACGTTCCGCGTAATCCTACAGGTAAAATCGAAAAACCAAAGCTTCGTCAAATTTATTGTGGTGAAAGCCTTGTTGCATCACAGAATGAAATTAAAAAATAATTAAGAGGTTAATAATATGAAAGAACTTTTATTGGGTAATGATGCGGTAGCACGTGGCCTTTATGAGGCAGGTTGCCGAGTAGCATCAAGCTATCCCGGTACACCCAGTACAGAGGTTACCGAGTGTATAGCAAAATATGACGAAATTACAAGTGAATGGGCACCTAATGAAAAGGTTGCGTGCGAGGTTGCGTTTGGTGCAGCGGTTGCTGGCGCACGTTCATTCTGTGCTATGAAGCACGTTGGTCTTAACGTTGCTGCAGACCCGCTTTTCACATCATCATACACAGGTGTAAATGCAGGTATGGTAATCGTAGTTGCTGATGACCCCGGCATGCATTCATCACAGAATGAGCAGGATAGCCGTCACTATGCACAGGCTTCAAAGATTATGATGCTTGAACCTGCTGACTCTGACGAGTGCCTTAAGTATTCAAAGCTTGCCTTTGATTTATCAGAAAAATTTGACACACCTGTTCTTCTCAGACTTACTACAAGAGTTTCACATTCAAGAAGCCTTGCAGAGCTTAGCGACAGGGTTGATAACGGACTTAAGGCGTATGAAAAGAATCCTCAGAAGTACGTTATGGTACCTGCAAACGCAAAGGTTAAGCACGTTGTTGTTGAACAACGTATTCTTGATCAGATTGAGTATTGCGAAACAGAGGCTGTAGAAAATGGTCTTAACTCTGTAGAATATAATGACAAAAAAATCGGTGTTATCACAGCAGGTATCTGCTATGAATATGCAAAAGAGGCTCTTGGTGACAAGGCATCTTACCTTAAATTAGGTTGTGTATATCCTCTTCCCGAAAAGCTTATTAAGGATTTCTGTGCAGAATGTGACACAGTATACGTACTTGAAGAGCTTGATGATTATATTGAGACTCATTGTCGCAAAATCGGTGTCAACGTTATTGGTAAGAGCGCATTCACACTTCAGGGTGAATATTCACAGGGTCTTATCAAAAAGGTTGTTCTTGGTGAAACAACATCTTCACTTAAGGCTGATGTTGAAATCCCTGCAAGACCCCCTGTGCTTTGCGCAGGTTGTCCTCACAGAGGCTTGTTCTACGCACTTAAGAAGCTTAACGTAACTGTAAGTGGTGACATCGGTTGCTATACCTTGGGCGCATCAAAGCCCCTCGGTATGATTGATACAGTTCTTTGTATGGGTGGTAGCGTTTCAGGTCTTCACGGCAGAAACCTTGCAAACCCCGACAAGGCTAATAAGAGTGTTGCAGTTATCGGTGACTCAACGTTTATTCACTCGGGCGTTACAGGTCTTATCGATATTGCTTATAATAACAGTAATTCAGTTACAATTATTCTTGATAACAGCATTACTGGTATGACAGGTCACCAGCAGAACCCCACTACAGGCTACAATATCAAGGGTGAGCCTGCAGCGGCAGTAAGCCTTGAAAAGCTTTGTGATGCGGTTGGTATCAAAAACGTTTACGTTGTTGACCCATACAACCTTGATGAATGCTATACAACAATCGGCGAGGCACTTTCACTCAATGCTCCTGCAGTTGTTATTTCAAGAAGACCTTGTGCACTTCTTAAGACAGTTAAGCATAATCCTCCACTTAAGGTTAATAAGGATAAGTGCAAATCATGTAAGATGTGTATGAAAATCGGTTGTCCTGCTATCAGCATGAAGGACGGCAAAGCAGAAATTGACTTTACACAGTGTCTGGGCTGTAACGTATGCTCACAGCTTTGTAAATTCGGTGCTATAGAATAAGAAAGGGGAGTGTACGTAATGAATAAATCAATTATGATAGTTGGTGTAGGCGGTCAGGGTACCTTGCTTGCAAGCCGTATTTTAGGTAGCGCGCTCCTTTCAAAGGGCTATGATGTTAAGGTTTCAGAGGTTCACGGTATGAGTCAGCGTGGCGGCTCTGTTGTTACATACGTTAAATATGGTGAAAAGGTTTATTCACCCGTTATCGGTGAGGGTGAGGCAGACCTTATCCTTGCTTTTGAACAGCTTGAGGCTGCAAGATGGCTTTCTTGCCTTAAGCCTGATGGTAAGGTTATTGTGAATACACAGAAGATTGACCCTATGTCAGTTGTTATCGGTGACAGTCAGTACCCCGAAGGTGTGCTTGATGCTGTCAGAAACGCAGGTGCAGAGGTACATCAGCTTGATGCACTTCCCCTTGCTGTTGAGGCAGGCTCATCAAAAGCGGTTAACGTTGTGCTTATTGGCGCTATGGCTAAAAATACCGATATTGATAAGGAAGTATGGATTGAAGCCCTTAAGGCTTGCGTACCTCCAAAATTCCTTGAGCTTAACCTTAAAGCCTTTGAATTGGGTTATTCAAAATAAAGTTAAAATGAATGCATCTTAAGTCGCGATACTTAAGATGCATTTTTATTAATTTTTGTTGTATTTTTCGTTGACAAAATAGACACGTTGTACTAAAATAGAGTATGTAGTATTATACTCAGTAGTAGTATAATAAAATCTCGCTAAATATAGCAAGTTCTTATCGAAAGGGTGTTTTCTTTGAAAAGGTCAAAAATCCTCTCACTCATCTTATCTGTACTGATGATTGTAAGCAGTATTTCATGCCTTACAGTTGTTTCATCAGCTGCAGTTGTTGATGGTGGCTACGAGTTTGACGGTGAAGGCAATAAGGTTTCTACCTATTGGGAATTAGACGATAGTGGTGTGTTAACCATCTATGCTGATACTACTCCCACATGGTTAGACCATGCCGAGAAAATTAAAAAGGTTGTTCTTGAGGCAGGTGTTACAACAATCCCCTCAGGTGCTTTTAATGGCTGTGTAAATCTTACAGAGCTCACCACAATAAAAGCAGCAAGCGACCTTAAGTACATTTTGAATGCTGCGTTCGCTGGCTGTAGTTCATTTAAAAATCTTAAGATTGATGCAGCCCTCGAAATTATTGATGCTTATGCATTCCAACAGTCTTCATTGGAAACAGTAGAAATTGCAAGTGTTGCTAAGGTTGGCGACTATGCATTCTATGATTGTGATAATCTTAAATCAGTACATATCGGTGGCGGACTTGTTGTTGATGGTGTTGGTAAATGCGTATTTTTAGATTGTAATAGCCTTGAGTACGTATGGTTTGGCAACGGTTGTCTATCTGTTGGTGATGGTATGTTTGAGGATTGTACAGCTCTTGAGTACATCTATCTTCCTCCAAGTCTTGAAATGATCGGTGAGTTGGCATTTGATAATTGTGTCAGCCTTACTGAAATCAATGTTCCTGATAGCGTTACAGAGGTGGGTTCGTTTGCTTTCCATGACTGTAAATCAGCAACTACTGCATATATCGGACACTTTGCTGAAAATATTGGTGACCACGCATTCTATGGCTGTTCATCATTAGAGAGTGTTCATATCGCATGTGATATGAATAACATTCCTGTTGGTATGTTCATGGATTGTACATCACTTACAACCCTTGAGATTGAGCCTAGTGTTGAAACAATCGGTGCAAATGCATTTAAAAACTGCACAAGCCTTACAACGTATGTTATCCCTGTAACAACAACAATGATAGGCGCTTCTGCATTTGATAACACAGGTATTTCTGAAATCGTTATTCCTTTCGGTGTTACAGATATCGGTGCAGGTGCTTTCACAAAGTGTGATGACCTTGTAAATATTATTGTTGATGACAAAAACCCCAACTATGTAAGTGTTGATGGTGCTCTTTATGATATGGTACTTGAAACATTAATCAGCTGCCCTGCAGGTAAGACAGGTACATATACAGTTTATAGCAATACCAAGACAATCCTTGATGATGCTTTCATCGGCTGTGATAAGCTTAGTGTTGTTGAAATCCCCGACAGTGTTACAACAATTGCAGATAATGCTTTCAATGGTTGTGCTGCAGACCTTGTTATCAAGGGTGGTTGTTCATCAGCAGCTGCTGAATATGCTAAAAAGCGTAGCATTGATTTTGAAGCAGTTCACTCTGATGAAACAAAGTGGGAAGAAACTCTTGCTCCTACTTGCGTAGATGCAGGTGAAAAATCACGCGTATGTACACTTTGCGGTTACGTTTTTGAAACAACTGCAATCGATCCTATCGGTCATCAGTATGATACAGGTGTTGTAACAAAGAAGGCTACTTGCGATGAAGATGGCGTTGTTACATTTACTTGTACACGTACAGATTGCGGTGAGTTCTATACAGAAGTGCTTCCGAAAACAGAGCACAGATACGATACTGGCGTAGTAATCATCAACCCCGATTGTGAAAACGAAGGTACAAAGAGATTTACTTGCCAGAACGAGGGTTGCTACGATTATTACGATATCCCCCTCAAAGCATTAAATCATTCATATGATAATGGTGTTGTTACAACAGCAGCTACTTGTGAAGCAGACGGCGTAATGACATATACCTGCACACGTGAGAATTGTGGTAACTCTTACACAGAGGTTATCCCTGCAACAGGTCATGCATATGATGAAGGTGTTGTTACAACAGCAGCTACTTGTGATGAAGACGGTGTAATGACATATACTTGCGCAAATTGCAACGATTCTTATACAGAGGTTATCCCTGCAATTGGTCACAACTATGTTGAGACAGTTGTTAAACTTGCAACTTGCGTTGAAAATGGTAAAAATGTTTTCACATGTTCAAACTGTGGCGACTCTTATGATGTTGCAACAAAAGGTGAGCATCAGCTTTATGAATCACCTGTAACAGTTAAGCCCACATGTACCGAAACAGGTAAAACCGGTAAAATGTGTGCTATCTGTAAGCAGTTCATCGGTGCAGTTGATACAGTACCTGCATTAGGTCATAACTACCACAATGGTACTTGCGGTACATGTGGCGACAAAGACCCTGACTACAAGGTTGTTCGTCCTTCAACACCTAAGATGAAAATTATCAGAAATGAAGTAAGAGGTATTTCAGTAACCTGGACAGCTGTTGATGGCGCTAAGTCATACAGAGTATATCGTCGTGGTGCAGGTGACAAGTACTGGACATATCTTGGTTCAGTTAATACAAATGGTTGCCTTGACCTTGCTGCTACAACAGGTCAGTACTGGAGATATACTGTAAGAGCAGTCAGCGAATCAGGTCTTTACAGCGGTTACGAAAATGGTATTTATATTAAGCGTGTTGATACTCCCAAAATGAAGTCAATTGCTAACACAGCAAACGGCATCAAGGTTACATGGAGTGCAGTAAGCAACGCTAAAGAGTACAGAGTATATCGCCGTGGTGCAGGTGGCACATGGGTATACCTTGGTCTTACAAAGAACACAAGCTATGTAGATACAGCTGTTAAGAACAACAAGGGTCAGTATTACAGATATACTGTAAGGGCTGTTGATGGTTACTACAGCAACTTTGAAAGCGGTATTTACATTAAACGCGCATAATTAAAGCTTGAATCGGCAAAGCAGAAATGCTTTGCCGATTTTTATATTATCACCGTATGCGCTTAATCATATAATATAATGGTGATTGTATGGTTAAGTTTTATTTTAAACCACACTTTAAAAGACCACCTCCTGTTAAAGCAAGGCGGTTTTTTTATAAAAAGGGTAAACAAACACTTCTTTTCAGGGTGGTTTGTGTGTTACTTGTGTGGGCAATAGTGACTGCTTTAATGGATATTAAAATGCGACCGATTATAGAAACTGTCGGTGGTACAGCACTTAAAAACTCGTTATCTAACGTGCTTGATGGTACAGTAAACAGTATGGTTGATGAGTTAGGTGTGCGCTATGAGGATATGGTTGATATAGTCAAAAATAAAGATGGCACAATCGCCGCAATAACGCTTAATAGTACATATATTAACGCTTATAAAACAGAAATATCTGATGGTTGCTCTGACAGACTTGGTAATTTTACAGAAACAACTGTGCCAATTCCTTTAGGGTCACTTATTGGTGGTTCGTTTTTTAATGGTAAGGGCTTCTGCATAAATGTTGATGCCACTATTTATGGCTTTGCGGTAACTGACGTTGTTTCTGAATTTGAAAGTGCAGGTATCAATCAGACCAGGCACATAATTTACCTTAATGTTCAGGCATCTGCCCACGCGTATATGGGGCTTTGTCAGCTTAATGAAACTGTTGATGAAACTATAATACTTGTTGAAACAATAATTGTGGGTCAGGTGCCACAGTCATATTATATAAGGGATAAGTAAAACCCGTTGTAGTGCTATACTACAACGGGTCGCTTGTTTATTGTTCTTTTATAAATTTATCCATAAGCTCATAGCCAACCTCAATATAGTTGCCTGTTGCTTTTGCGGTAGCTTCAGTAAAGCTTTCAATACCATTGTCTGATTCTTTTGATTTTTGGTAAATCATAAATGGTACGGGGTCAGATGCGTGTGTCATTGTAACAATGGGTGTTGGGTGGTCGGGGAGCACCATAACCTTGTAATCATCGTATTTATCAAGGGCAGGTATAATCTTGCCGAGGATTTTTTCGTCGATAATCTCAATGGCTTTTACCTTGTTTTCGGGCTCGTTTCTGTGACCACATTCATCGGGTGCCTCAAGGTGTATATAAACAAAGTCCTTTGTTTTAAGCTCTTCAACGGCACAGTCAGCCTTGCCGTCAAAGTTAGTGTCAAGATAACCTGTTGCACCTTCTACCTCTGGTGAACCCATACCGGCGCATTTTGCAATACCCTTAAGTAAATCTACCGCAGAGATTATTGTGCCATCAACACCGTATTTTGCCTTAAAATCGGGGAGTGATGGCTTTGTGCCTTCACCCCAAAGCCATATTGAGTTTGCAGGGCGTTTGCCCTCTGCAATTCTGCGTTTGTTAACGGGGTGCTCCATAAGAAAATCGTAGCTTGACTTCATCATAGCAATAAGGTCTTTAGCGTTTTCATTTGTTGAAAGATATTCGCCGATAACCTTACCTGAAATATCGTGGGGTGGTGTCATATTGCCAAGGTCAAGGGTACCATTGTGCCATACAAGGCAGTGACGATATGCAACACCGCTGTAAAATGAAAAAATATCGTTGCCGAAATGCTCTTGAACGCTTTTGATAATTTCAGCGGCATCTGCTGTAGAAATATCACCTGCGCTGTAATCAACCATTGTTTTATCCTCGTAATTTTCCTCGTCAGAAAGTGTAACAAGGTTACAACGGAATATTATGTCAGAGGGGAGCATATCAACACCAATGCTGACCGCCTCAAGGGGTGAGCGACCTGTGTAGCATTCGTGTGGATTATAACCGAGAACGCTCATATTAGCAATATCGCTACCGGGCTTAAGACCCTCGCCAACAGTTTTTACAAGACCAACCTGACCACCACGAGCCAACTTGTCAAGCAAAGGCTTTTTAGCAAGCTCCATTGGAGTTTTGCCATCAAATTGTGGTACGGGATAGTCAGCCATACCATCATATAAAACAACTACATATTTCATAATTTAACCTCACATTTATCAATTATATTTACTATACACCTAAAATAAAATAGTGTCAACAAATGTACTTGAATTATCTGTAAAAATAGAGTAATATAGGTGTGTAAAAAAGTTTTTAAAAGGAGTTTTTATTATGAATTTACCTATTGCTATTCAGCTTTATTCAGTACGTGACGATATGGAGAAGGATTTTATCGGCACTATCAAAAAGGTTAAAGAATTAGGCTATGACGGTGTTGAGTTTGCGGGACTCTTTGGCAAGTCAGGTGCTGAGGTAAAAGCTATCTGTGATGATATTGATATCAAGATTGTTTCAGCACACGTTCCTTATTATGATATGCTTGAAAACCCCGAAGCAGTTCTTAAGGATTATCAGGATATGGGCTGTAAATACGTTGTTGTACCCTACCTTACAGAGGAGTGCCGTCCCGGTACAGATGGTTGGGATAGCACCGTTGCAGGTATCGAAAAAATCGGTAAGGCTGCAAAGGCTATGGGTATGAAGCTCCTTTACCATAACCACGATTTAGAATTCCTTAAAATTGATGGCAAATATGCGCTTGATATCCTTTACGATACAGTTTCTGAGGACCTTCTTGCAACCGAAATTGATACCTGTTGGGTAAATGTTGGTGGCGAAGAGCCTGCGGCTTACGTTGAAAAATATACAGGCAGAGCACCTGTTGTTCACCTTAAGGATTTTGCAGGTCAGAAGGGTAACGGCCCCCTTTATAAGCTCATCGGCATTGATGAGGAAGAAACTGCAGACAATGCAAATACATTTGAATTCCGCCCCGTAGGTAGCGGCGTTCAGGATTGGAAGAAGATTACCGCTGCAGCAGAAAAAGCAGGTGCAGAGTGGGTTGTTGTTGAACAGGATGACCCTTCAATGGGTAAGACACCTATGGAATGTGCCGAAATGAGCATCTCCTACGTGAAAACTTTATAATATTACACCATAAACTTGACTTGGCAATCTCGCAGTATGTTTATACAGCGTCGATTACCAAGTCTTCGTTTCTGTCGCAATCTTATAAAGTTTTATAAGATGGTATTATCACGTCATTAACTTGTTTTAGCATGCTCGACGTACCTTTGTACGCCTTCACCACTAAAACTACGTTACTGACATAATCTTACAGCGTTTTAAAATTATATCAAAAAGGAACAAAGACTTATCTTAGACAAAAGATAAGTCTTTTCTTTATAATCCGCGCTTGCGCCCGATAATTTTGCATTTTGCATTCTGCATTTTGCATTTAAAAAACCTCGTCCGATTGGACGAGGTTTTAAAATTATCTGTTAAGAATAAGCTTTGTAAGTTCAACGGGTTCAACAATCTTGTCGCCCTTGTAAACTCTCATATTACCTGACGCGATTTCATCGATGAGGATAACCTCGTCGTTGTTGTAGCCGAACTCAAACTTGATATCCCAAAGGTCAAGGCCGATTGTCTTAAGGTCGTCAGCAATAATCTTTGTGATTTTGAGTGTCTGCTCCTTCATGCTCTGGAACATTTCGGGGCTCATAACACCGAGCGCTGCAAGGCCTTCGCCTGTAACAAGGGGATCACCGAGGGCATCGTTTTTGAATGTGCACTCTACATAGCCACCCTCAAGAACTGTGCCGTCAGCAATGTACTCGCCGTAACGGCGGATGAAGCTGCCTGTTGCAACAAGTCTGCAAATAACTTCAAGACCGTGACCGAAAACCTTACCGGGAAGAACCTCCATAGTAGCGTTTTCAACGTCAGCACTTACGTAGTGAGTTTTGATGCCTGCTTCCTTGAGCATATCAAAGTAGTAGATAGATGTTTTGAGGTTTTCCTTGCCGATGCCGTCAATCTTAAGGCCAACGCTGTTTTCACCTGGATCAAACACGCCGTCTTTACCTGTACAGTCATCTTTAAACTTAAGTAATACGTTACCATTCTCAAGCTCGAAAACGTCTTTTGTTTTACCTTCGTAAACTTTTTTCATTATAAATCGCTCCTTTAATTGCTCACAAAAGTGGCTCATAAAAAATTATTACATATTGCATTTTAATGCTGATTTTGTCTGTTGTCAAGTGCGATAAAAGATTTTTTTGCACTATGACAAATGTTTTAATAATTTGTTATAAATGTATAGTTTCAAACACCATTTTTTGTGTAAGTTTATACCTTCTTTGGTGTGGCGCTGACTATGAATATATCATCATCGTCAACAATAACATCCGCACAGAAGTGGTGTGATAAAGTTTCTGCCAATTCGTTACCCGACACCATTTTGTCAGATACCTGACCTGCGGTTTTTTTGTGTAACTCATCAAGCTGTGCGCGCCCCAAACTATGGGCTATTGTTATTCTTCCGTCGGTGTTCAGGTGTTTTGCCATGGCATCAATTACCTTTAATTTGTTGCAAAAGTGCGGATATGCATCAAATATGATTATACGGTCAAATTTTTGCTCGAAATCGATATCCTCTGCCGAAATATTTATAAATTTAACGTTATTGTACTGCGTAAACTTTGCTTTGGCTAAATTCACCATTTCGGGGGATATATCAATTCCTGTAATATTGCTTACCTTACGGTTTAATAAAAACGGCGTAAGCACACCTGTACCACAAGCAACATCAAGCACAGTTGCTTTTTCGTGTATATCTGAAAAATCTAGAATTTTATTTATTTTTTCAGAGTTGTCGTAGGCAATATCATCCCAATGGGCAGATGCATTGTTAAAAAAATCAATTATTATCTGTTGATCCATTGTGCAAAAAACAACTCTTTTCGTGTGAATTTATAATTCCGATTGCTTGTAAATATGAGTATATAATTACGGTACCCACAAACTTCATACCGCGCCTTTGCAGGTCACTTGATATAGCATCTGACAAAGGGGAGTGGGTCAGGTTTACTTCGTTAAAGGTTTTGCCATTTGTGAATGTGGAAAGGTAGTTGTAAAAAGAACCGTATTCCCTTACAATTTCGGCAAAAATTCTGCCGTTAGTTACAACGGCTTTTATTTTTAGCTTGTTGCGTATGATGTTTTTGTTCTGTGTTAATTCACAGATTTTATCATCAGAATAGTTTGTTACTTTATCTATATCAAAATTATCAAACGCAGCCCTGAATGCCTCGCGCTTGTTTAGTACGCACTCCCATGAAAGACCTGCCTGAAAGCCTTCTAAAACAAGCATTTCAAATAGGTAAGGGTCATCTGTTCTTAATACACCCCATTCTTCGTCGTGATATTTCACATAGAGAGGGTTTTTAAGATTACACCATTTACATCTGCATCTGACCATATTCTTCTAAAAGCCTCATAACATCAAATAATGAGTCGAATAAGTAGCACACCATATTTTTGTAGTGCTTATCAGGGTATTTCATATCCGGAATACAGATTGTGGTAATGTTTGCTGTATAGGATGCCTCAATACCTGCCTCACTATCCTCAATTACTATTGCCTCGTGGGGCTGTATGCCCAGCTTTTCGCACGCTTTAAGGAATATATCGGGGTGGGGTTTACCCTTGGGTACCTCACAGCCGAAAACCATATCATCGAAATACTTTAAAATATCATATGATTTTAAAATGTTTTCTGCGCGTTCACGTATGCTTGAGGATGCAACTATAGTCTTGTAGCCACATGTTTTAACGTATACCAATAATTCCTTAACACCAGGTTTAAGCGGAACGCCTTCAATAAGCTTTTCTTGCTCCTTGCGAAGATATATTTCCATCAATTCTTCTTCGGTTTCAGGTGTGTTGAATACGCTCTTTATTGTGGATAAACCCATGGCAACTGTCCTGCCAAGGTAGTTTGCGGTGTAATCATCTAACGAAATGTGACCACCATACGCCGAAACCATTTCCTGCAAAATGGAGTATGCTATAGGCTCACTGTCAATGAGTATACCGTCTAAATCGAATATGATTCCTTTTAACATATTTCCCCAACTCTTTCCTATAATAATGCCCTATGACCATATTCACAGGGCATTTTACCGCTATTAAAACTCTATTTCAATTTCATTTTCACCGATATTGGTTTTAAATTCAATATCGTAACCAATGTTGCCCGGTAATTCAATGATTTTATATTTACCATCACACTTGATTTCATCAGGCTTACGATCAACATAAACTACTGTAGGTGCTTTATACTTCTTGTCCTGGTTGAATTTGAGTGTAAATTTACCCTCGTCGTGGTTGTACTTGTATGAAATAATTTCACCTGTAACTGCCTTAGGACGTGGACGGGTAATAACCTTCATAAAATCCTGCTCAAGGATATCATCAAAGTAGCACCAGTAGGTGTTGCTCCATTTATATGAGTCAAACTTATCCTGCAAGAAACGGATATGAGGATACCAACCGTCACCCTCTGCACAAGAGCCCCATTCACCAACAAGGCAGGGTACCTGTAACCTTTCCTGTGTGCGACGGTGCTCGTCAAATATCATACCAACACGTGAATTACTTGCGTATTTATATGCGGGTGTATCAACCATAAGGTCGTAAGCGTGGGGTGCAAATACCTGCTGTGTTTCTCTTGCGCCGTTTACATTTACGGGGTCATTACAGCAAGGGATACCCATATTTGAAAAATAGTTGTTTTCCATAAACATAACGCCATCGTCAGTAACCTCTCTGACAGCGGTTGCCATTTTGTTAAGGAAGGGTGTGTATTTTTCTTTATCAAACTTTTCAACAAGCTTGTCGCAGGCTGTTGTGATTTTTCTGAGCACAGGCCCTGCATACTGGTCAAGTGCCTTTGGCTTTTCATCGCTGAAAAGACCCTGCTTAGCAAGTTCAAAAAGGTTAACTCTGTTATCAACAAGGCTTGTTTTTACAAGGCTTGAAATAAGTGTTCTGAATATTTTGCCACCTTCTGTACCCGGGTGTGGCTCATTGAAAAAGTCGTAGCCGAAAAGTGCAGGCTTATCCTTTGTTGCAGTAACAAGGTTTTTCCACATATCTGCAAAATAATCCTGAAGACCTTTTCTGTTATACTTTGTGTTTGCCCAGAAGTTATCAAATGCTCTGAAGCAAGCGTTACCATAGAAGTAGGGCTCTGCCCATACTGCAAGGGGCTTACGAGGAGTGTATTTGTCAGTAAGTGTTGCCCAACGGGGAGCACCATCGCCGTAGCAATATGGTGAGTAAACGTCCTGATGGCAATCAAGGTAAGCGTATATACCGTACTCCTCGCATTTGTCAAGGAATTTGCATATATCATCAATAAGCTTTTGATTATATCTGCCGGGTGTGGGCTCCATAGCACCCCAGGTAAAGCCCAAACGTATAATATCGTAACCGCGTGCTCTGAATTCTTCAAAGGGGAATTTGTCGGGGTCGTAACCATAGCCGGGGTTGTCTTTTTCGAAACTGCGTTTGTCACAAACGTTCATACCGCTGAGAATACGCTCTCTGCCGTGTTCGTCAACAAATCGCATTCCCTCTACTCTGATTTTATCCAAAAATAATCACTCCTTTTACTTTGTCTTGATTGTTGAGCTGATAGGCTCTGAATATGTATCCCAGAATGATCCTGCGATAACAGATACGGTGTATTCTGTATCTGCCTTAAGGTCATCAAAATCAACCGAAAGTGTTTCAGGCATATTGTAGAAGTAATACTCACTCCACACCTTTTTTTGTTTAACAATAAGTCCGTTAGATGCTTCGCGTACAACTACCTTGTAGTCATTTACATAGTCCTTGTCAGATTTTGCCTGAGGGAATGTAACCTTGAAGCCGTTAGCAGTAACGTCTGTTACGCTAAGCTCTGCACCATCAAAGTAAGGTGCATCAGTTGTTTTGTAACGTGCATCAGTGTATTTAAAGCTATCGGGATTCCAAGGCTCGTCAATTTCCCAAACAAAGGGGAAGAAGTTATCTGTAAGTACATCGTAGGGGTAAATTCTTACTCGGCCATCTGCGTCAGCCTCAACAATAAGCATCTGTGCACAATCCTGCTTGTTGGGTGGGCAGGTGCCGTAATGCTTATCAAATTCATCAAGCTCAAAGTAAGACATTGAACCTGTACCAAGACATGTGAAATGACGCTGGTGAATTGAACGTGGGTCATTAATCGGCACGTGTGAGTGACCCGAAAAGTCAATGACCTGGGGGAAATCCATAAGTGTAGGAATAAAAGCCTCGTCTGCCCAGTAGATACTACCTGAAACTGTGTCTGTAAGGTGAGGGTGCTGGAAGAAGAAAATAGGCTTCTTGGGGTCTGCTTCACGTGCTTTGAGAAGCTCTGCACGTGCGAAAGCTACCTTGTTTTCGTCATATTCACATCCGCTTGATGATGTCATTGTGATAAAATGAAAGCCGTTTATCTCAATGTGATTGTCAACGGGTCTTTCAAAAATTTTCTGAAAAAGCTCGTATGCAGCCTCAACGCCTGCACCATGATATTCGTGACTTGCCATATCAAGGGCATAAACTGTTTCTGGCTTAAGGCATTTGTCCATTGTAGCCTTAAATTTACGCATCTGTGTTTCTGTGCCTGAGTTTGCAAAGTCACCATTTGCTACTACTGCATCAAGCTTTTTGTAAGTGGGGTGTGCCTCACTTAATCTGTAGGCAATTTCAAGAGCCTTTTCCATACGCTCTTCTTCAATACAGTGGTCATCCTTGTAGTGGACGTCACTTACTGCGACAAATCTTAAAATAGGATTGAAGTCTTTTTGTAACATAAAAATACCTCCGGGTAGAACAAAATTATACACATTAATTCTACCATACAATGGTGATGCAATTCAATTGTAAAAACAAACAATTAATTAACGCAATTTATGTTAAAAACTTTCATATTATTGTTTATTTTTTTATTTTATTATGATATACTAAAATAAAAACACGTTAAGGAGTTTTAAAAATGCAGATTACAAAAGATACAATCATCGGTGATATTCTTGATGCAGCACCCGGTACAGCACCCTTCTTCCTTGAAATGGGTATGCATTGTCTTGGTTGCCCCGCATCTCGTGGTGAAACAGTTGAAATGGCTTGCCGTGTACATGGTGTAGATGCAGATGAGCTTATTTCAAAAATCAATAACTTTCTCGGTGAATGATGAAGGTTAAACTTACACCAAGGCTTTCTGCCGTCGCATCTCTCGTAAAGGGCGGCGGCATTATTGCTGATATCGGCACAGACCACGGCTATCTGCCGGTTTATCTTATACAGTCGGGTAAGGTGGAGTCTGCTATTGCGACCGATATCGGTAAAGAGCCACTTAAAAATGCCGAAAAGGCTGTTGAATATTATGACCTTAACGATAAAATAACACTCCGACTTTCTGACGGATTAAGGGAGTTTACGCCGACCGATGCCAATGAAATTGTTTTCGCAGGTATGGGTGGTACTCTTATTGCCGAAAAACTGGCTGAAACTCCTTGGGTTAAAAATGCCGATATTCATTTTATTTTTCAACCGCAAAGCAGGGCAGAGGATCTGCGTGAATATCTGTATTATAACGGATTTGAAATAATAAATGAACTTGCAACCCACGAATCAAGGCGTGTTTATATAACGTTTGACGCAGTCTACACAGGTGAAAAAGTTGATTATACTATGGCAGATTGCTTTATTGGTAAGCTACCTCATACCGAGGATGCTCATAAGCACCTTGAGGGTCAGCTTAAACGACTTGAGGAAAAATATAACGCTCTTATCTCTTGCGGTAAAAAGCAGGGCACTGAGGGCTTAAAGGATACAATAATTGCCATAAAGGAGTTCTTAAATGGTTGACATAATTACCCAGGGCATAGGCTTTTTGGGTGCAGGTATGAATTTCCTGAGCTTTCAGCAGAATAAACGTAGCAAGATAATCGGTTTTCAGATTGTTGCAGCAATACTTTTTATATTGCACTACATAATGCTGGGCTTTACTAAGGGTGCAGATGCATACACAGGTGCCGCCCTTAATTTTATTGGGCTTACACGTTCAATTGTCTTTATTAATAACGATAAAAAATGGGCTAAAAGCCCCGTTTGGCTTGGTGTTTTTATTGTAGTTTCTGCAGTTGCAGGTATCCTTACGTGGGAGGATTGGTATTCATTTTTACCACCAATGGCGATGATACTCACAACAATCAGTTACTGGATGAAAAATGAAACTAAAATCAGACTCATTACATTCCCAAGCTCACCTTGTTGGCTTGTGTTTAATATAATCACAGGCTCAGTTGCAGGTATTGTGACCGAATGTATTGTAATGAGCTCACTCATAATCGCAATTATTAGATATGATATAATTAAGAAAGGTAAGGCTGAAAATGAAAATTAAAGATATATATGACTACCTTGATACAATAGCACCTTTCGATTCTGCTGCTGAATGGGATAATTGCGGACTTTCGGTAGGGTCCTTGGATAGTGATGTTACTAAAGTTATTATAGCACTCGATGTTACAGATGATGTTATTGATACTGCCGTTCGTGAGGGCGCGCAGCTTGTTATAACTCATCATCCGCTCCTTTTTGCGCCCGTTGCACAGATAAAAACTGACAGCCTTGTTTATAAGGCGGTAAAGTCAGGTGTAACATTTATTGTAGCCCATACCAACCTTGATAAAGCGTCGGGCGGTGTGAATGATTGCCTTGCTAAAAAGGTGGGTGTGTCTGATTTAAGACAGTCAGGTGTTGATGAGTTTTTAAAAATCGGTGAAATCGAGCCTTGCACACCACAGGAGTTTGCACTTAAAGTGAAAAATGCTCTTGGCGGTAAGGTGTCTTTTACTGATAATAATTCCACAATTAAAACGGTTGCTCTTTGCTCAGGCGGTGGCGGTGATTTAATAGATGCCGCACATCTTGAGGGGGCAGATGCTTTTTTGACGGGTGAGGCAAAGCACCACGAATTATTGTATGCAAACCTTATTCATACAGATTTGTTTGTGGCAGGTCACTATGAAACAGAGGTTGTTGTGTGCGAAGCTCTTTGCGAAAGACTTTCAAAGAATTTTAAGGATGTTGAATTTGTTTTATATGAGGGTAATGCACCCGTAAAATATATCTGAGGTAAAAAATGGCTTTAGACGGTATGTATTTGAGTTTTCTTGTAAGACAGGTAAATGACCTTCTTGCAGGGGCAAAGGTTGATAAAATTCACCAGCCCGGCAAAAACGAGCTGGTGTTTATAATGCGCACAAGGGGCGGTATGCACAAGCTGTATTTCACAGCGGATGCAAATAGCCCTCGCTTTGCTGTTGTTGAAAAAACACCTGAAAATCCACAGACCCCACCAATGCTGTGTATGCTTTTCAGAAAGCACCTTATTGGCGCAACTCTTGTAAGCGTTGAACAATATGGGCTTGACCGAATTGCGTTTTTTAACTTTGATGCAACAAATGAAATCGGTGACAGAGTAAAGCTTACACTTGCGGTTGAAATTATGGCACAACACAGCAACGTTATACTGTTTGGTGAGGATAATCGCATAATAGATGCACTCAGGCGTGTTGATGCTGAAAAAAGCTCATACAGACTTGTTTTGCCGGGTGCGCAGTATAAATTTCCACCTGCACAGGATAAGCTTGATTTAAGAAATACTGCCCCCGAAGAGGCTTGTCAGATAATTCTTTCTTGCGAAAACAGTAAGCTTTCATCAGCAATTATTAAATCTGTACAGGGCGTTTCACCATTGTTATCAAGGGAGTTAAGCTTTCGTGCTTGTGGTGATGATAAGGGTGTGACAGACCTTACAGCCGATGAAAAAATGAACCTTTTGTGTGAAATCAGCTCGCTTAAAAATATGCTTGTAAACGGCGTATCAGAGCCAACAATGGTGCTTGATGAATCTGAAAAGCCTATGGAATTTTCCTTTATGCCTATCACCCAATATGGTGGCGGCCTTAAGGTGATAAAAAAAGCAGATGTGTTTGATTTGCTTGAGGGCTTTTATAGTGAGCGTGACAGAATGTTGCGCACACGCTCAAAGGGTGCTGAGCTTTTCAAAATGCTTGATAATGCTATTGAGCGTACAGCACGTAAGCTTAATAATCAGCACGATGACCTGCGCCGATGTGAGGATAGAGATGCAATACGCATCAACGCAGAGCTTATTACTGCATCACAATATAAATTACAAAAAGGCTTAAGCGTTTATGAGGTTGAGAATTATTACGATGATAATAACATTGTTAAAATAACAGTTGACCCTGCTCTTACACCCTCGCAGAATGCACAGAAGCTTTATAAGGATTATCACAAGGCTTGCACAGCGGAAAATATGCTTATAAAACTCATTGAGGAGGGTGAGCAGGATTTAGCGTATCTTGAATCTGTACGTGATATGTTAGGCCGTTCAACCCTTGAGCGTGAGTTTGGTGAAATTAAAGATGAGCTTATTTCACAAGGCTTTATAAAGCCGAAGAAATCAGGCAAAAAGCAAATGAAAAAACAAGCGCTTCCACCCCTTGAATTTAAAACATCACAGGGGTTGACGGTGCTTGTTGGCAGAAATAATATTCAGAATGATAAGCTGACATTTAAAACAGGCAGACGCGGTGATGTATGGCTCCACGCACAGAAGTGCCCGGGCTCTCATGTGCTTCTTGTTGCTGATGGAGGCGAAGTGCCTGACGATGCCATTGTTGAGGCTGCAGAAATTGCTGCGTATTACAGTTCTGCAAAGGACGGCACAATTGTAACAGTTGATTACACAGATGTAAAAAACATTAAAAAACCTAATGGTGCAAAACCCGGGTTTGTGGTGTACTACACATATTATTCGGTGAATGTTAAGCCGAAAAATAAAGAACAATAATCAAAAGCCTTACACTCAGTTGAGAGTGTAAGGCTTTTTGCATTTAAAGCTTATTCTGCAATTAGATGCACTCTGTATGAAGCACCATCGCCGTTAGGCTTGTAGGTAAGGTTAAGACCTGCATTCATAAGGTATGCACCGCTATATTTCTTGCCGCTTTCCTGATCTACGTAAACCTTTGCGGGATCAAGACCCTTGAGGCGTAGCATAAAGAAATCGTCGTAGGGGTGACGCATCTGCACAACTGTGAGGAGTGCCTCGTTTTTGTCCTCGCTTACGTGTTCCCATGCAACGCGGAACTGATTTTCAAATGGGGTAATGAGTCTGTAAAGGTCGCCATAGTGGATAACGTCGTAATATTTGTGATAAAGCTCAATCTGTGCGGTAATTTCGGCTTTTTCCTCAGCTGTAAGCTTATCGGGGTCAAGCTCGTAACCGAATGAGCCCCAAAGTGCAACGTTCATTTTTGTTTCGTAGCCTGCACGTCTGCATGCTGAAACGTGTGCACCCATTGTTGAGGTGGGGTAGCACATTGATGTACCAAACTGAATTGTCAAACGCTCAATGGGGTCGGTGTTGTCACTTGTCCATATCTGGGGTGAGTAGTAAAGCATACCGGGGTCAAAGCGTCCGCCACCACCTGAGCAGTTTTCAAGGAGAATATGGGGGAAATCCTTTGTGAGTCTGTCCATAATCTCATATGTGCCAAGTACAAAGCGGTGGAAAACTTCGCCCTGTCTTTCTTCGGGGAGCTGTGCACAGGCAACCTCTGTAAGGTTACGGTTGAAATCCCATTTTACATAGTCGATGTTGTTGTTTGAAAGAATATCGTGCATCATACCATAAATGTGGTCACGAACCTCTTTGCGTGAATAGTCAATTACATACTGTGTACGTGCAATTGATTTGTCACGACCCTCGGTGTGTAAGCACCAGTCGGGGTGCTCGCGGTATATGTCAGAGTCTGGTGAAATCATTTCGGGCTCAAACCAGATACCGAACTTAAGACCGCAATCATTTACTTCCTTAATAAGTCCCGAAAGACCCTTCTGAAGCTTGTATTCAGCCACCTTCCAGTCACCAAGTGATGATTTATCATCGTCACGCTTGCCAAACCAACCATCGTCCATAACAAGCATTTCAAGGCCGATATCTTTAGCGTGGTGTGCAAATGAAACGAGCTTGTCGTGGTCAAAGTCCATTCCTGTTCCTTCCCAGTTGTTGATGAGAAGGGGACGCTTTGCCTTTTTCCATTGACCGCGGATAAGATTATTACCGTAGAGTCTGTGGAAAATACGGCTCATTTCACCAAGACCCTTGTTGGTGTATACCATAACTGCCTCAGGTGAATAAAATTCCTCACCGGGCTCAAGGTACCATTTGAAGCCTTCGGGATTAATACCCATTACAAGGCGTGTAGATGCAAAGCCGTCAACCTCAACATCAATTGAGAAGTTGCTGCTGTAAACAAGGTTAAAGCCGTAGCAATCGCCGTAATCTTCAGTTGTGCCCTTGCTGATAATAGCGGTAAAGGGATTGTGGTTATGGCTTGAAGAACCACGCTTGCTTTTGATTGACTGAATACCTCTGTGCAAGGGGTATCTTTCAAGGGCGCGTTCTTTTACCCATCTGCCGTAAAGGTCAAGCATTTCGTAATCCATACCGGGAAAGTCAACGCAGGCAGAGTGGATTGTATCAATATAGAATGGCTTGTCTGTGGGGTTTTCAACCTTAACACGACGGGTGATAGCACCATAGTCATTAAATACTGTGTAAATGAGTGTAGCCTTAACGCCTGTAACCTTGTCCTCTGTTACAATTTCAAGTGTGTCTGCCTCGTTTTCATCATTAAGGTAGAGTGAGGGCATACCCGGGATAGGCTCCTTGCCCTTGTATATTTTGTGGCTTACGTATCTTAAATCTGTAACCTTGTTGCCATCGCTGTTTTCTACCGCGAAGGCAGAAAGACGAAAGTCACCTGCACCGAATGTTGAATACTCAAGGGGTGTCACATCGGGTGAAAAATTGTTGCCCATAGCAGTAGGGCTGTCGGGGCAGAAGGATGCAAATCCGGGTCTGAAACGAAGCTCTGTAACATCCTCGTCAGGGATTGTTGCACCGTAATAGTAATGTACAAGGTAGTTGCCCTCAAAAATGCCGAACATATATGTTGATGTTTTTGAGTCAAGCTTAAAGGTTTTTGTTTGTTCAATAAATCTGATACTCATAAATTATACTCCCTCCTGAATATCATAGGCGCTTACGCCTTGTATAATGAAGCTGTCATCACCAATTGCGGTGTTGACAATTTCTAATTTAAATGCTGTTGCCACAACAGGCTCAATAATAATGTTTTCTTGGAAAATGTTTTTGCCTGTGTGCACTAATTTGTATTTGCCGTCAGTTTCGGCGTAGATGTTGTACTGACGTATTGTAGCTGTTTTTTCGTTTATAAAAATAGTGTTAAAGCATTGTGGCTCTGCAAAACGGAATTCAATGTAATCACCCTGCTTACCCTGAAAAGCTCCCATTCGGGCTTCAACAGTATCGGTAAGTACACCATTTACATAAACCTCTTCTGCAGTTGTTATTACGTCTGTTATGGTGTTGCCTTTGGTTTTACCGCAACCTGCTAAAAGACCGATGACGATTGATAAACAACACAAAAGGCAAATTGATTTGATTGCTGATTTTTTCATAATACACCCTTACTCTGCAAGGTCTTTAACCTTTTTTAAGCTACGCGGAATATCAATCTGCTGGGGACAATGTGATTTGCATACACCACATTCAATGCAGAGCGTAGCTTTTCTGTTATCGGGTACAAGTGTGTACTCCTTGGTGAAATCTGATTTTTCACGGGTTTTATTATACTCGTTATATGCCTTGAAGTTAAGGGGTATATCAACGTTTGCAGGACAATGCTCAACACAATATTTACAATCTGTGCAGGGTACAGCAAAATTCTTTCTGAAAAGTACGTTTGCCTTTTCAACAGCCTCACTTTCCTCGGGTGTAAGTGGTTTGCACTCTTTAAATGTTTCAATATTGTCAACAACCTGCTCGTATGTGGACATACCGCTGAGCGTTGTGAGTACGTTGGGTAACTGTGCAACATAACGTAAAGCATAAGATGCGTATGATGCATCACCCAATTCATCAAAAACGGCTCTCGCATCATCGTTGAGTGTGTGAAGTGAGCCACCTCTTACAGGCTCCATAACAATGCAGGGTATGTTTCTGTCCTCAAGTATTTTGTAATATGCCTTTGCGTTTTGTGCTTCCCAGTCATAGTAATTTATCTGTAACTGAACAAAGTCCCATTTGTATTTATCAACAAGCTCTTCAAAAAATTCTAAATCGCCATGGTATGAAAAGCCAAGGTATCTGATTTTGCCAAGTTTTTTCTGCTCCGTTAAGTATTCGTAAGACTTGTCCGCCTCAAAGGTTTTCATAATATCTCTGTTTACTGCGTGTAAAAGGTAGAAGTCGAAGTAATCAACACCGCATTTTTCAAGCTGTCCGTTAAAAATTTCTTCGGTGTGCTTTCCCTCATCGCGCATATACGAGCCGGGTAATTTTGTTGCAAGACAAAATGATTCGCGTGGGTAGCGTGAAAGTGCCTCTCTTGCAAAGGCTTCTGAATCACCGCCATGATAGAAATATGCGGTGTCGTAATAATTAACACCTGATTTCATCGCAAGGTCAATTAGTCTGAAGGCTTCGTCGCGGTCGATAGTATCTTCGTTATCTTTAACCTTTGGTAAACGCATAAGTCCAAAGCCTAATTTAGAAATCTCTCTGTGGATAGAATTAAATTTGCTGTACTGCATAATTAAATCTCCTTAACAAGATAATTTGATTTAATTATACAATACAGCAGGTTATTTTACAAACAAAAATTAGAACTCTGTTTTTATCACTTTTGCACAATTTGGTGGCGAATAACAAAATTCGTCTATGTGTCCGTTTTTTATAAAATAATGAGGCTTTGCTTTGGGGTATCGGGCATCAAAGGCATCAACAATTATCAGCTTGAATTTCATTTTTTCGGGGATAATGCTTTTTATGTATACACTTGCCTGTTGCCCCTCGTAAACATCGTTTGTGTATTCTGCAAGACCTGATAAATTAGGGGTCAGCTCAACAAAGATGCCGTAATCTTCAATACTGCGTATAACTCCGCTTACAGTTTCACCATGGGTGAAAAGCTTGGCGTTTTCAGTCCAGGTGCCCAATAATTCCTTGTGTGAAAGGGTTATTCTGCCGTTATCGTCGATAGCTTTTATTACAGTCTTTATATCGTCACCCACGTTAAAACGTACATCGGGGTGTGGTATGCGTGAAATTGAAATGTTATCAATGGGCAAAAGTGCGTTTATTCCGCAACCAATATCACAGAATGCACCAAAATTTTCAAGGTGGGTTATTCTTGCATCAATAATATCGCCTGTGGTTTTGTATGGCAAAAAGTTATCTGTAAAATCCTCTTGAACTTGCTTTCTTGAAAGTATAGCGGTTGTTTTGCCATCAACTGTGTCAAAATGGTCAATAATAAACCTTACGGGCTTGTTTACACGGGCAATTATGGCAATATCCTTTACTGAGCCGTCATCGATACCCACAGCACATTCTTCTCGGGGGATAATGCCCTTTATTTCACCTAAATCAATATGCAGGTTGTGTTTGCAATCGCAGTAAGTAACCCTTTGCTCAAGCGGTATGCCCTCGGCACAGGCTCTTTTCAAGCCCTCTGTTGACGAAATGTAGTGTCTGTTTTCTTTTGTATTGATTAAAAATCCTTCGGGGGAGTATGACATCATTCTTTTATCACCTGTTTTCATTTATTTTCGTTCTACCCTTTAATTTTATGTAAAAGTGTGTTACAATATTTCTGTATTATGATTTTTAATAGGAGTGATTGTGAATGGATATCCGTGTAGGCGATATTTTAGAAATGAAAAAACAACATCCCTGCGGTAACAAGCAATTTCTTGTGTTGCGCTCGGGTATGGATTTCCGACTCCGTTGTTGCGGTTGTGAGCGTGAATTTCTTATTCCACGTGTCAAGGCAGAAAAAAATATTAAAAAAGTAATCAGGGAGAATACTGATGATTGATAAACTTACCCACGTAGAAGCAAGGTTTGATAAGGTGAATGACCTTTTGTGTCAGCCTGAAACAGTTTCAGACCAGCAAAAATATGCCGAGCTTATGCGAGAGCTTAAAAATCTTACCCCTATTGTTGAAACCTTCAGGGAGTATAAAAAGGCTTTCAGTGATGGCGAGGCTGCAAAGCAGATGTTAAACGAGCATCCTGATAAAGAGTTGAAGGAAATG
Organism: Acutalibacteraceae bacterium; assembly: GCA_045629785.1. Lineage (GTDB taxonomy): Bacteria > Bacillota > Clostridia > Oscillospirales > Acutalibacteraceae > DTU089. Next base: position 39,311 of record JAZQRX010000055.1, on the reverse strand, counting down.
CTTGAAATAGAGGTTGAAGAGTGCAAAGAAAAGGTACAGACCTTGCACGAGGAATTAAAAATTCTGCTTTTACCCAAAGACCCTAACGATGACAAAAACGTTATCATCGAAATCCGTGCAGGTGCAGGCGGTGAGGAGGCGGCTCTATTTGCCCACTCACTTTTCAGAATGTATTCAATGTATTCTGAGGGTCGCGGTTGGCACCCTGATGTGCTTTCGGTTAATGAAACAGGTCTTGGTGGTGTTAAAGAAATCAGCTTTATGATTGAGGGTGAGGGTGCTTACTCACGCTTTAAGTTTGAAAGCGGTGTTCATCGTGTACAGCGTGTACCTGAAACAGAGTCAGGTGGCAGAATTCATACGTCAACAGTAACTGTTGCGGTTTTACCCGAGGCGCAAGAGGTTGATATTGCCATAGATCCCACAGACTTGCAGATAGATACATTCCGTTCAAGCGGTGCAGGTGGTCAGCACGTTAACAAAACAGAATCGGCTATCAGAATCACCCACTTGCCCACAGGTACAGTTGTTGAGTGTCAGGATGAAAGAAGTCAGCACAAAAACAGAGACAGAGCTATGAAAATTCTTCGTTCACGTCTTTTAGAGGTTGAACGTGAAAAACAGAATGCAGAAATTGCCGATGAGCGTCGCTCTCAGGTAGGTACAGGTGACCGCAGTGAAAGAATACGTACCTACAACTTCCCTCAGGGGCGTGTAAGCGACCATAGAATCGGTCTTACAATATACAGAATTGAAGCCATAATGAATGGTGATCTTGATGAAATAATCGATGCACTCATTACGGCAGATACAGCAGACAGATTAAAAGAGGATTAAAAAATTGGAAACCAAGCTTATAAAAATAACCCACGCCGATAACGTGAGTGCTTATGAGGAAGCCGCACAGCTACTTAAAGATGGTCAGGTTGTGGCAATACCCACCGAGACTGTCTACGGCCTTGCAGGCAATGCCTATTCTGAAGATGCGGTTAAACGTATTTTTGTGGCAAAGGGTCGCCCACAGGATAACCCTTTGATTGTGCACATTTCAGAGTTTTCTGAAATTTATGATCTTGTAAGTGAAGTGCCCGAGAAAGCAAAATTACTTGCTGATGCTTTCTGGCCGGGTCCCTTGACTATGATTTTACCAAAGTCTGACAGAGTGCCCCTTTGTGTTACGGGCGGTCTTAATACTGTTGCGGTAAGGTGTCCGTTACACCCCGTTGCAAACAGGCTTATTAAAGCTTCGGGCTTGCCCCTTGCAGCACCATCTGCCAACCTTTCGGGTAAGCCTAGTCCTACAAAAGCACAACACGTTTTCAATGACCTTCAGGGCAGGGTGCCTATGGTTATTGATGGCGGTGATTGTGCTGAGGGTGTGGAATCTACTGTTATAACACTTGCTACACCTGTACCAAAGCTTTTAAGACCGGGTAATATCACCATTTCACAGCTTAAAAATGTTCTTGGTCAGGTAGAGGTGGATGATGCTGTGCTTAATCCATTGAAATCAGGTGAAAGAGTTTCTTCACCCGGTATGAAATATAAGCATTATTCACCTGAGGCAAATATTGTTATTCTTTGCGGTGATTATGACAGCTTTTGCCGTTACGTAAATTCCCATAGTGACAGCGGTACGTACGCTATGGTATTTGACGGTGAGGGCGAGGGTCTTGATGTTCCGTACATACCTTACGGTACAAGTGAAAATTACAGGGAGCTTTCACACGCCTTGTTTGATTCATTACGTGCCCTTGATGAAAAAGGCGCTGACGTGTGTTATGTAAGGTGTCCTGACCGAAATAATGATGATAATCTTGCGGTGCTTAACAGACTTCTTCGTGCCGCATCATTTCAGGTTGTTGACCTTTAGAACATATTTTGGGGTAGTATCTCCTACTTATATTGTTAAAGTAATCGCCACTCTTGAGGTGTTAATATGAAAAAACTTGTAGGTCTTACAGGCAAAACAGGTGCAGGTAAATCTACCATAAGTAAATATTTGCAGGAAAACGGAGCATACATTATTGATGGGGATATTGTTGCCCGTCAGGTGCTTGATGAAGATAAATCACTTTTACCAAAATTATGCGAGGCTTTCGGTGATATTTTAAATCCCGATGGCTCGTTAGACAGAAAAAAACTTGCCAAAATTGCTTTCAGTACGCCCGAAAAAACCAGGTTGCTTAATTCACTTATGCACCCTGCTATAAATGATTTTATTAACAGCCTGGCACAAAAGGCTTTCGAAAGCCACGAGGTTGTGGTTGTAGATGCAGCTGCAATTATTGAATCGGGCTTTGCCGATAGGTGCGATATTATGCTTGTTGTACATGCGCCTGTTGATGTGCGTAAGGCACGAATTATGGCACGTGATAATATATCAGAGGCAGATGCGCTTGTACGCATAAACGGGCAAAAGGATGATGATTTTTACCTTTCACGTGCAGACTATGTTATAAGGTGCTTTGAGCCTTTTGATTTTAAAGAAGAACTTTTACCCGTTGTAAAGGAGCTTTTTAGTTGATACTTAAACTGAGCCAAAAAACTAAAGCGGTGATAATGCTATTGCTATTATCAGCTTTTTTAGTTATAATATTGTTTAATGCCGTGCTTTTGGTATTAAAAACAGTTTACCCGTTATCATATTCAACATTGGTTGAGGCAAACTCTGCTGAGTATGATATTGACGAAAGTCTGTTGTATGCAGTTATTGAAACTGAAAGCGGATTTAATAAGGATGCAGTTTCAAGCGTTGGGGCTATGGGGCTGACACAAATTCTGCCCGAAACCTTTAGGTGGTTACAAGGTAAAACAGGTGATGATATACCTGACGAAGCACTTTTTGAGCCAGAGGTTTCTGTGAAATATGGTGCATATCTTATCAGTATTCTTGAAGGTGAGTTTGGTAATACCGAAACAGCAATTGCCGCATATCACGCAGGTATAGGTAACGTGCGTAAGTGGTTAGAAAACCCCGAGTATTCTGATGATGGGATTACGCTTAAGCATATTCCCTTTGATGATACCCGTGCATACGTTGATAAGGTTATGCGTACACGTGATATTTATGTTAAACTATATAATTTAAAACAACCCGAAACGGAGGAAATACAAAATGTCAACAGTTGAAGAATTAAAGAAAGAGCTTTGCTATAAACCCAAGCACGCACTTGATGTTGTTAGTGACAGCGTTAAGGAGAGTGCAGATGCTTTTGCCGAAGGTTATAAAAAATTCCTTGATGAGGCAAAAACAGAGCGTGAGGCAACTGAGGTTGTGCTTAAGGCAGCTCAGGAGCGTGGCTTTGTAGAGTTTGATGCAGATAAAAAATACGTTGCAGGTGACAAGGTATATTTTGTGAATCGCGGTAAAGCAATCATACTTGCAGTTATAGGTAAAAAATGCCTTTGCGAGGGTGTTAAAATTGCTGCTGCACACATTGATTCACCCCGTCTTGATCTTAAACCTAACCCTCTGTATGAGAGTGATGAGCTTGCACTTTTCAAAACTCACTATTACGGTGGTATCAAAAAGTATCAATGGGTTGCAATTCCTCTTGCGCTTCATGGTGTTATCATTAAAGCAGACGGCTCAAAGGTAGAGGTTAAAATCGGTGAAGAAGAGGGCGAGCCTAAATTCGTTATCTCTGACATTCTGCCACACCTTGGCGCTGAGCAGGGCAAACGTACACTTTCTGAGGGTATTCAGGGTGAAGAGCTTAACGTTATTGTTGGTAGCCGTCCGTTTAAGAGCGACGAGGGTAGTGAGCTTGTAAAACTCAATATCCTTAAAATTCTTAATGAAAAATACGGGATTATTGAATCAGATTTCCTTAGTGCAGAGCTTGAGGTTGTACCTGCATTCAAGGCAGATGATATCGGCTTTGACAGGGGACTTATCGGTTCTTACGGTCACGATGACAGGGTTTGCGCGTATCCTGCAGCTATGGCAGCATTTGATGTGGTTGACCCCGATTATACCGCAATCACTGTGCTTACTGATAAAGAGGAAACAGGCTCTGACGGTAATACAGGCTTACAGTCTGCTTACCTTGAGTATTTTATAAACGACCTTGCAAGGGCAAATGGTATTGAGGGCTACAGAGTCCTTTCAAAGAGCGAGTGCCTTTCTGCAGACGTTAACTCAGCTTATGACCCTACATTCAATTCAGTTTTTGAAAAGAACAATACCTCATTCCTTAATAAGGGTGTTGTTATAACAAAATACACAGGTGCACGTGGTAAGGGTGGCACAAGTGACGCTTCAGCCGAGTATATGGGCAAAATCAGACGTATGCTTGATGAAGATGGTGTTGTATGGCAGATTGGTGAGCTTGGTAAGGTAGATGCAGGCGGTGGCGGTACAGTTGCAAAATATATCGCAAACCTTAATGTTGATGTAGTCGATTTAGGTGTACCTGTACTTTCAATGCACGCTCCATATGAAGTAGTATCAAAGCTTGATGTGTATATGGCTTACAGAGCCTTCAAAAAATTCTTTGAGCAATAATTTCTAATTGTAATTATGAGGTGTTTTTTATGGTAAGAAACAGAGTTTTAGCCCTGTTGCTTTCATTAACAATAATTGCTTGTTCGCTTTCAATTACTGCTTTTGCTGATGATACAGCACCGCTTATGGGTGATGTTGATGGTAGCGGTAAGGTCGATACACAAGATGCCAGAGCTATTCTGCGTATGGCAAGCTGTATAGAAGCTCCTGATTTAGCGGTAGCAGATATGGATGCAGATGGTGTTATTTCAATAGATGATGTTTTGAAGGCACTTGAGGTGGCAAGTAACGTTGGCGGAGATTCCGTTGGTGGCGTTGTTATACCCGATGCCAATGGTGAAAACTATCTTTCGGACTCTGCTTCAAATGAATTTATCAGACTTATTTCGCAAAAATATGGTGTGGATTCAAAAGCACTTGTTGCAATTTATTCTGTACCCGATTCAGGTACAAACTATGTTTTGCAGTTCAAAAAGAGTCTTATTGGCGGTACTTATAAAAAGAATCCCGATAACCTTGAAAGGGTTTATCATATAGGCGTAGCGCCAAAGCGTGAAATCAGCTATACCAATGGCAAACTCGTTCTCGGTGACCATTATAATTGCGAGGCTGCAGAGGGTGTTCTTGTATTTAACCTTGTGCAAACTAAGGTAATGGCACAGTACCCGAATTATTTTGAGGGTGTATAAAATTAGTGTTGCATTATTGTCGACATTGTGTTAATATTCATTAGCCCTACAGCAAATTTATAACGAGGTATTTTTATAATGGAAAATAAAGAGAAATTTGTTTCACCTACAATATATAAGGTGGCAAGACCTTTCTTGAAAGCGTTGTTCTACTTCCTTTTTCAGCCCCGTATTAAGGGTAAAGAGAATATCCCTAAAGAGGGGGGCGCTGTGATTGCAGGTAACCACGTATTTGTTTTTGACCCTGCACTTATTGGCTGTTGTACAAAAAGGTGTATGCACTTTCTTGCAAAGGCGGAGATTTACAATACAAAGTTTATCAGCTATCTTATGAATAAAGCAGGTATGATTCCTGTTCACCGTCAGCGAAAGGATCACGCTGCATTAGAAGCTGCCGAAGAGTATCTTGAAAATGGTGCGTTAATAGGTATTTTCCCTGAATCTACTATTATAAAACCAAAGGGAGTAAGAATTTTACCATTTAAGATGGGTGCCATCAAAATGGCTTATGATACTAAGGTGCCGATTGTGCCTGTTTCTATCAATGGTAAGTATATACCTATTTTTGGCAGATTACAGATAGTTGTTCACGAGCCTTATTATATTGAATCTGACGATTTAGAGGCAGAGCGCGAAAAACTTATCCAGATAATCTGTAGCGGACTTAACCCACCACTTAAGCCCGAAGAAAGAATCGTGGCTTATGATGATTCCAATAAAAAGCAATAATTTAATGAGGCACTTCCGCTTTGTTTCGGAAGTGCCTTTTTGTATAAATAACCCATAAATGACCATAATATTTTTAATTTACAAACTGTTAACAAAAAATAATTCACATTTTAAAGTTTTAAATTGTATTATTAATAGAGCATGTTAAATAAAATATATCATAACAAAGCAGGGGGGATCGATTTGCAGAAAAAAGACCAAGCCTTTGACAGCGGCTATATAAAGGGGATTGTTAATAAGCATAGCAATATGATTTTCAGAATCTGCTATGGTATTCTTTGTAATAAAGATGATGCCGAGGATGCTATGCAGGATACTTTTTTGAAATATCTTACCAAAGCACCCAAATTTGAAAGTGACGAGCACGAAAAAGCCTGGCTTATAAGGGTGGCGACAAACGTAAGTAAAAATATGTTTATCCTGCGACACAAAAGAAAAAGCATTGATATTGACGAGCTTGTTGACGTTGGTGTAACCAATGAGGATAAATACGTTTTTGAAGCAATATCAGAGCTACCTGTTAAGTACAAGATTGTGATGATGCTTTATTACATAGAGGGTTATTCTGTTAAAGAGGTTTCAAAAATTATATCCGTTTCAGAGGATGCCGTAAGAAAGCGTCTTCAAAAAGGCAGAGAGATTTTAAAACTTGAAATTGAAAAGGGGAATAGAAATGACAACTGAAAAAAATTATTATGTAGATGAATATAAAAGAGTTATGGATAATTTAAAAGTAAGTGAGGACAGAGTTTCGTTGCTTGCAGAAAACATTGAGGCTAAGGCTATCAAGGTCAAAGAAGAAAAGAAAAAAAGAATAATCGTATCATCTGCCGTTATTGCAGGTGTAGGTGCGGGTTTAGTTATTTCAAAATTAAGAAAAGGTAAATAAATCAGAATGAAAAAAAGAAGTAATTCACCATTGTTATATGCAATACTTAAACCGCCTGCAGTTATTCTTTTTAAAATATTATTCAGACCTATAATCAAGGGTGCTGAGAATATACCTCAAGAGGGTGGTGTTGTCCTTGCAGGTAATCACGTTGCCTGGTGGGATTGCTTTCCTGTTATGGCAGGTACAAAAAGGTGTATTCACTTCCTTGCCAAAAAAGAAATTTTCAGTACCTGGTTTACAAAACACTTTTTTAATAGTGCAGGTCTTATACCTGTTAACAGACAGAGCAAGGATCATGATGCACTTGTATCTGCAAAAGAGTATCTGAATAATGGTGCGGTTATTGGTATTTTCCCTGAGGGTACAACTATAAAGCCTGATGGCGTTGACTTTTTGCCATTTAAAATCGGTGCGGTAAAAATGGCTTATGATACAGCTGTGCCCGTTGTTCCGTTTACAATCAGCGGTAAATATAAGCTATTCAGAAAAAAGATTTCAATAGAGTTTCACGAGCCTGTTTACATCACGTGCTCAAATCTGAGTGAGGAGAACGATAAATTAAGAGAAAGGGTAATTTCAAAGTATAATTATGAACTCTGTAATTGATTTAAGTAAATATCCCATAACCAAAAATCCGCTTTATCAGTTTATTGACAACGATGCGGAAATGGGTTTTCGTGTTCCTGACGTTTCAATGTTTGGTATGTTCAAAATTTCAGCAGAGGGCCACCCCGATGCCTATGCTTACGAGTATTACGGTACCAGGTGTTCCTATGCCGATATGGTAAAAAAGGTGGAATATATCTCTAATGCCTATTATGAAATTGGTGTTCGTAAGGGTGAAATTGTTACGGTGCTTATGGCTAATACACCCGAGGCAGTCCTTACAATATATGCGCTTAACAGAATTGGCGCGGTTGCCAATATTGTTCACCCCTTGTCGGGTCAGGAGGAAATTAAGCATTATATAAATAATTCAGGCAGCAGAGTCCTTTTGTGTATGGATATGTGTGTGCCTAAAATTAAAAATATCGTAAATGATACTGACCTTAGCAGGGTAATTGTTGCATCTGCAGGTGAATCAATGCCCCTTGCCCTGAAAACAGCGTATTCTTTTACTAACAAAAATAAAAAGCATTTCCCACAGGATGATAAGCGTTTTCTTACTTGGAGTGACTTTGTTAAAAAAGTAAGAACACGTGTTAAAGAATATTTACCCACAGGCGATGAGAATGACGCTGTTTGTGTAATTCTTCATAGTGGTGGTACAACTGGTACACCCAAAGATATTATGCTTTCAAACAGAAACTTCAATTCCTTCAGTATGCAGGCAATTATTACGCTTTATGATGTAAGTGTTGGTGATAAGATTCTTGCCATTTTGCCTATTTTTCACGGTTTTGGTCTTGGTGTTTGTATTCACGTAAGCTTCTGCTTTGGTGCTTGCTCTGTGCTTATACCATTGTTTGATTCCAAAAAATTTGGCAGTATACTGAAAAAGTATAAGCCGACAATGCTCTTTGGTGTACCTACACTTTATGAGGCACTTACAAACGTTGATGGTGCTGATACCCTTGACTTATCATTTCTTAAGTATGCAGTCAGCGGTGGTGACAGTCTGCCAAAACCGCTTGAGGAAAAGGTAAACGAGTTTTTTGAAGCCCATAATTCAAAGGTCCGCATATGCGAAGGCTATGGTATGACCGAGGGTCTTGCTGCTTTGAGCCTTTCTGTTTATGATGGCTATAAATCGGGCACTATCGGTAAACCGCTTATCGGCAACAAGATGTGTGTAGTTGAACCGGGTACAACTAATGTTTTACCTGCAAATACAGATGGTGAGCTTTGTGTAAGTGGCCCTACCATTATGCTTGGGTACAGAGACAATGATGTAGAAACTGCAAATACCCTTAAGTTGCACAAGGATGGTAAGGTATGGCTTCACACAGGTGATATGGCATCTATCGATGACGAAGGCTTTGTTATCTATAAATTGCGTATTAAAAGGCTTATTATTTCATCGGGCTATAATGTTTATCCTACTCAGATTGAAAAAACTATTGAGGAATTGCCCGAGGTAATGAAATGTGCGGTTGTGTCAATGCCACACCCTTATAAAAAAGAGGTTGCAAAGGCATTTATCATATTGCAGAAGGGGTATAGTGCAGATACCTTTACTGTTGATAAAATAAAACAGCATTGTAAAAAGAGTCTTGCTCACCATAGCGTACCATATAAATACGAGTTCGTTAAGGAGCTACCTAAAACTCCTTACGGTAAGGTGGATTTCCTTAAATTACAAAGTCAAGAACAGAATATAGGATAATAAAAAGCTCCCGAATCATTCCGATTCGGGAGCTTTATTGCTATACTGATTAATCAAAAAGGTAAACTCTTGTTTCAAATGGCTTTGTAATAAAGCTATTATCATTAACAGCTGTATCCTTGTAGTTTGAAAGTACACATTTACCTTTTGAAAGGTCAAAGCCCTTGGGTGCTTTGAATCTTATACCATCTTCAGTAAATGAGTTAACAACAAGAAGACGCTTGCCCTCGTAGTTTCTTTCGTAAACGTAAAGATCCTTACTACTCTTCATATGCTCTTTGTAATCGCCATAAATAACAATTTCGTTTTCTTTACGGAATTTAAGAAGTGCACGGTAGAAGTTAAGAATACTGTCGGGGTCTTTTTCAGCGGCTTCAACATTGATTTCCTTATAGTTGGGGTTAACCTTAAACCAAGGCTCATCTGCAGTTGTAAAGCCCGCGTTCTTTGAGTCATTCCACTGTACTACTGTTCTTGCGTTATCGCGTGAAGCGTAGTTTGCAAGGTTGAGCGCTTTTTCGTCACCCATAATTTTACGAGCAACGTTGTAGTTATTGATTGTGGAAACATCGGTGTATTCATCTATGCTCTTGAAGGGATAGTTGAGCATACCGATTTCCTGTCCCTGATAAATAAAGGGTGTACCACTCTGGCAGATGTATGTAGTTGCAAGCATTTTTGCACTTTCAACTCTGTACTTTGTGCTACCATAACGGCAGATTACACGAGGCTGGTCATGGTTTTCAATGTAAAGCGCGTTCCATGCCTTGCCGTAAAGGTCCTTCTGCCATCTTGAGAAAACCTTCTTAAGTCTTTTGAGGTTGAATTTTGTTTTAAACCAGCTGTAGAAAAGGCAGTCGGCAGCCATATGCTCAAAGTGGAACATCATATTAAGCTGCTGGTTTTCGCCCTCTGTAATGTGCTTGAGTGCCTTTTTTGTGGTCATCATAGGTGCTTCGCCGACAGTCATACAGTCATACTTGTCAAGTACCTCTTTTTTGAATTCCATAAGGTATTCGTCAAGGTGGGGGCCGTGCATATAGTTTTCAATACCTGTTGCAACAGGGAACCAGTATGGGCTTGAGGGTAAGCCTTCTTTTTTAGAAATGAATGTGATAACGTCCTCGCGGAAGCCGTCAACACCCATATCGAGCCAGTATCTTAAAATATCTTTAACCTCTTCACGTACCTCGGGGTTGTCCATATTAAGGTCAGGCTGCTCAATAGCAAAAAGGTGAAGATAATATTCTTCGTTCTTTTCGTTATACTCCCAAGCAGGACCTGCAAAGGTAGACATCCAGTTGTTGGGGCGACGCTTGCCGTTTTTGCCCTTGCCCTTGCGCCAATGGTAGTAGCTGTGGTATTTGCTTGTGGGGTCTTCGATACCCTTAAGGAACCATTCGTGCTGATCGGATGTGTGGTTAACAACAAGGTCCATAATAACCTTTAAGCCACGCTTGTGAGCCTCGTCAAGCACAAGCTTGAAATCCTCAAGTGTGCCGTACTCGGGCTGTATGTTGCGGTAATCGGCAATATCATAGCCGTAGTCCTTTTGGGGTGATTTGTAAAGGGGTGAAAACCATATTGCGTCAACACCAAGGCTTTTAATGTAGTCAAGCTTTGATAAAACGCCCTTAAGGTCGCCAATGCCGTCACCGTCACCATCGCAGAAGGAACGGGGCCACACCTGATAAACCGCCATTTCTTTATACCAAGTTTTATTCATGATAAAAACCTCGCTTTTTTATATTATCCATATAAGTTTAACATATATTACATAAAAAAACAATGTTTTGTGTGTAAGTTTTTGTTCGTTTTTGCAGTTAAATACATAAGGTTTTCAAAAAATTAATTAATTAGTCAAAATTTGCTATGTACTTTTTAAAGAATATATAGTATAATGTCTTAGAATATAAACACACTTTGTGAGGTATATAATGAAAAAGACTACAAAAATCGTAATATCATTTGCAGTTGCTATAGCGATTGCCGCAACTGTGCTTATTGTTGCAGTGTTCAAAAAAGATGACTCCAATCTTCAGCCTTCTGTTGTATATACTCTTCAACCCACAGTTACAACAAATCCTGCAAACACAAATGCATGGATTGACCCTAATGCTGTGTTGAGCGATTTGGCATCTGATACAGACGTTGCATATACCGCAACTACAATGATGCCTAATGCTGTCACAGTTATGGGTACTAATGGTGTTACACAGCTTATTTACGTTGACCAGTTTGGTAACGTTGTTAACCCAAGCAACATTAACCCTAATGGTGGCGTACCCGGTGCACCCACACCCAACAACCAGCCTACAGGTGAGGTTATGGATGATGCCAAGCTGCCCGGTACAACAGAAGAGGCTACAGTCGGCTTCAGCGAATTTGAGGTTAACTCAAACGGTGTGCTTACAAAGTACAATGGCTCTGATACTTTGATTATAATTCCACCAAGTGTTAATGGCGTGAATATAACAGCTATTGGTGATGCGTGCTTTGCTAACAGCAATATCAAAAGTGTTCACATTCCTGCGCATGTCACCTATATTGGGGCAAAGGCATTTCAGGGTTGCACATATTTAAACAATATTTCTTTTGATGGCTCAAGCACTGTTACCATAGGTGACCTTGCTTTCCAGGATTGTATAAGTCTTTCAAAAATATACTTACCTATAGTTAAGCGAATCGGTAATTCTGCTTTTGGCAGATGTACATCGCTTACAACAGTGATTTTTGCCGAAGGCTCAGAGGCTATTGGTGACTATTGCTTTACAGATTGTAAGGCACTTTCCACAGTCAAAATTCCGTCAAGTGTGACCAATATTGGTCAAAATATATTTAATGAATGTGACCAAGGCAAACTTACCGTTGTTACACCATCAGGATCAGATGCAGAAACCTATGCAAAAGAAAAAGCGGGTGTTATGATACAAAATTCGTAAAGGTAATTTTTAACAACGTGAAAGGTTACTTCTCTCGTTAAACTTTTTGTTATGAGAAAAATTTACTGTGTGGTCTACCTCTCGAATGAGGGGTAGGCCTTTTTGTAGCATTATAATTAGCAACGCAGTTCAAAAATTCCTAATTCCTCGTTCCTCATTCCTAATTCCTTTTAACCTCCGTACAAGTTTTACATATACTGTACTGATATTAATTTTTACCAATGCAGTGATTATTTTTGTTTATGCAGGCAAAAATAAGGGTGTAAAACATAATTTCGGAGTTGATTTTTTTGAATATCAAACGCGGTGATATATATTATGCTGATTTGAGCCCTGTTGTCGGGTCAGAGCAGGGTGGGGTGCGCCCCGTACTTATTGTGCAGAATGACGTTGGTAATAAGTATAGTCCGACAGTAATTGCAGCTGCAATCACAAGCCAACAGTTTAAAACAAATCTGCCTACGCATATCCCTGTAAATGCCTCTGTGTGCGGTCTGTCAAAGGATTCTGTTGTTTTGCTTGAGCAGATTCGTACCCTTGATAAAAAGCGTTTGCGTGAAAAAATGGGTAACCTGCCTGAAACCGATATGGACAGAATAAATGATGCCTTGTCTGTCAGTATTGGGCTTGACAGGTGATTGAATATTAAGTTTTTGTTAAGGTTTTGTATTGTATTTGTTTCGGGCGGTTTCTGAGCTTATCATAACTTGACAAGAGTGCTTTTGTGGTGTAATATTTACTTGTAGAAATTTGTCTTATCCAATTTTTCGGAGGTATATTATGTCAAAAAGACTCTTTACTTCAGAATCTGTTACAGAGGGTCATCCCGATAAAGTCTGTGACCAGGTTTCTGATGCTATACTTGATGCTATGTTAGCCCAAGACCCTATGTCACGTGTTGCTTGTGAAACTACCTGCACAACAGGTATGGTTATGGTAATGGGTGAAATCACAACTACCGCACAGGTTGATATTCCTGCTATAGTACGTGGTGTTGTTAACGATATCGGTTTCAATAACCCTGACTATGGCTTCGATGGTAATTCTTGTGCCGTTTTCACTACACTTGACAAGCAGTCACCCGATATTGCTATGGGTGTTGATAAGTCATTTGAGCTTAAGGGCGGTGAAGAGGATGCATATAATCTTCACGGTGCAGGTGACCAGGGAATGATGTTCGGCTTTGCTTGTAACGATACTGAGGAGCTTATGCCCTTACCCGTATCGCTTGCTCACAAGCTTGCTCGTCGCCTTACAGATGTTCGTAAGGATGGTACACTTCCTTACCTTCGTCCTGATGGTAAAAGCCAGGTTACTATTGAGTATGATGAAAATGATAAGCCTGTTCGTGTTGAGGCTGTTGTTGTTTCATCACAGCATGACCCTATTGATATTGAGGTTTTGCGCAAGGATATTACCGAAAACGTAATTAAACCCATTATCCCCGAACAGTATCTTGATGCTGATACCAAGATTTACGTTAACCCCACAGGCAACTTCGTTGTTGGCGGCCCTGTTGGTGATAGCGGACTTACAGGCAGAAAGATTATCGTTGATACATACGGTGGTTATTCACGTCACGGCGGTGGTGCTTTCTCAGGGAAAGACCCAACAAAGGTTGACCGTAGCGCTGCGTATGCATCACGTTACGTTGCAAAAAATATTGTTGCTGCAGGTCTTGCAGATAAATGTGAGGTTCAGCTTGCGTATGCTATCGGCGTTGCTCGTCCTGTATCTGTTCGTGTTGATACATTCGGTACAGGTAAGCTTTCAGATGCACAGCTCGAGGCAGTTGTTGACAAGTGCTTTGATCTTCGCCCTGCTGCAATTATTGAAAAGCTTCAGTTAAGAAAGCCACAGTACAGACCCCTTGCTGCTTATGGTCATATGGGTAGAATTGACCTTGATGTAGCGTGGGAAAAAACTGATATGGCAGATATCCTCAAAGAAACTGCAAACGCATTATAATAATTGACGGAGTTTTTATCTTCTATGGATAATAAACAGGTTAAAAATAATGTTCACGCTGATCACAGAAAACGTGTGCGTGAAAAAGTTTTTGAACACGGTTTTTCACAGCTCAAGGACCATGAGGTCCTTGAGCTACTCCTATTTTATGTTATACCTCGTGGTGACACAAATGAAAAGGCACACAACCTTATTGATTGGTTTGGTGACCTTAACGGTGTGCTTAATGCAGATATTCCTGAGCTGTGTCAGGTGGCAGGGATAGCCGAAAAATCTGCCTTAATGATAAAAACGGTGGGTGAGCTTTGTCTCAGGTCGCAAAAAACAACTGTTAACAGACGTGTTTTATACAAAACACACGATGATTATTGCAGGCTTGCAACTTCCCTCCTTATGGGTGAGTCTAAAGAAAAGGTGGTTGCTTTTTGCCTTAATGCCTCAGGCAGGGTTAAAAGTCAGATAATTGTTTCAGAGGGCACTGAAAACACTTCTTTTATTGATACCCGTAAAATTGTTCAGGCTGCCATGGGGTGTGATGCAACAACTGTTGTGATTGCCCATAATCACCCTGCAGGTAGCGGTGAGCCCTCTGCAAGTGATTTAGATGCAACACGTTCGTTGAGTGTCACTCTTCGTAAATTGGGTGTAATGCTTGCAGATCATATTATTGTTGATGAGTACGGCAAACCACATTCAATGTATACTGACCCTGAAATAAGGCGTATCTTTTATTAATGTAAAAATAATTTCACTATTTTGGGTGATAAAATAAAGCTCGTAAAATCGGCACACAATGCACAAGGCAGGGTGTGTCGAGTTTTTTTAATACCAACCGAGCTATAATAAACTGTCATTGTGTAAAAGGTGGTTTCGGTTGAGCCCATCATAACACTGGCAACCCTGCCTATAAAGCTATCAGGTCCGTAGTCCTTCAATGTGCTTTCGTACATACCTAAAGAACCGCTGCCCGATATGGGTGATAAAATTGTGAGTGGTGTTAATTCGCGTGGTATTCCTAAAAAATCTGCGATGGGTGATAAAAACGAGCATAAAATCTGTAATGCACCTGATGCTTTCAGCATTTCGATAACGGTAATAAGTGCTATAAGCGATGGAATAATACCTATAATTATTTTGAATCCGCTTTTAGCACCTTCGATGAAGACGGAAAACACATCAATATTTTTAAATAGCCCGTACATCATAATAAAAACCACAATAATGGGTATAACAAATTCACTCGCTTTTGTCACTTGAAAAGCCTCCGTAAAATAGATGTCATTAAAATACCTGCGGTAATTGAACAAGCAGAGGTTATTAATGCAGGTAAAAGAATCTCTGTGGGTGATGCACTGCCGTATTCACCGCGCAATAGGGCTATTGTTGTTGATACAAGGTGAAGTGATGCGGTGTTTATTACTACGAATCGTACCATATTGTCACTTGCTGTAAGCGGATTGTGATTCAACTTTTGCAGACGGCTCATAGCCTTTAACCCCAATGGTGTAGCTGCGTTATCAAGTCCTAAAAGGTTTGCGGTCATATTAAGTGCAATTGTTTCCTTCGCTTCTTCATCTTTAAGGGTGGGGAATAAAAGCTTTAATATAGGCGAGAGTAGTTTGCATATTTTTTGTGTCAGTCCGCTTTTTTCTGCAATATTCACAAAGCCATTCCATAAACAGATTATGCCCGTAAGCTTAATAGCTAGTGCGATTGCGTTTGTGCCTCCGTCAATTACCGCACTTGACAAATTACCCATATTGCCCGTAGCAAGGGCTGCAAAAAATGAAAAAACAGCCATAATAGGCCATAAATATGACATCATAGTACCTTTTATCACCCCTAAGGTTCTGCGAAGTTTAATACTTGGCAATTTTTTTCATAACAAGGCAAAACTAGCAGGAATACTGCCGTATTTCAAGAGTTTTAACGATGTTACGGGGAAAAGTGACTGTATTAAACCATATTTGGTCCGGATACACTCACTCTGAGGAATAATTTTCTTGACTAAATCACAAGATGTTGTATAATATTATAGATATACTACCCAAACTTTGTATTTTTGAAAGGATAGGTAAATACATGGCAAAAGCACAAACACCCAAAGAATACGGTAACGACAGTATCAAAAAGTTAAAAGGTGCCGACCGAGTAAGAAAGCGCCCTGCAGTTATTTTTGGTTCTGACGGCCTTGAGGGTTGTGAACATTCAATATTTGAAATTATCTCAAACTCGATCGACGAAGCACGTGAGGGTCATGGTAAAAAAATTGTGGTTACACGATATCTTGACCATTCTGTTGAAGTGCAGGATTTCGGTCGAGGTATTCCTGTTGACTATAATACCCGTGAAAAATGCTATAACTGGGAGCTTGTTTTCTGCGACTTGTATGCAGGCGGTAAGTACGACACAAATGATGGCGGTAGCTATGAGTATTCGCTTGGTCTTAACGGACTTGGTCTTTGTGCCACACAGTATGCTTCAGAGTATATGGAGGCAGAAATTCACACAGGCGGTTATTGTTACCAGCTTAATTTTAAGGCAGGTAAAATAAACGGTGAAATGGTAAAAACACCTTATGATAAAAAGGATACAGGCAGCCGTATCAAATGGCGTCCTGATATGAAGGTTTTTACCGATATAAATGTGCCGCTTGAATATTTTCAGGATACATTAAAAAGACAGTCTGTTGTAAATAACGGTATTAAATTCATACTCAGAAATCAGCTTACCGAATCAAGGTTTGAAACCTTTGAGTATATGTACGAAAACGGCATTGTAGACTATGTTAACGAGTTTATCGGTGATGATGGTCTTACAAGTGTTCAGTTCTGGCAGGCAGACCGTAAGGGTCGTGACCGCGAGGATAAGCCTGAGTACAAGCTTAAAATGAATATGGCGCTTTGCTTCTCAAACAAAAAGCAGCTCAAAGAGTATTACCATAACTCAAGCTTCCTTGAGTATGGTGGTGCCCCTGAAAAAGCGGCAAAAAGTGCTTTTGTTTCACAGATTGATGCTTACCTTAAGCAAAGTGGTAAGTATGTAAAAACTGATACCAAAATCAGCTTTCAGGATATTGAAGATTGCCTTGTTTTTGTTGTTTCATCCTTCTCTACACAGACATCTTACGAAAATCAGACAAAGAAGGCTATAACAAATAAATTTATTCAAGAGGCGATGACCGAGTTTATTAAGCATCAGCTTGAAATTTATTTCATTGAGAATAAGCTTGACGCTGATAAGCTCTGTGAGCAAGTACTTATTAATATGCGCTCACGTATAAAGGCAGAAACAACTCGTCTTAATTTAAAGAAAACCTTGTCTACATCTAATGATATGACAAGCAGAGTTGAAAAATTCGTTGACTGCCGTAGTAAAGATAAAAACGAACGTGAAATATTCATAGTAGAGGGCGACTCTGCTCTCGGTGCCTGTAAGCAGGCTCGTGATTCAGCATTCCAGGCGGTTATACCTGTACGTGGTAAAATTCTTAACTGCCTTAAGTGTGACTATAACCGTATTTTCAAAAGTGATATTATTGTTGACCTTGTTAAGGTGCTTGGTTGCGGTGTTGAGGTTACAGGCAAACACAGTAAAGAGCTTTCAATGTTTAACCTTGATGCCCTTCGCTGGAATAAGGTTATTATCTGTACCGACGCGGATGTTGACGGATTCCATATCAGAACACTTATCCTTACTATGATTTACCGCCTTATGCCCACACTTATACGTGAGGGTAAGGTGTTTATCGCAGAATCACCCCTTTATGAAATTACTTCAAAGGGTGAAACGTGGTTTGCTTATACCGAAAAAGAAAAGGTGGATGCCCTTGAGCAGATTGGTAATGCAAAATATACCATACAGCGTTCAAAGGGACTTGGTGAAAACGATGCCGATATGATGTGGCTTACCACTATGAATCCAAAAACCCGTCGACTCATTAAGGTTGAGCCCGACGATATTGAAGATTTGATTGCAGAAAAATTTGAACTTCTTTTAGGTGACAACCTGCAGGATAGAAAAGATTTTATTGCAGAAAACGGTCATTTATACCTTGACCTTGCAGATATTTCATAATAGGAGAAATTTATGGCAAGAAAGAAAAAAGATTCAGCCCCCGTGGTTGAAGAAACAGTAAAGGCGAATATTATCGGTGCAGGTGAGGTTGTTAATCAGCAGATTACCGAAACACTTGAAACAAACTTTATGCCCTATGCTATGAGTGTTATTGTTTCACGTGCCATTCCTGAGATTGACGGCTTTAAGCCATCACACAGAAAACTGCTTTATACTATGTATAAAATGGGTCTTATAAATGGCGGCAGAATAAAATCTGCTAACATTGTAGGTAGAACAATGCAGCTTAACCCCCATGGTGATGCCGCTATTTATGAAACAATGGTGCGTCTTGCAAGGGGCAACGAAACACTTTTGCACCCGTACGTTGACAGTAAGGGTAACTTTGGTAAAGCATATTCACGTAATATGGTTTATGCAGCTGCCCGTTATACTGAGGCAAAGTTAGAAAGTATATGCTCAGAGCTTTTTGCTGATATTGATAAGGATACAGTTGATTTTGTTGATAACTATGACAGCACAATGCGTGAGCCTACCTTGTTGCCTGTTACGTTCCCCAGTGTGCTTGTTAACACAAACAGCGGTATTGCCGTTGGTATGGCAAGCAATATCTGCTCGTTCAATTTAAGGGAGCTTTGCGAAACAACAATAGGTCTTATCAAAAACCCTGAATTTGATGTTTTTGAAACACTCAAGGCACCCGATTTTATTGGTGGTGGTCAGATTATTTATGACAGAAAAGCCCTTGAAGAGGTTTACACCACAGGCCGTGGCTCAATTAAAATCAGGGCAAAGTATGCTTATGATAAGTCAAATAACTGTATTGATATTACACAGATTCCGCCTACAACAACCTGTGAGGCAATTATTGAGAAAATTATTGAAAAGGTTAAATCAGGCTCATTTAAAGAGATAAGTGATATCCGTGACGAAACCGATAAGTCAGGTCTTAAAATCACTATCGACCTTAAACGCGGCACAGATGCTGAAAAGCTTATGAAGCGTCTGTATAAAATGACACCCCTTGAAGATAATTTCAGTGCAAACTTCAACGTGCTTGTTGCAGGCGTGCCCAGGGTAATGGGTGTTGCTGAAATTCTTAACGAGTGGATTGCTTTCCGTTCAGAGTGTGTAAGCAGACGTGTTTATTTTGATTTGAATAAAGCTAAAGAAAAGCTCCATTTACTCTTGGGTCTTAAAAAGATTTTGCTCGATATTGATAAAGCTATCAAAATTGTGCGTGAAACCGAAGAGGAATCTGAGGTTGTGCCAAACCTTATGATTGGCTTTGGAATTGATGAAATTCAGGCGGAATACGTGGCAGAAATCAAGCTCCGTCACCTTAACCGCGAATATATTCTTAAAAGACTTGCTGATATTGATGACCTTAAAAAGAGTATTGAGGATATGGAGGATATCCTTAACAGCCGTTCAAGAATCAAAAAGATTATTGTTGATGAGCTTACTAAGGTTGCCAATAAATATGGTAAAGACAGAATAAGCGAAATCATTTACGAGTCAGATGAGGAAGAAGAAATTGTTGAAGAAATTCCCGATTACGAGGTTAACCTTTTCTTTACCCGTGATGGTTACTTCAAAAAAATTACTCCTCTTTCACTCAGAATGGGCGGTGAGCAAAAGCTTAAAGAGGGCGACGTAATGGTACATGCCGTTAACTCTACAAATAAAGCAGAGCTGTTGTTCTTTACCGATCAATGTCAGGTTTATAAATCAAGGGCTTGTGACTTTGATGATACTAAAGCAAGTGTGTTAGGTGACTTTGTACCGACAAAGCTTGAGTTTGATAAGGATGAAAAGCCCATTTATATGGCGGTTACATCAGACTATAAGGGTTATATGCTCTTCTTCTTTGAAAACGGCAAGGTTGCAAAGGTTGATATGAACTCTTATGCAACTAAAACAAACCGTAAAAAGCTTATTAAGGCTTATAGTAACAAGGCGCCTATTGTGGCAGCTTTGTATATTACTGATGAAACAGAGCTTGTGCTTACATCTACTGCAGGTAGAAATCTGCTTGTGAATACAGGCGCAATTTCTGCAAAAACAACCAAAGATACCGCAGGTGTAAATGTGCTCACACTCAAAAAGTACCATAAATTACAGAGTGTAAGGCTTTACAAAGAAGGGGAGTTTGCAAAACCCCACAGGTACAGAACCAAAACCTTGCCTGCTGCAGGTGCTATGCTCAGCTCTGACGATACAGCCGAGCAGCTTTCTTTAGAATAAAATAAAAAAGCTCCTGTCCCTATTGGGGCAGGAGAACGTATAAAGTAAATGAATCTGAAATATAACATTTACTGATTCTGCAAACGCTTTTATGATACTTCATACGCTGGTATTATGATGCCACAGTAAGCGGATTTTATACAAAATAAAATTTTTCAAAAAAAGTTAAAAAAAGACTTGCATTTTGTAATACTCTGTGGTATTATATTCGGGCGTTGTGAAACAAACGACTTCCCGACGAAAGGAATTAGCATATGGAAACAATGTTATGGTATCATTACCTTATCGGTGCTGTACTTATTCTTTCTGCAATCGTTATCGTTATTGCTGTTATGCTTCAGCAGAGTCAGCAACAGGGTCTTTCCGGTGCTATTGCCGGTGGTTCAGACTCTTTCTTCGATAAGAACAAGGGCAGAACCGCAGAGGCAAAACTTGCAAAAATTACAAAGATTTTCGCATCAGTATTCTTTGTATGTGCACTTGCAGCAGTTGTCCTTTTTGCATTTGTAAAATAAGATTTTAACCCTGTATACAGGGTTAATATATGAGTTATTAGCTCAGTAGGCAGAGCACCTGCCTTTTAAGCAGGGTGTCCGGGGTTCGAATCCCCGATAACTCACCAAAAGAAGAAGTTACACTTTTGTGTAGCTTCTTCTTTTTTGCTTTTAGTGCAGGGGGGGATTCGAACCCCACTCGGCGAAGCCGAACACAATCGGATGTTCGCGTAGCGAACGGCAAGGCAGAGCCTTGCGAATCCCCGATAACTCACCAAAAGAAGAAGTTACACTTTTGTGTAGCTTCTTCTTTTTTTGTTTTTAGTGCAGGGGGATTCGAACCCCACTCGGTGAAGCCGAACACAATCGGATGTTCGCGTAGCGAACGGTAAATGAAGTGACTTTGCCAATGAAGTTGCCCTTCGGGCAAATAGTTTTGACTATTTCCCAAAAATATATTATCCTTGTAACAAAAGCGGTTTTTGCTCGTCAAATAGGTGAGTACTCAAAAAGGAGGTGGATGTATGGATGATTTGGAATTGATATTTAATAAATACTACAAGTATGTTAAAGGTTATACTCTTTCTTTGTGCTTTGATGAAAGTCTTGCAGAAGAAATTACTCAAGAAACCTTTTACAAAGCCTTGAAAAATGCAGATAAATTTAAAAATCAATGTAGAATGGAAACATGGCTTTGCACTATTGCCCGTAACGAGTTTCTTTCATTGAAACGCAAAAAGAAAACCGAGAATATTGACGATTGTGGTTTTCTTATCAGTGATTTATCTGTTAGTGATAATATTGAAGACAAAGAGAATATTAAAAATATTCTTGAAGCATCCACACGGCTACCTACACCATATAAAGAGGTTTTTTATATGAAAGCCTTGGGTGAATTGCCTTTCTCCGTTATAGCCGAGGTGTACGGCAAAACCGAAAGCTGGGCGCGAGTTACATACCATCGTGCAAGGCAAAAAATTATTGAAAGGATGAATTAGTGTGAGTAAACTTAATTGTGAAATTATTAAAGATTTAATACCACTTTATGTTGATAATGTTTGTAGCTCTGAAACAAAAAGCGTGGTAGATGAACATATAGAAGAATGTAAAGCTTGTAACGAATTTTATTGTGCAATTAAAAATGCACCTACATTGCCGTCGGTTGAAACCGATGTTGATAAAGCAGTTGTCAAGGTAGGCAAAAAAATGAAAAAGCACACTAAAAAGGCCGTTATCAAAGCGGTGAGTATTATAATGTCAATTTTATTGGTTATCGGATTCGTTGCATTTATGACAATCCCTCTGGCTCTCGCTAAAAACAGCTACAACGATACACGTGGCTTTTTGTATATGCAAAGTAATTGCACGGAATTGCCCATTACCAACAAACAAAAGCCTAATTTTAATGGTAAATACGGCTCTGTCTATATTGACGAAAGCTTTGGTAAATATACTGTAAATAATCACGAAGGCAACCAACAACTCATTTTTGATAATGGTAAGAAAATAACTTTTTTACGCTATGAGGGTGAAGAAATTCCTGCGCAATATTTCAATGATTATATCAGGCAAGAGTATAACCCGTTTGTTACAACTCATCTGCCATTTTTGATTCCTGTTATTGAAAAGGGAACCGAACAGCTTGGTTTTACCTTTGATGATATTAATGAGGGTAATCTCAGGGTGTATAAAACACTTGCTGAAACTCATTGTGATTCAGTTGACGGCTACTTCAAGGAATGCGCCTATTATTATCTTTATGAGATAATAATGCCATTTACAAACGGTGCTTTTGTTGTTGCAGAAAATGATACCTGCGAGGGCTATGGCTACACAATGTATAATGATAGTGGAACAACCTATATGATTGAAATGCAGCTTAAGGATAATATTGATACAAAGTGTACAGTTGTTTTTATCGGCTTTAATGAAGAGGATGTTACAAAAATTTTCGACTCCTTCGTTATTGTTCCTTAAGTCTTTTAATATCTGACCTCACGGCAATAATCGTACATATACCACCAATTATACCAAGGCTTCGGGCGGTTAGGGTTAAATCGTTACTTAAAAGAAGTAGGGTGTATTGGTCGGCTGTATGTGTGATTATTGCCATTATTGTTGCCCATACTGTTGAAATCACCCAAATACGTATAATAAGTCGGGTGTTGTCACTCAATTTATCGTAATTGTGTTTAAGTTTTTTTAGTTTATCTGTCATTTAATCACCATATCAATATTAATGCAAAAACCTTGTTGTATCAATGGTAATTGGTGCCACAAAATGTTGTAAAGGTCTTGAATTAAATCACCCTATTTGGTATAATTTAAAAAAATGATAAGGGGTGTAACCTATGAAATGTCCTTATTGCGGTTTTGAAGAGAGTAAGGTTATCGACTCAAGACCAACTGATGAAGGCGAGCGTATACGTCGCCGTAGGGAGTGTATGAGCTGTGCAAAGCGCTTCACAACATACGAAATTATCGAAAGTGTGCCCATCGTTGTTGTTAAGAAAGATAAGTCACGTGAGGTGTTTGACCGTGATAAACTCTTTAATGGTATGATGCGCGCTTGTGAAAAAAGGCCTGTTTCAGTAGATGTTATCGAAAAGGCTATTGATGAAATTGAAGCAGAGCTTCAGAACTCACTTGACAGAGAGGTTACATCTGTTAAAATTGGCGAATACGTAATGGATAAGCTTAAAGATATAGACGAGGTTGCCTATGTTCGTTTTGCTTCTGTTTACCGCCAGTTTAAGGATATTAATACCTTTATGAGTGAGCTTAAAAAGCTGCTTATAGAAGAATAATTATGATTTTAATAAGGCTGTTTTTTATAAACAGCCTTTAATTTGTTTTAAAAATATGTCTTATTTTATTTGTCCTGTTTGCGGTGGAGCATTGGTGAAAAACGGCTCTGCCTACGTTTGCGAAAATCGTCATAGCTTTGATGTTTCAAAATACGGCTATGTAAATCTGCTTATGTCGCAGCAATCATCCCTCAAACGACATGGTGATGACAAGCTTATGGTACTTGCTCGTCGTCAGTTTTTAGAAAAAGGCTTTTATAAACCATTGTGTGACAAGCTTTGTGATTGTGTGAAATCATTGGTGCCTGATGGCGGTGTTGTTGCCGATGTGGGTTGTGGTGAGGGGTATTATACTCAGGCGGTATCGCTTTGCTGTGATTACAATATCTGCGGTATTGATATTTCAAAGGATGCCCTGCGATATGCACCTAAAGCTGTAGGTAAAGGTGAGTTTGCCGTTGCAAGTGCCTTTCAGTTACCATTTGCCGAGAATAGCGTTGATTGTGTGCTTAATGTTTTTGCACCGTCACCATATAGTGAATTCAGCCGCGTTTTAAAAGATGATGGTGTGCTTGTTAAAGCAGTCCCCCTTGAAGAGCATCTGTGGGATTTGAAACGCGCTCTATATAATGAGCCGTATAAAAACAAACCCGAAAAACGTGATGATGAGCTTTTCAGACTTGTTGAAAGTCACGAGTTAAATTACAAAATAATACTTACTGACAGTCAGGATATCGGTAATCTTTTTAAAATGACGCCGTATTACTATAAAACGGGTCGTGACGATGCCGAAAGATTGCTCAGCTTAAATGAACTTGAAACAACAGTTCACTTTTGTGTAGAAATATATAAAAAGAGGTAATAAATATGTTTGAAAATAATTGGGAATCACTTAACAGCCGTAAAGTGCCCGAATGGTTTGGCAAAGCCAAGTTCGGTATCTTTATCCATTGGGGTCTTTACAGCATCCCTGCTTATGCACCCGTAAAGGATTATGCCGAGTGGTACGGCTATTCATGTAACCTTGAAAAGCCCGAGCACCCTTCACACCCTATGTACAAGGAGTACCACGCAAAGCACTATAATTCAAGACCTTATTATGATTTTAAGGATGAATTCACAGGTCACCGCTTTGACGCAAACAAGTGGGCAACACTCTTCAAGCGTGCTGGTGCAAAGTACATAAACTTTGTTTCAAAGCACCACGATGGCTATTGCCTTTACGAAACAGAGTATGCACCCGGTCTTAACTCAGTTGAGTGTGCACCCAAGCGTGACTTCCTTATGGAGCTTAAAAATGCTATGGAGGGTACAGGTGTAAAATTTGGTGTGTATCATTCAGTTTATGAATGGTGGCATCCCTACTACCTTGAGGACCCTGAGAAATATGCGCTTCAGCACCTTCACCCTATGCTTAAGGAATTGGTAGAGAAATATCAGCCTGCTACACTCTTTACAGATGGCGAATGGGAGCATGAAAGCGACGTATGGCACTCAACCGAGTTTTTACAGTGGCTTTATAATGAGTCAAGCGTTAAGGATACCATCGTTCCAAATGACCGTTGGGGCAAAGAAACACGTGGCAGAAAAGGCGGTAACTTCACTACAGAATACGGCATTATCGACGTATATCTTGGTACAGAAAGACGCATTGAGGATGTAGAGCTTGACAGACCATTTGAGGAATGTCGTGGTATCGGCTGCTCATTTGGTATCAATAAGGAGGAGGGCTGCGAAAACTACCTTTCAGTTAAGGAGCTTCTTAAAACCCTTTGCGACCTTGTCGGTAAGGGCGGTAACTTCCTTCTTAATATCGGCCCCGATGCTGATGGTACAATTCCACCTCTTATGGAGGAGCGCCTTCTTGGTATGGGTAAATGGCTCGAGGTTAACGGTGAAGCCATTTATGAAAGCGAGGTTTACAATAAAAAGCCTTCTGCGGGTGTATACTACACACAGCGTGACGGCAATATCTATGCTATTACCGAGCGCTTCCCCTCAAAGGCAACAGTTTTCCCTGAAATTGATTATAAAGAGGGCTTAAACGTATCACTCCTTGGTAGTGATTGCGCTGTTATAGCTGAAAATGCTGATGGTAAGCTTTCACTTAAGGCAGACATCTGCTCACCCGAGGATGTTGCTTGTGAGCACCTTTACGTATTTAAAATAAACTGATGATACATCCCATAAAGCATTTTGTAACCATCACCAGACACCGCAACGTAGTAATCAAGCATTGTTTCAAGGCGGGTATTTTCTGGCAGGGGTTACGCCACGATTTAAGTAAATATACGCCGACCGAGTTTATACCAGGTATGAAATATTATACGGGTACTCGCAGTCCCAATGAGGGTGAAAGGGATAAATACGGCTATTCACTTGCGTGGATTCATCACAAGGGCAGGAACAAGCATCACTTTGAGTATTGGACAGACTATAACCCAAAATCAAAGCTGGTTGAGCCTGTGAAAATGCCTGTGCGTTACGTTGCAGAAATGTTCTGTGACCGCGTTGCCGCAGGTAAAATATATAAGGGTGATGCGTATAATGACCAATCACCCATAGAGTATTTTAATGGTGGCAAGGCAAGGCGTGTTATTCACCCCGAAACATCAGATTTGTTAGAACAGCTTTTAACAATGCTTGCCGAAAAAGGTGAAAAAGAAACCTTCGCATACCTTAAGGCTCTTGTAAAGGAAGATAAAAAGAACAGAAAATAACATTAAAAGGGTGAGCTTAACGGCTCATCCTTTTTAATTAGAAATGAGGAATTAGGAATGAGGAATTTTGGAACGCTACGCGTTAATCATAATGCTATCGCAAGCTTAAAGTAATGTGAAGCCTTACATCCTCATTCGCAAAGCGAACGGGGGGCAAGGAACACGACCGCGCCCAGTGGGCGATGCAGGGAGTAATCGGGGCTCCCCGAAAAAACTTTGCTTTTTTGGGGACCGAAGGCACAACGAAGCTATGAGCTTTTTGAGTGAAACGAAAAAACGATTTGCGTAGTTTCGTGCCGTAGGGGCGTAGTGGTCAAAATTGTGCGAAGTGAATAACGAGCAAGCAATTTTGGGTACCACAAGAGGGCAGGGACCGCGACGGAGCAACGCGCAGTCGGGGTGGTAGGTAGTTCTCTTGCTAATTCTCTTCAGTTTGATAGAACAACGGTGGTGGGTAGTTCTCTTACTCCTTATCTTCAGTTTGACAGAAGAATAACTTACAAAAAACATCTGAAATCTTTGTCACAAATGCGGATTGAAAAATATGATAAATAGGTTAATAATTAAACTGTATATTTATATTTTAAAGTAGGTAGTATTATGGCAGTTTTTAAATGTAAAATGTGTGGCGCTAATTTAGAGATTAGCGAGAACCAGTCTGTTGTTATGTGTGAGTACTGTAAAACTCATCAGACACTTCCCAAAATTGATGATGAAAAGAAGCTTGCTCTGTTTAACAGAGCTAATAACCTGCGCCTTAAAAGTGAATTTGATAAGGCTGCAGGTATTTATGAAAGCATTGTTGCGGAATTTTCTGAAGAAGCAGAAGCTTATTGGGGCTTGGTGCTTTGTAAGTATGGTATTGAGTATGTGGATGATAAGGATGGGAAGAAAATTCCAACTTGCCACAGAACCTTGCCTACATCCATTATGAAAGACACAGATTTTGAGCAAGCTTGCGAGAATGCCGATATTTCTGCCAAGGCTGTATATCGTGCTGAAGCAAAGGCTATTGATGCGATTCAAAAGAAAATCCTTGAGATTGCAGGCACAGAGGAGCCTTATGATATTTTTATCTGCTACAAGGAAACAGATGATGTTACAGGTGCTCGCACAGAAGATAGTTCTATTGCTCAGGATATTTATACAGCATTAACTGAAATGGGTTATAAGGTTTTCTACGCAAGAAACTCTCTTCGTAAGGTAGCAGGCACAGAGTATGAGCCGTACATATATGCTGCACTTTCAAGCGCAAAGGTAATGTTGGCTATCGGTACAAAATATGAATATTACGACGCTGTGTGGGTAAAAAATGAGTGGTCTCGCTTTATCTCAATGATGGCTGATAATTCATCAAAGGTGCTCATTCCTTGCTACAAGAACATGGATGCCTATGATATTCCTGAAGAGTTCAGCAATATGCAGGCTCTTGATATGGCAGATATGATGTTCTTCAACAGCCTTGAGGTAAGTGTTAAGAGGATATTGCAACTAGAAACTAAAGCAGCTACTGTACAAGCGCCTACTGTTAACACTGGAGTAAGTGCAACGGTTGATACTCTTCTTAAAAGAGTGTTTATGTTCCTTGAGGATAAAGAATGGAACAGTGCTAACGAATATTGTGAAAAAGTACTTGATATTAATCCTGAGTGTGCCGATGCCTATCTTGGTAAACTCATGATAGATTTGGAGGTTGAAAAAAAGGATGACTTGAAGAATTGTTATGTAATATTTAACGAAAATTCTAATTACCAAAAATTCCTCCGTTTTTGTGATAATGATTTAAAACTTGAAATTGAGAACTATGTTAATGAAATAATCAACAGAAAATCCTCTTTGGAAGAAGAACTAAAATTTGTTCTAGTTGAAATAAAAAAATTAAAGCAGCTTATTCCTATAGAAGAGAAATCATTTGGAACAAAACTCAATGAGTTGAAAACAGAAAAAAACAAGGTGTTAGATTGTGAAATTGCTCTTGAAAATCAACTCAACATTATAAAGGAACTCGAAAGGTTACGAGACAAAACAGCGTTTTTTAAGAAAAAAGTCAAGGAAGAATACACGGAAAGACTTGATAATATAGAAATACCAAAGTATAAAGAACTTGAAAAAATTGTTGCCGAAGAAAAACAAAAGCATTTAGATGTTATAAATAAGGAAATTCAAGCTTGTGAATCTCAAATGGGGAAAAACAATCCTAATTATTTAAAACTCAAAGAATTGTATTCTCGTCAAATAGCGATTCGTACTAAATTAATGAAATACAGGTGTGATGTCGAGCTTTTGGGAATTGAATGCCCACTTTGTGGGGAGGAAATTTTCCTTGACAACGAGATGCTTGATAAAGAATTTATCGAATGCCCAGGTTGTGGTGAAGAGCTTAAGCTTGACTTTGGGTTTGAAGATTGTACCTTTGAATCGGATTGTAGTGGTTTCGGCGAGGTTCAATCAGTCAAATGTGATATGTGTAACGCAAGGTTTGATGTTCCAACTGGTGTTGATGTTGATATTTGCCCATTTTGTGGTTCAACACAGCAAGTTCGAAACAAGCAGGGAAGGGTCTGTGTCCCGATAAGGGAACTGTCCTCTCTGTGATGAAGAAATCTTCCTTGACGAAGAAACGCTTGCCAATGGTGTTGTTGCGTACTCTAGTCAATCAGGGTACGGTTCTATGATTGACCCTGAACAACTGAATAAGACAGACGAGGGGACGGTTCTGTGTCCCGTTCTCAAAAGTCTGGAATTTTAAAATCAAGGGTTTTGGCTGTTCTTAACAACTTAATCGAGGGCGGTTTTCATTGGGAAATCACCCAATCACACCACCATCCCTTGATTTACGCTATTTAAAATTTAATAGAATTAGGGGACGTTTTTGGAATGTCAGCCAAGACACAGAACCGTCCCCTGTCCTACATACTTTAAGTAACGAAGAAGCTATTTGGCTTTTTGAAAATGGATGGGGGTGAATATATAAAATGATTGCATATGCAGATATCAAAAATAAGAAAACAAGTATGTGCTCCAATGTGGAGATAGTTTGTACGAAAGAAGAATTAGACCTATTAATAAATAAGTTATTAGATTTTCAAAACAAAATAGATTTATATATAAAGAATAATGGAAAACACGGCACAGGGCATCTTCATTATCAAGATAACAATATATTGTGGAAAGAAACAGATACAGATATTATTGTGTATGTTGATTTAGATTCGTTACCAACCAATTAAGATGTCAATTAGTTAAGTTTTTCACGCTAACCGTCCCCTGTCTTAACCTTCGTGACCAGATGTATATAATGTATGGTATTATGCTTTATTATGAAAATAATTAAAAGGAATATTGTTATGAAAAAAGTTGTTCCAATTGTTTTGGCGGTTGTTTTGAATGTGGTTTTGCTTGTGTTAGCTATACTGTTTGTTTTTTTGTGTATAGTTCCTTTCCTTGGTATTGTGAAATCGCAGGAGAATAGCCCTGAAACATTCATAACATCATCTCAATCGCCGGATGGAGAATATATTTTGGAAGCTTATAGGACAGAGCCTGGTGCAACCGTTGATTTTTCAATCAAAGTTTATGAAGTTACCGGAAATACAAAAACATTGATTTATGATGCATATCATGAATCTGATGTTCAGATTTTTTGGGTAAATAATACAATTGTATCAATCAATGGTAAAGAATTTGATTTATCATGTGAAGAGACATACGATTGGCGTGACCAATGACCTTCCAAACCAATCAACAATCAGGGTGATTGACCCCGAAACCAACTGAAAATTTCTCTCAAAGGGTGGGTTTAGCGACTCACCCTTTGGTTTTTTAAACTATTTGTAAATAAACTTTAAGATATTTGTGATTTTATTGTAATTTTATCTTTAATATGTTAAAATTACAAAAAACCTACTTCGGAGGGAATTATGAAAAAATTAACCATATCTATGATTGCTATAGTGCTTTCTGCAGTTTTTTTGGTGCTTAGCGGTTGTGAAATGTCATTTGATTTAGAGGAGACAACTGCACCTGTTCCTACTGTAACAGAGCCTGATACTGCAGTTATTGCGGTTACAGATGAAAGTGGTGTTGTTTTAGAAACTCAGACTGTTACTGCATCACCTGAGGCAGAACAGCTTGTAAATGATTTCTTTACACCTGTAACACAGCCTGTACAGAATGGTGAAAATACAGCTGAAGCAAAGCCCAATACAGGCGTTTCAAATGACCGACTTCAGCAGGCCTTACAGTCACAGGAGGAAACCACCACAGCACAGCAAGGCACAGCAGATGCTACTACAACAAAGCCTGCACAGGGCGGTAATGCATCTACAACAAAGCCTGCAGGTAATGGCGGCAACTTTTCTGATAAGGTTACAAAGCCCAATAGCTCAAGCAACGCAGGCTCAAAGCCTGATAAGCCAAGTATAAATATCCTGCCTGATGATGACGCCATTCTCAGATCATCTCAGTACCTTGTAACCTGCCGTGTTGTTGATGCAAATGGTCAGGTATCGAATTTCAGAATTGCGCGTAAAAATCAGAAATCTGCAATTTTCTTTAATCAGAATGCAGAACAGCTTGGTGTTATTATAAGCGGTGATATCGTTTATTATATGTCCATTGATCAAAAGGTTTATATCGAAATTCCTAAGTCAATGCTTGAGGAGCAGGCACAGAAGGAAGATCTTGATCTTGGTGTAATTTATCAGGATCCGATGCAGGTTGAAAGAACACTTATCGGTACAAGCAAAGAGACTATTGATGGTGTTGAGTATACTGTCAAGGAATATGCAAGTGGCAATAAGGATTACTTTGTTGGCAGAACAATTATAATGACTACAGCAAATGACGGTAGCACACTCTATTATGACAGCCTTTCACCTGTTGCGCCCGAGGCCGTATTTACTCCACCTGCAGGCTATACAAAGCAGGAACTTAATGCAGAAAATGTTTCAGAGTTTGTAGAGGAATTACCCTCGGAGTATAGCTATGAAGAATAAAACCGCACTTGTGACAGGTGGTGCAAAGGGCATAGGAGCCGCTATCTGCCGTGAGTTGGCGAATATGGGTTACAACCTTGCGGTTAATTATAACTCCTCTTATGAGGCGGCACAGAGCCTTAAAAGTGAATTGTCACAGCTTGTTGATGTTGATATCTATAAAGCAGATGTTTCTGATTCAACTCAGGTTGCCGATATGCTTGATAACATTAAAAAAGATTTCGGTGGGGTAGATGTGCTTGTCAATAACGCAGGTATTGCCCAGCAAGCTCTTTTTACAGATATTACAGATGAAATGTGGCAAAGGATGATTGGCACAAATCTTACAGGTACATTCAATTGTTGCCGTAGTGTATTGCCATATATGATAAATCAAAAAAATGGTGTTATTATAAATATAACGTCAATGTGGGGGCAGGTTGGTGCATCTATGGAGGTGCATTATTCCGCAGCCAAGGCAGGTGTTATCGGCCTTACAAAAGCCCTTGCCAAAGAGGTTGGTTTATCAGGTATCAGGGTAAATGCAGTGTCGCCGGGGGTTGTGCTTACTGATATGATGGCACAATTTACCAATGATGATAAAAATGCCCTTAAGGATGAAACACCCCTTGATAGGTTAGCTATACCAGAGGACATTGCCCATACAGTTGCATTCCTTTGCTCGGATAAAGCAGATTTTATCACAGGTCAGATAATCCCCGTAAATGGTGGGTTTATAATCTGATAAAGTTATATAAAAAGCCTTAACTCGTTTGAGTTAAGGATTTTTGTTGTTTAATCAATATATTTTCTTATAACGCGTTTATTGAGGGCGCATATCGCTTCCTCAGTTGCGCCGTGAATATGCTCTGCAATTTCATCAAGGTGGTGTGTGTCTTTAATTAACACAACAACATCATCTGCTTTTACGGTTTCGTCAACAAGAATATGGGTAATATCCATTGTAACAGCCACAATAGGGTAGCGCTTGTTGTTTATAAAAACATCTCTGCCGATATTTGTTTTTGAAAATCCGTCACCAAAGCCAATGGGGATAGCAGCAATATATGTGTTATCCTTTGTGGCTGTGTAAGCACGGCTGTAGGCTACGCTCTGCCCATTTTTGAGAGTGAAAACGTTAAGCACTTCGCTTGTAAGTGAAAATGTGTTTTCAAGGTCATCGTCGTCGCTTTCAATTTTATAAATAATGTTACCGAGTCGACAGGCGTTAGCGTATTCTTTTTTGCCGTAACGTGGCAGAGTAAGGCTGTTTGAAATGCTTATTAAATCAAGGCTTTCAATGGGCAGGCCTGCTGTCATAGCTTCAAAGGTTGTGTACTCATTACAAGTATCTTCGTCACACTCGGCATTGTAACTATGCAGGTAAATGCCCTTAAGGTTGCATTTGCCGTCTGTGAGTGTATCCCAAAGCTTATGGAATTCTGTAGGTGTTGTGGGGCCACCTAAAATATCACTACCGCCATTCGCTCTTATAACAACGTTTAAGCCGTCGACAGCCGAAGCAATATCTGCCTGCTGTTGTGTAGCAACAGTTACCCACAGGTTGTTTTCCTTCATTATGTGTAGCTGAGTTGCGGGTACGGGGGTGAATAATAGTATAGGCGTATCGGGGAAGTGCTCTCTTAAAGCAACGCCTTCCTCCAAAAGACTTGCTGCAAGGCAGTTTGCACCGCCATCAAGCATAGCCTTTACAACGTCAAAACCACGATAACCGTAGCAGTCGGCTTTAACAACTGCCATATAATATTTGTAGCCTGTATATTTTTTAATGAGCTTTTCTGTGTTACGCTTTATAGCACCAAGGTTAATCTGTGCTTTTGTTGGACGGAAATTTTCCATTTTATTATTCTAACTCCAGATCAGGATTCTGGAATTCCTTTCTTTTTGCCTCGTAGCTTTCGTAAAGTGCGCTTTCAAAGGGGAGGGCAGGTGACTCTACACCAAGCTTTTTAAGTAACCATTTTGCAAAATCAGGGTTTGCTACAAGCACCGGGCCAAGCATATATGTTGCAATAAGGTTATCCTTGTAAATACCTGCAAGCTTTGTGCCGGGGCAAGAACCTGTGCCGATTTCAACCTTTGCCATAGCCATCTCTTCGGTGATGCCAAATGTATCTGCAAAACGGCTGGTATAACTAAGTAAAGTCATATTCTGGAATTTTGCCTGAATAAGTGTGTTGAATCTGCGAGGAGCGTGGCGTACAGCAAATATGTCAAAAATACCTAATGCTTCAACCTTGCTTTCATCCTCGCGCTCAATGTAGTTGCCGAGCAATTCGATGGCATTACCAAGGAATAAAAAGAATGTTTTTGAATTGTTGAGTTTGTCTGTAATTTCATCCTTAAGGGGCATAAGTCT
The DNA here is from genome assembly GCA_045629785.1 of Acutalibacteraceae bacterium. Taxonomy (GTDB): domain Bacteria; phylum Bacillota; class Clostridia; order Oscillospirales; family Acutalibacteraceae; genus DTU089. The sequence goes on along the minus strand of JAZQRX010000055.1, from coordinate 5,554 downwards.
GTTAAGAATAAGCTCCTGACTCTGCTCACTCATTGAGTACATACAGCAAAGGTCAATATCCTCTGTAAGGAATCGGGGCTTTTCATTAAGCTGGGTAAATATAAACTCTGCCTCAGGTAAGCACTGCTGTAAGAATTTGGTGTTGCCCTTGTCACCATAAAGGCAACAAATCTGAGGGTATAAAATTTCTATTCTCATTTTGAAGCCTCCAATACTGCAATTAATTTATCCTTCATTCTGCAAGAAAGGTTGTATGTTGATGTATCATAAAGAATGAATACGTTATCAACAACGTCAGTTTTAATAAGGTCAATACCTGCAAGCTCGTCTGTTGAACAAGCAATTTTTTCTTCAGGTACACCTGCAAGTAAAAGTCGTACCTTGTGGTCGTAGCAGCGTGGGCCTGTGCAGATAACCTGCTCAACGCCCTCGCGTGTCATAAATTCATAGTCAACGTCGTATATCCAACCTGCAAACTCAATACTCTTTTTGCGGTCATAGTAGTCATCAACTGCAATAATTACAGCCTTTTTGCCGGGCTGACTTGAAACAAAGTCAAATGTACGGCAAGATGAAATACAACTCTGACCTTTACTCATAGCCTGAGTAACCTTAACACCCTTAACCTCCGTGTGATTAAGACGTGAATCAGGTACGTGTATTTTTTCAACAAGCCCAAGCACCTGCTCATCAGTATAACCAACCTGTAAAAGTGTAGTGATAACAGTAAGCTGATTGTAGATGTTGAAAATAATATCGTTGATAAGGGGGAATACCATATCCTTACCATTGTGTGTAAGGGTGAATGTTTTATTTGCTGAGTCAACCTTTGTAACAAGGTAGTCAGCATTTTTTGATTCGAAATCACAGTTGGGGCACTTGGCGTGACCGATGTGGTGATAACGAAGGTAATCATATTTTAACTGTGTGCCACATTTGGGGCAAAGTGAGTAGTCTGCAACAATGTTAATTGATTCCTTAATATCTGTTGCCATTTCACCAATGCCGTAGAAAACACGCTCGCTATTCTCTTTAAGACGTGCAGAGCAAAGCTCGTCTGCATTAAGAATAAGCTTTGTTGTGTCGGGGCAATATGTGTCAACAACGCTGAAAATATAGTCGGGGTGAGCGTTACGCTTAAGGCTGTCACGGAAGAAGTTTGTAACAACAAGGTAGTCAGGCTTAAGGAAGGGGAGTATAAGCCTTGAAGCACGTTCGTCAACCTCGTAAACAGTTACGTCAACCTTAACCTTACCGAAAATATTAAGGCTGTTTATAAGGTTTGTTGTGCAACCCGGTACAATATTAGAGCCTGTACGGTTGCTTACAACCTTTTTGCCATCGGCGGTAAAGGCATCTGTTAACAGGTTTGAAACAGTTGTTTTGCCGTTTGTACCTGTAACACAGATAACAAGTGGAGCCTTGGGTGCAAGCTTTAAAAAGTCGGGGCAGATTTTAAGTGCAATAACACCAGGGTTATGCGATGCGTTGCGACCCAACAATTTAATAGCGAATTTGGTGAACTTAGCAGCCACAAGGGCTATAAGAAATCTTAATTTTGCCATTATTTTCTCTCTTTTCTTTTGTTTTTGACAACGTGTGCCAAAAACTTAATTTTTAACGCATAATATTATACTATTAATTATTGTATAAATCAATGATTTTTATCTAATTAGAAAAAACAAAAACAAGTATCTGCTTTTACAGATACTTGTTTTTAAATTTTAAGAAATCACTTGTTATAAAATATTTCGTTGTGACATTCACCATTCTCAGTAAAATCAACGATGTTTCTGATAGTTGTTTCTGCAATATTTTCAAGTGCCTCTTCTGTAAGGAACGCCTGGTGTGAAGTTACAATAACGTTAGGCATTGAAATAAGTCTTGCAAGAATATCATCTTCGAGAATATGGCCTGAATTATCCTCGAAAAACAATTCTGATTCTTCTTCGTAAACGTCAAGGCAAGCAGCACCTACTTTTCGTGATTTGATACCTTCAAGAAGTGCCTGTGCATCAACAAGCGCGCCCCTTGAAGTATTGATAATTACTACGCCCTTTTTGCATTTTTCAATTGTTTTTTCATCAATCATATGGTGTGTTTCATCTGTTAGGGGACAGTGGAGTGATATAATGTCACTGTTTGCAAAAAGCTCCTTAAGCTCTACGTATCTTACAGTGTCACCATTGTCAAGGTCGGGGGCAGGGAATTTGTCGTAAGCAAGCACCCTCATACCGAAGCCTCGGCAGATACCAATGAAAACCCTGCCGATTTTACCTGTTCCGATAACACCTACCGTTTTGCCGTGAAGGTCAAAGCCTGTTAATCCCGATAGACTGAAGTTGAAATCCCTTGAACGGATGTATGCCTTGTGGATTCTTCTTATAGATGTTAGCAAAAGCGCTATGGCGTGCTCGGCAACAGCATAAGGGGAGTATGCAGGTACGCGGAAAACGTGAAGCTTACCCTGAGCATGTTTTATATCAACATTGTTAAAACCTGCGCATCTGAGTGCAAGGATTTTTATACCCATCTCGTTAAGACGGTCAATAACATCAGCATTTATGGTGTCATTCACAAAGGCACATACTCCGTCATAACCTCTTGCAAGCTCAACAGTATCTTCGTTGAGCCTTGTTTCAAAAAATTTGAATTTAACCCCATAATCACCGCCAAACTTTTCAAAGGATGGTCTGTCATAGGGCTTTGCATCGAAAAAAGCAATTTTCATAAATATCACCTGAGTTATTCTTTAATATATATCAGTACGTTTTATTTTATATTCTTATTATATCACGATAAGTGTGTGAATTCCATAGAGGTTATAATAATTTATAAGTGAGTTTGTGAACAAATGATTATGTTCGGCTTCGCCGAGACGGTTCAAGTCCTCGTTTACCATGACAAAAAATAGAGAGTCACCACAAAAATGGTGATTCTCTATTTGGTGCCGGTGACCGGACTTGATGGGTGCTGCCCATCATTCGCTGCGTTTCACTTGCGAACGCCCGATTATGTTCGGCTTCGCCGAGGCGGTTCAAGTCCTGCTTTTTTTATAAAACGAAACAGAGAGAAACCACAAAAGTGATTTCTCTCTGTTTGGTGCCGGTGGCCGGACTTGAAGGGCTCTGCCCGTCATACGCTCGTACCTCGCGAACACCCGATTATGTTCGGCTTCGCCGAGACGGTTCAAGTCCTGCTTTTTTCACAAAACAAAACAGAGAGAAACCACAAAAGCGATTTCTCTCTGTTTGGTGCCGGTGACCGGACTTGAACCGGTACGATGTTGCCACCGAGGGATTTTAAGTCCCTTGCGTCTGCCTATTCCGCCACACCGGCACATCCACTAAATTATAATCATTATAACCTTGGTTGTCAAGGTTTTTAATTAAAATTTCAGGGGATTTTTCGATTAATTTATATACTAAAGTTATAACGCGTACTTTTCTTTGTATTCTGCGTAAAGTGTTTTGAAATCTTCGTTTTCGTTTTTCATATTGTTCAGGTATTGGTGGGGGTCAAAGCTGTCTGACTGACCTTCAATAACCGCAACAGCAATATTTGAACAGTGGTCTGAAATTCTTTCGCAGTTTGTAATAAGGTCTGACAACACAAACCCCATTTCAATAGTACAATCGCCATGCTGAAGTCTTGCAATATGTCTTGATTTGATTTTTGCAGTAAGGCGGTCAATAACCTGCTCAAGTGGTTCTATTTTTGAAGCACCTTCAATATCATTCTTTTCATAAACGTTTGTTGTCATTATTATGATTTCTGTTACGGCAGTAGTAAGTATGTCAATTTCTCTGATTGCTTCATCAGAAAATATTACCTTTTTATCGTGTATTTCTTCTGCCGTTTTCTTAAGGTTAAGTGCGTGGTCACCAAGTCGCTCAAAGTCACCAATTGAGTGGAGCATACGGGCAATTTTATGGCTTTCATCAGTTGATAGTGATAACGCTGAAAGCTTTACAAGGTATGTGCCAAGTTCATCCTCGTACATATCAAGTGTGTTTTCACATTCTACAATTTCATTAGCGCTTTCTTCGTTGTAGTTGAACAAAAGCTTTGTTGCCTTTTCTACAGTTTCCTTTGCGAGTAACGCCATTTTGGTTGTGTAGTTGTCACATTCCATGATTGCAACTGCAGGAGAGTTGAAAAGTCTTTCGTCAAGATAGGTGGCACGCTTTGATGTTTTTTCATCTGTTGACTTTTCTTTAATAAGCTTCTGTGCCAGCTTTGCAATAAGCTTTGTGAAAGGCAGAAGTATCACAACAGTCGCAATATTGAATATGGTGTGTATTACCGCTATCGAAGCAGGGTTTACTGGTGAATTTGCGAGTGTAAAGTCAAAAAGCTTTACACAGATTAGGTATATCGGTAACAAAATTATTGTTCCTATTGCATTTACAAGTGTATGTGAAAGAGCAACTCGTTTTGCATTTGCACTTGCTCCGATACAAGAAATAAGTCCTGTTGCACATGTACCAATATTTTGACCCATTATAATAGGAATTGCCATATTATAAGTAATTGCACCTGTCATTGAAAGTGCCTGTAAAATACCAACAGATGCCGAAGATGATTGAATTACTGCGGTTACAATAGCACCAATGAGAATGCCTACAAAGGGATTGTTGAAGTTTGTAAGCAGGTTTGTAAATGTGGGGGAATCAGCAAGACCACCAACTGCATCTGACATAATATCCATACCATATATCAAAACAGTGAAGCCTACAAAGATGGTTCCGAGTGTCTTTTTCTTTTCACTCTTGGACATCATCGTAAAGGCGATGCCTATTATAGCAAGTATCGGTGTAAAGTTTTGTGGCTTTACAAGTTGAATGATGAAAGAATCGCTTTCGAGACCCGAAAGTGACAATAACCAAGCGGTAATTGTTGTACCGATATTGGCACCAAAAATAACACCGATGGTGTTTGCAAAATTCATCAATCCGGAGTTAACAAGACCAACCAGCATAACTGTTGTTGCTGACGAGGACTGAATAACCGCGGTAATAGTTGCGCCTACAAAAATACTTACTAAAAGGTTTGAGGTCATCTTTTTAAGAATAACCTCCAGCTTACTTCCTGCGGCTTTTTCAAGTCCGTTTGACATTGTACTCATACCAAACAAGAAAAAGCTTAAGCCTGCTAATAAACTTAAAATATCCCAAAAACTCATAATATCACCTGATTGAATAATATTATTAATGATAGTTTTATAATATCATATTGAATTTATGTAATCAATAAAAAATTAAAAAACAAATGATATTCAACACTACGAGATAGACTAATGGGGTTCGAATCCCTTCGTTTGATGATAGATTAAAACCGAGAACACTCAAAAAGTGCTCTCGGTTTTGGCCCGCCCGAAGGGATTCGTGCTCCGCACGAGTTCGTTCGCTATGCGAACCGTCGCATTTTATGTCTCTCGTGTCTCCGCCAAGGCGAACCGACACGAGATAGACTAATGGGGTTCGAATCCCTTCGTTTGATGATAGATTAAAACCGAGAACACTCAAAAAGTGCTCTCGGTTTTGGCCCGCCC
>JAZQRX010000054.1:0-39719 GCA_045629785.1 Acutalibacteraceae bacterium | reverse complement strand
TACAGTATTTACAGCTGCTCCTGCAGTTTGTGATGAGTTCAACAAGACTGAATACGCTGCAAAGCTTGCTGCAACAGGCGTAACACTCAGCTACATTTGTCCTCTTATGTATATGAATAACCCTCTTGCTAAATCAGGCAGGGTTATTACTAACTCAAACAAACTTCGTACATACACAACATCTCGTTATTACACAAGTGATGAGATTCTTGATATAATCACAAAGGGGGCAAAATAAGATGAAAACATTTAAAGGTCGTCCCGTTGTACCGGGCACAGCAGAGGCAATAGCACTCGTTTCACACGGTGGTTTTAATACACTCGCTTCATTCCAGAATGCTCTCCAGTTCGATAAGGAAGAAGATAAAACAGCAAAATGTGGTGACCAGAATAATCCCGATATCTACAAGATGCCTATGGGTGGTTCAGCACTTTGTCTTCCTCAGACAATCGGTTCTACAACCGGCGGTATGGTTCTTTATTGTGCAAAGGTTCTTGACAAATGTCCTGCATGTATGCTTTTCTCAGAGCATATTGACTCACTCGCAGCAGCAGGCGCAATCCTCGGTGCTGTATGGACAGATACTCCAATGCCCACTATTGACTGCCTTGGTGAGGAATTCCTCAACACAGTTAAAACAGGCGATAAAATTAAGGTTTACGAAGACGGTACAGTTGAAGTAGGCTAATAGTTAAAGGCGTTGCGAAAGCAACGCCTTTTTAAATGCAAAATGCAAAATTATAGGGGAAGCTCCGCTTCCGAACATTATATTACTATCGCAAAGGTAGTGTTGCGAAGCCTTATAATCGCGACGCATTTTCAGGATTTTTAATTCAATAGGTACACACTAAAATTCAATACACTTGCAAAGGTTACCCAAATGATATATGGTATCATAAGGTATGCGGCTTTTGGCTCGATTTTATTGAATTCAATTGTCGTTGCAATAATCAGTACCCACAGAATAATGATCCATATAAACGCAAACAGGTATTGCCCGAATGTAAAGAAAAGAAAGCTCCAGCTAAAGTTGAAAAATAATTGTACGTAGTATAAGGTCTGTGCAAATTTTTTGCTTTTGGTATCTGGCGCAACATCAATAATATATGCGGCAATACCCATAAGAATATAAAGTATTGTCCACGCTGCAGGGAAAACCCACCCCGGGGGCATAAAAAAGGGCTTGATTGCCGTAGCGTTAAATTCCTCAACACCGCCACGTGTCAGAAGCCCTGAAACCAAGCCCACTCCCAATGGTATGGCAAGGTTTTTAACAAGCTTTTTAAAATTAATCTGCATTACCATTAAAACACCGCTTTCAACCACAATATAGTTACTATATTATATTTGCCCATAGGCGCAATAATGTATGCAAAATAAAAATCTGCATTGATTCACTACTGAATCAATGCAGATTTTTAAATTTCATATTAATCTTCTTCTACAATCTTTCTGCCCATAAGCACACCCATTACAGATGCCATCATAAGACCGCGTGTCCAACCTGATGAATCGCCAAGACAATGAAGTCCCTGAACACTTGTGTTAAGGCTTGTATCCATTTTAATCTTGTTACTGTAGAATTTAAGCTCGGGTGAGTACAGTAAGGTTTCTGTAGATGCAAAACCGGGCACAACGTGGTCAACAGCTTGTATAAAGTTGATAATGTTTGTCATAGCACGGTAGGGCATAGCAGCAGTAATGTCACCTGCAACCGCATCGGGGAGTGATGGACGCAGGTTTGACTGTGCCAACTCCTTTGGCCAGGTACGTTTGCCGTCAAGTATATCGCCATAGCGCTGTACAAGTATATGACCTGCACCAAGCATATTTGTAAGCTCACCAACCTTTTGCGCGTACTCGATAGGCTGATTGAAGGGGTGGTTAAAGTTGTGTGAGCAAAGTATAGCAACGTTTGTGTTGTTTGACTTTTTCTCTTTATATGAGTGTCCGTTAACAACTGCAAGGTCATTATCGTAGTTTTCCTGACTTACAAAGCCACCGGGATTCTGGCAGAAGGTACGAACCTTGTTTTTGAAGGGCTTGGGATAACCGATTAGTTTGCTTTCATACAATACGCGGTTAACCTTTTCCATAACCTCGTTACGCACCTCAACACGTACACCAATGTCAACAGTACCTGCCTGGTGCTCAATACCATGTTCTGTGCAAAGCTTTTCAAGCCAGTCAGCACCACGTCTGCCTGTGGCAACAACAATTTTATCAGCATCAATCTGCTGGTGGTCATCACCCTTGCTGATAAAAACGCCTTTGCAAACGCCATTTTCAATAAGAATGTTGTTGCACTCATAACCAAACATCATATCAACGTTATTGTTGCGAAGGTGGTTTTCGATATCAAGGTAAAGTGAGTGTGCCTTTTCTGTGCCAAGGTGACGAATAGGGCAGTCAACAAGCTTAAGACCTGCTTGAATAGCATTTTTGCGTATTTCCTTTACCTCGGCGTCGTTGCTGATACCCTCGATATGCTCGTCAGCACCAAATTCAAGGTAAATTTTATCAGTATAATTAATAAGCTCTTGTGCAAAATCTTCACCAATAAGCGAAGGCAAATCACCGCCAACCTCGTAGCTTAATGAAAGCTTGCCGTCAGAGAATGCACCTGCACCCGAAAAGCCTGTTGTGATGTGGCAATAGGGCTTACAGTTAACACATTGTTTTGTAACCGCCTTGGGGCAACTGCGCTTTTCAACGGGCTGACCTTTTTCTACGATAAGTATTGATTTTTTCGAGCCTTTTCTGCGCATTTCAAGTGCGGTAAAAATACCTGCAGGGCCTGCGCCTACAATAACAACATCGTATTTCATAATGCATCATCCTTTAAATTGATTTATATTTATATGAGTGAAATAATTCTTCTGCTTCGGGCGTGTAGTTACCGCTTTCATCCTCAAGTATAAGTGGTGCACTTATTCTGAATCCGGGTGCAGAGCCTTTTTTGCCCTCAACAAGTACAAGGCTTGGCTCTTTTCCGGGGCGTTGAATAACCTCACGCATTGATTTTGGCTCAATTTTAAATTTGCGCATAGCCTCAAAAATATCAGGGAGCCTTTCGGGACGCTGACAAATACAGAACCTGCCGCCAAACTTCAAAAGAAGTGATGCTGCCTTTGCGCAATCATCAAGTGTGCAGGTAAATTCGTGACGAGCGTTCTGATAGTCGGTTTCAGTATTAACAATACCTGTGCCCAGCTTTTTATAGGGTGGGTTAATGCTGACTATATCGTAATACTCGTTAGGTAAAACACCCTTTAGTGTGCGTAAATCGTGGTGAATAACTTTGATTTTATCATCAATGTTATTTTCTGTAAGTGTTTTATTAAGTAGGTTAACCGCACTGTCTGAAAGTTCTACACCTGTTATTTCTTTGGGCTTGAAATCTCTTAACCATAGTAGGGGGATAATACCATTGCCTGTGCCAAGGTCACAGCATTTGTCCTTGTGGCGTGGCGCACAAAATGATGCAAGTACAATGGCATCAGATGTAAAAATATGCGCCTCGCTTACGTATATATTCAGATTTGTGGCAAGTGCCTCTGTTCTTTCGTTTCGTGAAGCCATAAAAAACTCCTTGCAGTAATCTGTAATAGTCAGCCTCAGCCAACTATTCCATTTTACCACAAAGAGTTATTTTTTACAATGTGAAATGCTCCCAATGAATCGGTTTTGGAATAATGCACAAATATATCCGTTGTCTTTTGTGTGCAATTATTGTCTACCTCGTGCCGTCAGTACAAAATCTTATCTGTAAAGCGAAGCCTTACCTCCCTATCCCTAGGGAGGGGGACCAAAAGCAACGCTTTTGGTGGTGGGTAGTTCCGCTAAATGTTAGCTTTATGTTGGTTGGAAGCAAAGCCTTATATTGTTTGGAAGCGGAGCCTCCCCGAAATGTTTTGCGGAGCAAAATATATCGCATTGCGTAAGCAATATATCGCACGCGTAAGCGTATATCACAAATCCGAAGGATTTATATCACTGCAAGGTGGAATGACCTTGCCTTATTCTTCCATCTGCTTGCCCAAAAACGCCGCCGCAACCTGAGCAAGCTTGATTTCTGTGTCTGTAAGCTGCTTGTTATTGTCACCTTCAAGGAAAATAACAGACCCTGCAATATCACCTGCGGCAATAATGGGGTATGCCAATGATGCAGTCACCTCAAGTCCCATAATGGGGTAGAGGGGCTTGCTTTCTCTTGTGCAGATATAGCTTTCGCGGTTTTCCATAAAATCCTCAAGCTCAGGTGAAACGTGCCTGTCCATAGCATCACGCTTCGGGAAGCCCGAAACAGAAATTACATGGTCGCGGTCTGTAATAATAACGGGCAAGCCTGCCGTTCTGCTCAGAACATCAGAATATTGACCCGAAAATTCCGAAATCTCACCCATAGGCGAATATTTTTTGAAAATAACCTCACCATCACTTGCAGTATAAATCTCTAACGGGTCTCCCTCACGAATACGAAGTGTCCTTCTGATTTCTTTAGGAATAACAACCCTTCCCAAATCGTCTATTCTTCTCACGATCCCTGTTGCTTTCATATATAAATCAATCTCCTTGTAAAAGTTTTGAAATGTTAATTCTATTATCTGTTAAAAGAGTAGAAATATGCAGATATAAAAATAAACCTACAAGCATTTTTTCATAATGAATACTTGTAGGTTTTATCTTTTTTTAAATTCTTCACCGGTGATTAAATAATTTATAGATACATTAAAATAATTTGACATTTTAACGAGCATTTGTAAAGATGGCTGCCTTTTTCCATTTTCGTAATGAGATAAAGCTTCTCTTGATATATTTAAATCTAAAGCAACTTTTTGTTGATTTAGTTTTAGTTTTTTTCTAATTATTTTTAATCCAATCACAGAATCACCTTGAATTTATTGTAACAATTTGTTACAATAAAAATGTTACATATCGTAACATTTGAGGTAGTATATATTGCCAATAGTACATAACGGTGTGGGGTGAAATTATGGGTTTGGTACAACTGGAAAGAAACAATAGTGCGGATGTGTTGTCAATAGAAAAAAGAAAAGCTATAGAAATTATTGTTGATACAGCAATAACCAATTTTGCAGAAGGTTTAATAAGTCGATACAGTAGCGAAGTTGATGATGTGAATGGCGTTATTAATATGAAGAAAAACAATTGTTTTATTGCTGAACTTGGTGAAGAGTTTATGTTCTATTCTGCTTTTGTTCGCAGTTTTGACAGTAGTTTTGGTAATGTTCTTGAAAACATTGGTAATAGTATTGCAAAACTTTCTTATGAGGTTAGGGGTGACATCGATTCGTTTATTCTACCAGAGCAAACCCAAAGAATAGCTAATATTTTAGATAATTATGTTAGTCATGTTGCAAAACCTAAAATTGATCATTATGTTGATTTTTCATCGATATACCCCAGGGATATAACAAGTTTTAAAAGAACGCACGTAACAGATAATTATTTTTATAACGAAGATAAAAATGAACATTATTTGATTGAATTAAAGGCATCAGGGGATTTGGATAACAAAAAAGCTAAAGCAGAAAAATCAGCTTTGCTTGAAGAATTTTTTCTTTTAAAAAATCAAATCAAAGATGATCCGACAGCAAAGATATTTATATATTTTGGTACCGCTTATAATAAGTTTGGTGAAGGTCGAGAATGGAAACAAGAACGAGTTAAACAGTTCTTTGCCGAAGAGGAACTTTTAATTGGAAAAGATTATTGGAATTTTGTGTGCAATAGTTCTGATGGTTTTGAGGTAATATTTGAACAGTACAAAAAATCAGCAAATAAAATTAGGTATGCATTAAGTGAAATAAAAGGATTGTATTTTTGATATATGTATAATTTAGAGAAAATGAACAGGTGTTTATTGATAAACGATGATTGTTTTTCAGCTATGAAAAATATACCCGATAATTCTGTGAGTTTAATACTGACAGACCCGCCGTACAATATTGCAAAATATAGTACAGGAAATATTAAATTTGATTGGCGTTCTGATATTAATAATGATTTGGCTGAATGGGATTTAAAAGAATTGAATCCAGGTGATTTGATTTCTGAATTCAAAAGAGTTCTCAAACCTAATGGAAATATTTTTATTTTTTGTTCTTATAACATTATCGGTGAATATCATAAAGTTTTTGATCCTGAATTCGATACATTTCAGTTTATGGTGTGGCATAAGACAAATCCGGTTCCTAATTTTAGAAAATCATCTTTTTTGAATAGTTGTGAACTAATAATTGGTTGTTGGAATAAAGGCCATACTTGGAATTTTACCAATCAAGCTGATATGCACAATTTTGTTGAAAGTGGAATTTGTATGGGTTCTGAAAGAATAAAGGATGAAAATGGGAAAAATCTTCATCCAACGCAAAAGCCTATTTCAATTCTTGAAAAAATAATTAAAATTGCTTCCAATGAAAATGATATTGTTTTAGATTGTTTTAATGGTGTGGGAAGCACAGGTGAAGCAGCGTTAAAAAACAATAGGCGATACATAGGAATAGAAATAGATAAAACTTATTTAGAAGCAACAAAAACACGTTTAGAAAAATATTATAAATGAAAACAGCGGAGTGATATCACTCCGCTTTATTTTATGATTTATATCTTTCTACAAGCATATGTACCCCAAAGCAAAATTTATCGAAAGATGTCAATATGATGCTTGTATGCTGCCTTCGAAGGATGGGTGTAACCTGCTCTGACATTTACAGGGCAGGGGAATTTATACTTTGTTAATTTGATTTTTGGATTATATATGATATAATAGGACTCAATTCGATTTTTGGGATTTTTAATGTATTAAATTTTATGGGGATATAATTAATGGATTATTTTGTTACGATAATTGTCACGTTTTTTGCAGGTATGGGTGCAGGGCTTGGTACCGGCTTTGCAGGTATGAGCGCTGCGGCTGTAATAACGCCTATGCTTGTTACTTTTCTTGAAATTAACCCCTACACCGCAGTTGGTATAGCTCTTGCTTCTGATGTGTTGGCGAGTGGTGTTTCTGCTTTTACCTATCGCAAAAACAAAAATCTTGATGTGAAAAACGGAATTCTGATGATGGTAATGATTTTAATTTTTACTATAATCGGAAGTTATGTTTCGAGTATCGTTCCATCACAGACTATGGGTGGTTTCAGTACCTTTGTTACACTTATGCTTGGTGTTAAGTTTATTTTAAAGCCTGTAATGACTACAAAGGCAGAGATGGAATCAGTCAGCAAAAAAAGAAGAATTATCGGTTCGGTAATCAGCGGCGTGTTTATCGGTTTTATCTGTGGCTTTGTTGGTGCAGGTGGCGGAATGATGATGCTTCTCATTCTTACCGGTGTGCTTGGTTATGAGCTGAAAACTGCGGTTGGTACAAGGGTGTTTATTATGACTTTTACCGCTTTGACAGGTGCAGTTTCTCACTTTTCACTCGGTGATTCACCAGATGTTTTTGTAATGTGCCTTTGTGTGGCATTTACATTTATCTGGGCAAGAATTGCTGCAAAATTTGCCAATAAAGCAAAGCCTGAAACATTGAATCGTGCAGTTGGTGTTGTTTTGGTTGTGTTAGGCGTAGTTATACTCGGGTTTGAATATTTAATTAAGTAATAAAAGCGAGGTGAAATTCACCTCGCTCTATATTTTTTAGAAAATGTATGTATGGCAAAACAAAGCTTGTTGAATAATTGCGATGCCTTAAGCTTCGTTTTACAAAAACTTAAATGATTTCTATAGTTTTTTAAAACTTATCGTAAAAAACGACGTCATCCAAGGCGCGTGTTTTAAAGTGCATTTCAAGTGGTTGTGCGTCTTCGGTGGGGTACCCCATAACCAAAAGTGCAATCGGCTCAATATTATGGGGTATTTCATAGGCTTTTCTTATGGCCTCAGGGTCAAAGTGCATAACCCAACAGCAACCAACCCCTTCATTATGTGCTGCAAGCATCATATGGGTGGCTACAATAGCGGCATCTACGGGTGATGATAGGGCACCATCATATTTTCTTACCCAGCTTTCATCCTTGTTGTGACAAACAAGGATTGCTGTTGGTGCAGAAAAATGGCATTTGGTACATTCGCGGAGCTTGTTTATTGCCTCATCGGTATTAATTACCAAAATTCTTTGAGGCTGATAATTACATCCCGTAGGGGCTTTGTGACCTGCTAAAAGAATTTTATCAATAATATCTTGTGATAGGTGTTCAGGCTTAAAATTCCTCACAGAATATCGGTCGGTAATCAGTTTTTCAAAATCCATTTATATTACATATCCCTTCTTGTGTTTATTTTATAGTATCTAATTTTTCTTTTATTTCTTCTGCCAGGGTATCGTCATAATCATCCATATCCTCGCTTCCCAGGAAGTAATAGCTTGAATATTGCGATTCGTCGGTTTCTTCAAACCAAAATTCCTTTGTGAAAATCTGAATCTGTGTGTGTTTGTCCTTATTTGTTAATGAAAAAATGGTGTATTGCCATACAAGAGCTGGACCACCATCTTCATTATTCGTTTTGCGCTCTGTCATAAAGTCATTTACCGCGTTTTCGTGAAACTCCTTCATAGTAGTGTACTTTTTATCAAAACCACAGGTCCATTCGTGGCTCGATGATTCGCCACCTGTTTTTACGTAATCAAGCTCAAAATTATAATTCTTCAAAATATTAATAGCTTTTTCTATGTGGCTGTAGTTATTGTCTGTAACAAGAATGTGCCCGCTTACTTCACGGCTGTTTTTCATAGCGTTCAGCTCCTTTATACAATCATTATACCATCATAAGCCACTATTTACAATCATATTTGATAATGGTATAATAACAGTATAGTTGTATTTTTTTAGGTGGTGTTTAAGTGCTGGATTTTATTAAAGATTTACCCTTAGCTAAGATTGTTTCTGTTGTTGTGCTTGCGATTGTTTGTTTTGTTGGCGTTAAACTGATTCTTGTTCTTTTTGATAAATTTGTAAAAAAAGTCAAGCTTGACGCTCTTGTTTGTAAAATTTTACGAATAGCAGTCAAGGTCCTGCTGTTGTTTGTATCTGTTATCATTGTTTTAGGTAGTGTTGGCGTTTCAGTATCATCACTTGTTGCCGCATTATCTGTTGTTGGTGTTGCTTTTTCACTTGCTATTCAGGGCTTTTTGTCAAATGCCTTTGGTGGCATTCAGATTATTTCAAACAAGCCCTTCCGCATTGGTGATTATATTGAAACAGGCGGTGAATCGGGCACAGTTAAAGAGGTTGGCTTGTTTTATACAAAGCTTGATACACCCGACCAAAAGCTTATTCAGATTCCCAACAGCGTTATTGCAAATTCAAACATAACAAACTATTCAAGCGCACGTAACCGCCGTGTGGATATTACCGTCAGCGCATCTTATGATGACGATATTGAAAAGGTCAAAGCTGTGTTGTTGCAGTTACTTTGTGATCACTCTTTGATTCTTAACGATGAGGATACTGCACCTGCTGTACACGTGAGCAGCTATAACCCTAACGATATTGAGTATACAGTTCGTGCGTGGTGCCTTAGCGAGAATTACTGGACAGTTTATTTCGACGTGATGGACAACATCAAACCCACCTTTGATAAAAACGGAATCACAATCTCGTACCCCCACGTAAATGTTCATATGGTGTAAAATAAAAGCAGAGTGAGTTTAGGGAGTGTGAATCAGGGATTTAATAGCCTTAAATCCCTGATTTACGCTCCCTTTTGCTTCACTGCCTTTATTTTTTCTTGTATATATGCTATAATGGAAATATGTTTAAATTAAATGTTTAGGAGCGGTAACCTTGAATATCGAACAGCTTGTTAAAAAACAACAAAAGTATTTCAGAACAGGGGCAACCTTGCCTGTCAGCTTTCGTATCAAAAACCTTTTAAAGCTATACAAATGTATAAGAAAGTATGAGAATGATATAAATATAGCTCTCGAAAAAGACCTGGGTAAGTGCCAGTTTGAAGCCTTTACCTGTGAAACAGGTCTTGTGCTTATGGAGCTTAACTATATGATTCGTCATACACCCTCATATGCCGCAAAGCACCGCATATATACACCTGTTGGTCAATGTATCGGTAGCGGCTATAAAAAGTCTGTGCCTTACGGCAACGTGCTTGTAATGAGCCCTTGGAATTACCCATTCCTTCTCACAATGGAGCCTATTTCTGATGCTATTGCCGCAGGTAACACAATCATTGTAAAGCCAAGTGCTTATGCACCGGCAACAGGCGATGTTATAGAAAAAATAATAAAGGAATGCTTCCCTGAGGAATATATTGCGGTTGTCAGAGGCGGCAGAGAGGAAAATAAAGAACTTCTTAAGCAGAAATTTGATATGATTTTCTTTACAGGCAGTCAGGAGGTAGGCAAAGAGGTTCTTCGTCATGCAGCGGAGCATATTACCCCCGTTGTGCTTGAGCTTGGAGGTAAAAGCCCTTGCGTTGTTGATGCTACTGCACGTATTAAAACAGCGGCAAGGCGAATTGTTTACGGCAAATTCCTTAACTGCGGTCAGACCTGTGTTGTGCCTGATTACATAATATGTCACAGTAGCGTAAAGGATAGGCTCGTAGAAGAAATCTGTAAACAGATTACCGTACAGTTTGGCGAAAATCCCATCGAAAACCCTGAATACGGCAGAATTGTCAATGAAAAGCACTTTAACAGAATATGTAACCTTATTGACAAAGATAAGGTCATTTTTGGTGGCGATGTTAACCCCGAAAAGCTTAAAATTGCCCCCACAGTTATGACTAACGTAACCTGGGACGATACTGTTATGCAGGAGGAAATCTTTGGCCCTGTTCTACCCATTCTCACATTTGAATCCTATGACGAACTTTACGAATTATTTGCCGACAAGCCAAAGCCACTTGGCTTTTACATCTTCTCTGAGGATAAAAAGCGCATTAACACTACTATTGAGCGTTGCGCATTTGGTGGCGGTTGTGTTAATGATACAATTATGCAGATTGCTATCAACAGCTTCGGTTTTGGCGGCGTGGGTGAAAGCGGTATGGGTAGCTATCACGGCAAAGCAGGGTTTAATGCTTTCTCACACGAAAAGAGTATTCATAAAAAGGTTACATGGTATGATTTCCCCGTAAGGTATTCACCTCATAATAAGGTTTTTAAATTCTTGTCACATCTTTATCTTAGATAAGGTGGTTGTATGAGAAAAATAATTATTTGGCTTGTGGTCAGTGTTGTTGTGCTCAGCATAGGTATCTGGCAAAATACAAGGTATGAGGGTAGCCCGTATGTGAAGGCAACCATAACACGCATTGAAGCTGATTACGATAGTGATGGTGGTTACGTTTATAAATATTATGGTGACTATTATCTTGATGGTGTAAAATACAGCAATATCAAATTACATAGTGAGTATACTGATAATACCCAGCCCGATATGGCGGTAGGCGATACCTATTCATTACACGTTAATCCTGAAAATTCAGGTAAAGCCTTATCAGATGGGGGTTTGTTTATTGTTGCCGGCTTCGTTATGCTGGGCTTCAATATATACTTGTTTGTAAAAACAATCAAAAGTGTATTTGCTGATAAAAAGAAGCAACGGAATTCTTAATGAATTCCGTTGTGATTATTTATGGCTTTTTAATTGTAAGGTTGAGTCCGAGTGCTGCAACTGAAAGCACCAATAACATAATAAATGGTGCGGTGTAGCTACCCGATGATGATAATAAGCTATTGCTGAATGTGGCAATAAACGATGCAATAATAAGGTTAAAGTTTGTAATACTGTAGTTTGTTGAATAATATTTCTGCCCGTAAAATGATGCAGAGAATGATGCTGTTACTGTGGGGCATGAGCCGTATGAAAGACCTGTAAGGCAAAGTCCGATTATACATACGGGTAATGAGTGCATATTAACCGCCAACAATGTAATTCCTGCGGCAACAATTGTGAGAATGTTTGCAGATATCATTGTTGTGCGACGTCCGAGTGCATCATAAAAAGCACCTGTGATAATTCTGCCTAAGCCGTTACAGATTGATAGCACACCTACAAGGGTTGTTGCAAGGGCAGGGGCAGCATCAACAGAAATTACCAGGTCTCTTGCAAAGCTTATTACCGAGTTACCAACAGCGGTCATAAACGCCATACAAGCAAATGCACGCCAGAAGGTAAAGCTTTTAAGCATTTCGGGTGTGCTGAAATCTTTTGATTCAAAGCTTTCTTTTTTTGTGGCCTTTTTCACCTTTGGTTGGGGGAATTTTGTGTCAGGTGAAGGTCTTTTTAAAATTATAGCTGCAATTATAAGTACAATTGCAAGTACAATACCAAGCATAATGTATGCCTTACTCCAACCGAATGAAGGCATTTCAAATAGCTTACTGATTCCGTTACCAAGTAACAATGTGCTTACACCGAAGCCCATCATCAGACAACCTGAACAAAAACCTTTTTTGTCAGGGAACCATTGGCTAACAGTAGCAACTACAACATTGTAGCTGATACCGATACCGCTACCTGCTAAAAATGCATAGCTTATGTATAAAAGGTAAGGCGTGCTCTCTTTCAGAAGACCTGTCATTATAAAGCCTGCACCTACAAGCGCACCTGCAATAATAAGAGTAATTTTAGGCCCGATTTTTTTACATATAAGGCTACCAAAGAATGCTCCAAGACAGAAGAAGCACATTGTAAGAGTAAAGTTAAGGGCAAGTGTAGAATCGCTCCAACCGAATGACTCCTTGAAAGGTATTTTTAGTATAGACCAGGCGTATAAAACACCTGAAAAAAGCATAGCAAATACGCCCGTTGCAAGGTAAAAACCTCTTTTTTTGATTTGTGTGGTTGTTTCCAAAATAAAGACTCCTTATTTTATGGTGAATGCTTCAGAGTTATTATTACTCTTTTTCTAGCACGTTTAATTCTGTTTTGTTGGTGTGTTTTGCAAGTACAAGAAAACTATGCACCTGAAAGAGTAATTTTTATATCGCTGTCATCTGCCTATTTTACCATTAGTGAATGTATATTTCAAGCATAATTATGTATAAAAATTCGTTTTATTAAAATAACAGAGCCGTTTATAACAGCTCTGTTAAAGTACATGCAGGGTCTGCTTTTTTGTATGTGCCGTACTCTGCGTAGCTTTGACATTTAGCCCCACCGTTGCAGGACATATTGTGTGGGCATTTAAGACATTCCTGTGGTATACAGGGCTCTCTTAAATCAATAAACGTAGGGTGATTGTAGTAAATATCTGTCAGGGTAGATGTAAATACGTTGCCGCAGATTATCGGTAATCGTCGGCAGGGCATAATATTGCCGAATTCATCAACCACAATAAGGCTTTTACCTGCTGAACATTCGTATATGGGTTGGTTGCTACCAATAAATTGTAGGGCGCGTTTAATTTGTATATCGGTTTTTTTGTGGAGCCTTTGCGTTAATTCTGAACCACGTGCTTTTTTTAGATTTGCAACATAATCCGGTAATAATGCTTTTGTGATAATCAGGTCTTGTAGCTCTTCTGCATTACCGATAGGTACAATTCTGTCAGACCATAAAGCGGTAATCTTATTTTTTCTGCACTCCTTTGCAATAGTGGGCAACTGAGTATAGTTTTTTGCATTTGCTGTAAAGCTTATGTAAACTCTTATACCTGCCGATGTCAGCTTTTTTGCAACAGCCATTACTCTGTTGTAATCTCCGGGTGCACGTAATTCGTCGTGGGTATTACGCTCTCCGTCAATGCTCAACTGAATAAAAGAAACGTCTGTTGCCTTTAAAAGCGCTATAACCTCATCGTCTATAAATGAACCATTTGACAGTATACCGTAAGTAAGTGATTTGTTATTTGAATGAATGTAATTAATAATCTCTGCAATATCTTTTCGTATGAAAGGCTCGCCGCCGGTCAGATTAATGTGGCCACGCTTTCTGATATTGTGATCATTGTTGTATTTATCGCGCAAAACAATAAATTGATCAATTATTCCTTTTACATCATCTGTTGTAAGGGGCTCAACATTACCCTCGGTGCGGTAACAATGTTTGCACCTTAAGTTACAGTTGCCTGTTAAGTGAAATTGTAAATGCAGTCTGCTTTGTGAAAAACCAGTCATATAACCCTCGTCAATCATCGCAATTTACGTTGAGTGTTTTTATGTATTCGGCCGTAACAATACCTGCAGGGAGAGCAACTATGGCAATTCCACAGAAGGAGGAGGCCATAGCAACAACTCTGCCAAGATCGGTTACGGGGTACAAATCACCATAGCCCACAGTAGTGAGTGAAACTGTTGCCCAATACACAGCTTCAAAAAAGCTGTTAAAGGATTGTGGCTCAACATTGTATATGATTATTGATGAAACTACAATGTAACCTAAAGCAAGGCTGACAACTGCCAGAAGCTGTTTTTTTGATTTTTGGAATATTTCTATAATAGTACGCGCACTTTTTGAATATCTGAATATTCTGATTATTCTGCAAACAGCAAGTATTTTTGTGAACTGAAAGCCCGAAAATATGTCGAAGGCAGAGCAGGTAAGGGCGAAAATTGATAATAGATCCACTATAGATATAATTCGGAATGGAATACGTAAAAATGCCCGAATTCCTTGTATACCCAGCTTGTAATCTGCTGTAACCCACCTGAGTATGTAGTCGATAATAAATACAACCACACACAATATCTCTATATATGTAATAATAGTGGGTTTATTCTTAAGTGTAAGTGGCAGAATACTTAATATAATAAAAAATATCATCACATACTTATAAATAACACTTAAAATGCTGTTATCATAAATATGCACAATTTCATATATCTTTTTACGCATGATGATTATCCGTTATTGTTGTTATTATTGTTGTTATTGTTGTTGCTTGAGCATCCGCAGCTGCCACAGCCTGAAGTAGTGGTTGTGTTGGTTATGGTCACACCTGTCGCTCTGAATACGATTTTGTTGAATGAGCCGTAGGTTTCAACGTTGAATAAGCCTGCCTGCTGACCATTTCCGTCAAGTACGTATAAGGTGTTCGGAGTCAAAGATACAAGGCAGTTGGGAACAGTTTTGAATATGTTATACATATATTCAAGAAAGCTGTCATCAATATTCTTTACGTATTGGCGCAGACTGAGGCAAGTAGCAATTATTTTTGCTTCTTCGTATGTCTGAGGTTGTGGATTAAACATTTTTATCATCCTCCGTAAGAGTCAAGTAATATAATTCAATATTCTGGAAGGGTAGGTTAATAGCGTTTATGTGGTAAAAGCCATTGTTGCGTTGCTTCTGGTAATGGTAATCCCTCAAGGCAGATGTTGTGAAAAACAAGTTATTTGCATTTGTTTTTGAAAGCTTGTTTTTATACATTTTCAAAAAGTCTGTAATATTTACGCAATAGTACCCATCTTTATCAGAGTCTTCAGCAGCAACTGTGCTTTTGAAAACCTGAAGGGTTGCAATATGCTCTTGCTTTTCGCGTTGTTCATCGCCATAAACTACCATATCGCCGCTTAAAAGCATCATATATAATGAGTTGTTTATGGGGTAGTCGCTAAGCGCATCCATAACATCCTCTCTTATGTAAATTCTTACGTTGCTCTGGGGTGTTATGAAAACAAAATCACGTTTAACCTTAAGCAATTGCGATTCTAATTCGTACTCTTTATCATCAATTCCTAAAATAAAAGCATGGGGGTCATAAACCTTTTGTAGCTTCGGATCTTTGTCAATAAGGTCCATAAGGCTGTTTTCCTCATATTCAATTTCAATATAATCATCTGAAATCTGTGGGTGATTTGTTAATGTGTAATAGTAGGCAAAGCCTTTGGGGTATTCCTCGTATTCCTTGGTTTTGTATATTTCTTTCTGTAGCAGACAGGTATAGGATTTACTTGATGAATAAACGTTTTTGACAAATGGGCAACCTGTTTTGCAAAGGTGCAGATGCTCACACTTGCCACATTCTTCAGTAAATCCGTTTTTGTTATGAATACTGAATATTTTAAGACGTGCATTGGTGAGGATTTCTTCAACGGAATCTGTGTATATATTGCCGTAGTAAAAATCCTTGTTACCCTGACCACGTACACAAGAGTATATATCACCATTCTTTTCGAGCAAAAAGAATTTTTCGCCGCAGTTGTCACAGTTGGTGCAATATTCGGGGGTGAATTCTGCAAACCAAGCGTTATTAAGACCATCTGCAAGGTCTGTGTCAGCAAACTCCTTGTGCATTCTGTTAAAGAGTGCAACCTGACTTTCTTCATCAAGGGCAGTCAACTCGATCTCGCCATGTGTCTGTGGCTTGAAACCTATCATAAAATTGAAATTGTTCATATTAAGACAAGTTTCTTTGTGCAAAAACTTAATGTCTTCAACAATCTCATCAAGGTGCTCAAAATGTTCTTTAAAAATAGTGGCTGATACCTTTTTGCGGTTGGGCAACTCGCGTAAGAGCTCAACGTTTTTAAGTATAGCTTCAAGTGTGCCTTTACCACCCTTTGTAACGCGATATTGATCATGCATTGAAAGTGGCAGATCAAGGCTACCGCTTATACTGACACCGAATTCTTTTATGGTATCAAGGTGTCTGTCAATACTGAACAGATTTGTTTTTATATGAGGCGGATTAACCTTAAAGCCGTTTTCTTTAATGATATCGGCATTATCTTTGTAATAGTTACTGATATACTCAACAATGCTTCTGAAATCCTCTTTTGCAAGGGTTGTAACCTCACCGCCATGTAATGAGATGTTAAAGGGGATAACGTCTGCTTCCTTGAATTTATCAACAGCAAACCTCAGTGTGTCAAGGTAACCCTTGTCACTTTTTAACTCGATTGTGTTTTCACCAAGGTAACAGTACTTGCAACTCATATTGCAATTCATTGTAGGTACATATAACAGGTGTATAAACTTGCTCATAAAAACTCCGATTTATTTCTTTGTTATTTCTGCTGGGCAGTCCTTGAATGCTCTTTCATCAATTTCAGCAGATGAAGGCACTTCAACGCTTTTAAGTGAACTACATTCTCTGAATGCAGAACTGCCAATTTCGTTGACTGTATCGGGAATATATACCTTGCCTAATGCTGAACAACCCCTGAAAGAGTGTGCGGCAATTCGTGTAACTCCGTCGGGAATATGTATCTCTGTAAGGCTTGTGCAGTTTTCAAAGCAGTTACCGCGAATTTCTGTAATACCACCAGGTAATGTTATTGCAGTAAGTGAACTGCAGTTGCGGAATGCGTTTCCGTGGATTGCTGTTATGCCGTCATGTAAAACTACTGTTGCGAGTGATGTGCAATCTTCAAAACAATTACCGCGTATTTCAGTAACGCCTGCGGGGACTGTGAATTGTGTGAGTGAAGTGCAGCCCATAAAGCATTCGCCCTCAATAGCGGTGATTTTGCTGCCAAATGTGATTTCGGTAAGCGAAGTACAATCTCTGAACGCTGCACCCATTATGGTTACAACGCTATCGGGTATAACAATATTGTTAAGGGCAGAACATCCGCGAAAAGCATTCTTTTCGATAATTGTTACTGTTTCGGGTATTGTTACAGAGCTGAGTGATGTGAAATCACGGAAAGCACTTTCGCCTATAGCAACGACATCCTTGCCATCGTGTTGAGAGGGGATAGTTATACTCTCTGCTGACTTATCTTCGTTAGTCCACGCTGTGAGGATACAACCGCCCTCATAATCAGTGTAAACTGTTTCGGGGCTTGAGGTATAGCTTTCTTCGGTTTCATCAGTATCAATAGCAGGTGGTGTGTATGAATTACCGCCCGAGCTTGTTTTTGATGAGCCACCGCAAGCAAGGGCAGATGCACAGAAAAATATGATACACAGTATTAAAGCAAGCTTTTTCATTTATATGTAACCTCCTGTTTGATTAAAGTTTCAACAGGGGTTTTGGGGTTTTGTGCCGCTAACTTTAATATTATTGCTTTGTTGTCTATTTTTTTGGCTTTGCGAATTGCAAATATTACAGCACCAATTGACAGAATAAAACCACCTTCTAAAAAGAAGAACAAGCCGATAACAAAAAATATAGCATGAGGAATAAGTGCTATAGCTATTTTTTTAGGCTTCGATTTTAAACGTATTTTCTGTCCGTTAGCGGTGTAACGAGCTAAGTGTTGTTCAATAACAGGCAATAACAATTGTTCTGCGGTCATAATATCACTCCTGATTTTTATTTAATTTATTATATTATAAAAGAAAGCTTTCTTCAAGTAATTCTTCTATAGTGTTATTTGTGATAAGCTTTAGAATTGTTTTTTGAATATAATAAGAAGTATCCCCATAATCACGGGTTGATGTGCAACATATATTATCAAGGCTTGTCTGCCGACCCATTCAAGAGGCGGTATTTTTATAACTGACAGATGCCTTAATAAGTTTTTGCTTTTAAATAACTTGTAAGTGTAAAAGCCAAATAAATAAAGAAAAATCCATGGCAAAATGGGTACGTAATCTGCCGAACTGAAATCATTATGTGGAAAACCTAAATATGCAGTTAAAAGATTATGATATAAGCCTTCAGGCAAGTTGCATAATATCAAATCCCAAACCCAAGGCTACCATCACTTACGTTATATGTTATAAAAAATAAAACAAGGGTTAATGGCATACCTATATAATATGGTATTTTCGAAAGTGGTTTTTGTAATATGCTCATTATAATCATAGCGCTGCCTAAAAAGGTGAGCACTCCGAAATAAATAGCGGCTTCCGGCATAAAGAATATAGTAAAAAGCCCCATAGCAACTGATACACCAAACACTATGGCGCCTCGTTTGATGGTTCTTTTACCCATAGCAACGCAAAAGCCTGAAATAATCACAAATGACCATAGAATATATTGTTGAAAAATATGAGCACCTGACGTGCGAAAGAAAGGTATATCCACACCCATCATGTAAACTATATCCCACATAGTGTGGTAAATTATCATACATATTACAGCAATACCACGCAGAATATCGATAAGATTATATCTGTTTTTTGCTTCTTTTTTACTCATACGGGCACCTGTATTTTGGTCTGTTTATACTGTTTTTGCCATATTCAATTGCAGCTGCAGGGCAACTGCAGATACAAGCCATACAGTGTGTACAGTTGTTATCCCATACGGGTTTTTCGTCTTTGAGGGTGATGTTATTTAATGGGCATATATCAGCGCATTTGTTACAGCCAACACATTTTTCGTTATCAACAACAAATTTATTTGCTTTTACGCAAAGGGGATAGAATAGTATGTTAACAATACTACTCATCATTTTTCCGCTGAAGCCTGATTTGTGTGGCTGGAGGGGTGCGTTACATTTAATAGATGCGATTAATTCATCAATAACAGGTTCTGCACGTGCAATTATTTTTTTGCCCTGCTCAGCGGTAGGTGTGCTGAACATAGCAAGGTAGTTTTCGGGCATAACAATTTCACCGCAACCCATAAACTGAAAATCCATCTTATCACAAAGTCTGCGAACATATTTTTCTGCATTGGCAATTTCGCCACCGCAGTTAAGCACAAAGTACGCCTTTGCACCTTTTTTGAAGGAGGATTTTTCAATCCAGTCACGAACGATATGCGGTATCTGCCAGGCATAAGTTGGTACAGAAAAAACTAGTAAATCTGTATCAGTGTTATTAAAATACATGTCATTTTTTAATGCGGAATTGATAGAGAATAGCTCATCACCAATGCCATCGCTTATTCGTCTGCCTATATATTTGCTATTGCCTGTACCCGAAAAATAAAAAACCATATAATCACCTCTATTATAAATATTATTGTATCACAAAATTTCAGGTATTACCACAAAAATCCGCCTTACTTTTTCAAGTAAAGCGGATTTTGAGTTGATTAAAGGTTATAGTACTTTTCAAATTCAACGGGGTGAGGGATCTGAGAAATCTGGCTGCACTCAGTACGTTTTGCTTTGATAAAGTTGTTGATAAGCTCGATGGGGAATACGCCACCTGCTGTAAGGTAATCGTTATCCTTTTCAAGGCAATCAAGTGCGTCTTCAAGACAAGTTGGAAGACCCTGAAGCTTTGCTTTTTCCTCGTCGGGGAGGTTAAAGAGGTTAAAGTCGTAGGGGCCCCAACCGTTTGCATGGGGGTCTATTTTGTTTTTGATACCATCAAGACCTGCCATAAGGATAGCTGCATAGCAGAAATAGGGGTTACACATAGCATCGGGGTTACGAAGCTCGAAACGACGTTTTTCGGGAGCTTTTGCATAAGCAGGGATACGGATAACAGCACTTCTGTTTGATGTAGCGTAACCAACTGTTACAGGAGCCTCAAATCCGGGGATAAGACGCTTGAATGAGTTGGTGCTGGGGTTTGTGATAGCGCAAAGTGAACCGATATGCTTAAGAAGACCGCCCATAAAGTAGTGTGCTGTTTCGCTGAGGTTTGAGTAACCGTTATCGTCTGAGAATACAGGCTCACCATCTTTAAGGAGGAGCATATGTACGTGCATACCGCTACCTGCCTCACCATAAATGGGCTTTGGCATAAATGTAGCTGTTTTGCCGTATTTGAGAGCTGTATTGCGGATGATGTATTTAATCCACATTGTAGCGTCAGCCATTTTTGACATCTGACCAAGCTGTGGTTCGATTTCGAACTGACCTGAAGCAGCAACCTCGGGGTGGTGGTAGTTGATTTCAATACCTGCATCTGCCATGTGCATACACATCTCGCTACGGCATTCATATGTAAGGTCAAATGGTTTTGCGATATGATAGTTCTTCTGCTTAGGCACAATAACACCATCGCCTGAAACATCACTGTTCCAGTATGACTGCTTAGCATCAACATCAGCGCTGATGTTGTCGGGTGATACGTTCCAACCCACCTGATCGAAAAGGTAAAATTCAAACTCGGGGAGGATAAGCATTGTATCTGCAACGCCACAATCCTTCATATATTGCTCAGCTGCAAGAACAATATTTCTTGGGTACTGTGCAAGAGGCCTGTTAGCAGGTGAGTCAATAATCATTGCGTTACCTGTCATAGATAATGTGGGGATTTCACAGAAGGGATCAATAATAGCTGTGTCAGGATCGGGGATAAATACCATGTCGCTTTTTTCAACAACAGCATAGCCGTAGTTAGAAGCGTTAAAACCGATACCGCTTTTCATTGTTTCCTCTGAAAAGTTCTGTGCAGGTATTGTAACGTGACGATACTGACCATTGATATCAACCATTTTAAAGTCGACCATTTTAATGTCTTTTTCTTTAATAAGGTTAATGATTTCTTGAATTTTGTTGCTCATTTTCAACACTCCAAATCATTTTTTGTACAATCAATATTTTACTATATACATTTCAATTGTCAATATTATATTTAATATTTTATTGCTATGATATGCTTTTAGTTGATAATAAAACAAGCGTTGTACCATTTGGCACAACGCTTGTAAAGGTTATACTATTATATATTATAGAGCAAATTAATAGTAAACGATTTCGTTTTTGAGAACCTCAAGGCCAAACATAAGCTCAGAAGCAACAGTTTCACCAAGAGAGATAAGCTCGTGATAATGGTTAGCAGGGTCACCCATTGTGAAGTCGTTATCAGGTACAACGTAACCGATAGCGTCGTTCATAAGACCCATACATGCAACGTCATTACCAAAGAGTTCACATGCTGTGGGAGCTGAGAAGGGTCTAGCTGTTACAGCGTTGTTGGGAAGGAGTGATGCACCATTAGGAGCAACAAGGTCCTGACAAATTTCACCGGGGAGGAATACTGCCTTGTATACCTGGCCGATTTCCATATAACCAACCTCAGTAATTGTTGAGTATGTGCCATCATCATTAACAAGAACTACGTAGTTAGCCATGTTGAGTTTACCAACGGCCTTAATGAGTGAGTTGTTAATGTGGATTTCTACCTGGTTGATGTGAAGGTTAAGGAAAGGTTCAACCTCAACAACTTCAACAGGCTCCCAATCCTTGTACCATACTGTGTAGTAGGGGTTAACGGGCATTTTGTCTTCGGGGTAAAGAGAACCGTTTTCTGCACGAACAAATGTGGTGTACTCTTTTTCGTATGTTGTCTCAAGAAGGTTGAGTTCAACAAGTACTGTTTCACCATCTGTTACTGTGTATGCTGTGCCGTCAGCGTTTTCACCAACAGTAAGGGCTGCATTTGCAACAAATACCTCAACAACTTCGTTCTCTGCGTTGAGCACTTTACAGTAACCCAATGTTGTGTCGTTAACGATTGTGTAGTCAGCAGAGTAAGTGAATGTCATAGCAACTGAATCACCGCTGATGAGCTTAACCATATGTTCAGCATCGTCAACTTCAATTGTGAATGATTCAATATTGTGGATTGTAGCCTCAGTAGCACCTGAGAGTGTTGTTTTTACGTAATCAACAAATGTGAATTTGTTTTCTGTAAATTCGGGAACAAGGTTACCATTTTCATCGTAGATGTCGATGAGCTTTGTGTTCTCTTCGATTTCATCTGCATTTGAGTTGATAATGGGATCGTTAATGATTTCTTCCTGTGTTTTGTCAACTGAAAGAAGGATTCTTGCAAGTTCGTAACCGAATCTCTGTGATTCTTCAACACGCTGATATGTTTCAACGTTATCGCCTGTTGCTGTACGTGCCATATAGATACCAGCGATTGAACCCTGGAAGAACATGAAGTTGTAACCGGCTTTTTCGAGGTACTGACCACAGTAGAAGATGTAGTCACCACTGATTTCTCTACCTGAGTTGGAGTCTGTAGGAAGACCTGCAACGTCGGGGTGAGCAGCCATGTTGAGCATCATTGTGGGTGTAATAGCTTCGTTATCAGGAGTGAATAAGAATCTGTGGATTTCTGTCATAGCGATTTTTCTCTCGCCATCAGCAACTATATTGCCTTGTTCATCAAATTCGATGATTTCGCCTGAAGTAGGACGGTTTTTGTTCTGGAAGTAATCCTGGCCGATATCCTTGATAGCGTATGTAAGTGTACCGGGCTGAAGGGCACAGAATGCATCAACAAGTGAGTCAGCAACCTTCTCTTTAAGGAATGCCATATACTCGGGGTTAGTACCCTGCTGAAGCTCTTCACCTGTGTTGAAGCCACTGTTAAGACCATTTGCTGCAAGCTTTGCAAGGTTTCTTGTCCAAAGACCCTGTGTATCGATACAGCTATGTGTATGAGTTGAAGCGATATTAATAGCAACGATATTGTTTGCTACAGCAAAATCTGCAAGAAGTGCACGGATATCCTTGATATCAGCGTTTGTAATACCGATACAGTCAATTGTTGCAAAAAGAACTGTACGAGGCTTATCTTCGCCTTCGCGGATAACACCGTCATTAATAGCAATTGTACGAACCTTCATGTCGTCTTTGCCGAGGCCGGGGATTTCTGCGATGCCTTCAACAACGTTTGTAAAGCCGTTTTCGGGGGCGATATAACCACCGATGTAATATGTGCCGTTGTCGTAATCATCAGGGATAAGGCTTTCGTTATCGTAGCCAAGGTGCCACTGTGCACCTTCTGCTGCAGAAGTAACGAACTCGTTGCTGATACCTGTGTAGTAGTTCGACTCAATGAGTTTCTGTGTTTCTTCTGCATCGGGGGCTACAAATCCTGGTCCATCACCGAACAAGCCCTGGAACATATCAAGTATGAATCTCAAGAGAGTGTCAATGATATCGGCAAAAATAACACCGAGTGCATTGTCACTGTTGGTGATAGGGTAGATACTTGAAGCACCTGCTGTTACTGCACCAAAAGCTGAAAAACTGATAGTGAGTGCAAGAATAACAGCGATTACTTTAGTTAATCTGCTCTTTTTCATAAAAAATGTCTCCTTTTAGATTGTTTTAAAATAAAACAATATATTTACCTACATATTCTACTACAAACAAAATGAAATTTCAACCATCATTTTTGCTAAATTATAGACATAAACTTAAATGTTTTGCACAAAAAAATGTATTTATAAAAAAGTAATAAAGTATTGCGCATTTTTGTATTGACATTTTCGATTGTTTTGTGTAGAATGTTATGGAAGTTATATGGTATCAAGGGGGATACTTTCATGAAAAAGAATGATAAACAAAGCAATCAAAGGCTCAAAAGCGTTGTGCTTTTGCTTCTTGTTACAGGCGTTGTTATAGGTCTTGTTGCAAGTACTGCTATTAAGTTGGCTTCTGCTACATATCTTATGCAAAAAACTAAGAAGCCCGTTATCACAATTCCCAAGATTATTGAGGAGTTTATTGATATCGTTACACCAACTGAAGCACCTACAACAAAGGCGCCAACACCATACACACCTCCGGCACCTACAAAGGCTCCTACAACAACTACCACAAAGGCTCCTACAACAACTACAACTGCAGCTCCTACAACACAGGCTCCCACAACAACTGAGGCTCCTACAACAGAGCCGGTTACTGCAGATCCTGATGCTGCTGCAAAAAGGGACCAGGCTAATTTCAATAGTTATAAAACAATAGTAGAACGTGCAAAGCGTAGCCCAATCAGCTACACCAAGAAAACTGTAAGATCTCTTAATATGGATTTCTTCCAGTCGCTTGCTGTAAGCGGCGCTAAGGACATTCAGGTTGTTGAAGGCGTTAAGTATTTTGATAACGAGGTTGTTGTCAAAGGCATTACTAATGCTGACAAGGATTTCATCATCAATAACGAAAGCGCATGTCTTCTTAATGGTGCAGACCTTCAGGTAACAAAGGCAGCTATCGCTTCAACAACAAGAGAAACTCTTAAAGATGGTTCAATTAAAATTGTAATCAATCTTAATGATCAGGCTAATCCCCAGATCCTTAAGTATGAAGATAAAGCTGCGGATGGTCACATCAGTGCATTTGTGCCCGTAGTTAGCGCAGAGCAGGTTCGTTATCATTCTGATGACCAGCTTGGTACTGATATTGAGTCACTTGATCTTTACTATACAGGTTGCAGAGTTGAACTTGTTTACAAACCTGCTACAGGTGAAATTGTCTCCCTTAAACAAGTTGTCAACTACGATGTTGACGGTAAAGACGGCTTCAAGAATGTTGGCGGTACAATAACCGAAGTTAACGAATACACATTTGGTAAATAATTTATAAATATACAAGAAGAACGAGTGAAAACTTGTTCTTCTTGTTTTTTTATACCTTTTTATACCTTGATAAATGAATAATTATGTGATATAATTTTTAGTTGAAAAAGTATGTTTGAATGCCAAAAAAGGAGAAAGCTATGACCAGAAGTGAAGCAAGAGAACAAGCGTTTATTGTTTTGTTTGAAAAGATTTTTGATAATGAATCAACCATTGGGCAGATTGTTGAAAATGCTACAGAGGCAGAATTGATTAAAATCAATGCTTTTGCCGAAGCTCTTTTGAAATCTGTTGATGAAAACGCGGAGTTAATTGATAATACAATTGCAGAATTTTCAAAGGGCTGGAGTCTTGAACGTCTTCCTAAGGTTTCTTTGGCAATTCTTCGACTTGCCATTGGTGAGATGAAGTTTGTTGAAGATGTACCTACAGGTGTTTCTGTTAACGAGGCTGTTGAGCTTACTAAAAAATATGGTACCGCAGATGATGCATCTTATGTGAATGGTGTTTTAGGTGCGGTTGCCAAAAGCTTGTAATATGTGCGGTTTTCTTGGCTTTGATACAAGCAATTACACAACGTCGGTTGCTTTTTATGATGGTAATAAAATGTTACAGCAAAAAAAGCTTTTGCCTGTAAAAGAGGGTGAGCGCGGCATTCGTCAGAGTGATGCGGTTTTTCATCACACAAAAGCCTATCCTGAGTTGTTGGAATGCTTGTTGACCTCTGTGGGGGACAAAATAAATGCGGTAGGTGTGTCAACACGACCCACAACGCAAGAGGGTTCTTATATGCCATGCTTCCTTGTTGGTGAGGGTGTGGCACGTGCTGTTGCTGCATCTCTTGGTGTTGATTTGCACACATTTTCGCATCAACAGGGGCATATTGCTGCCGCTTTGTATTCAGCCGGTAAGACCGAGCTTTTAAATCAAAAATTTCTTGCCTTTCACGTATCAGGCGGTACAACTGATTTAGTCCTTTGTGAGCCTGACCGTGAAAGTATAATAAAAACTACCTTGTATGCTTCTTCAAGTGATTTGAAGGCAGGTCAGGCTGTCGACCGTATAGGTGTTAAAATGGGTGTGCCGTTTCCCGCGGGTAAGGGGGTAGAGCGACTTGCCCTTAATTCGACGCGTACCTTTAAAAATAAAATCAAGCTCAAAGACGGGTCTTGTTCGCTTTCGGGTCTTGAAAATAAATGTCTGAAAATGCTTTCAGACGGTGAAAGTCCTGAGGATACTTCGCGTTTTCTTTTGAGTTATATTGCTGATGTTGTAACCGAGATGACTGCGGCTGCATTATTAAATCTTGGTGATATGCCCGTTGTTTATGCAGGTGGCGTTATGTCAGATGTTATTATCCGTCAGGCGGTTGAACCGCGTTTTGATGCATATTTTGCAGAGCCTGAATTTTCGTGTGATAACGCAGCAGGTATAGCTTACCTTACAAGCGTAGCAGAAGGGTAATTAATCAGAGGGTGATTATATGATAACTCCCACACCAAAGGTTTTTACAGTTAACGAGCTTAATAATTATGTTAAAAATGTGCTTGATAACGATGAGAATCTTAAATACGTTTACGTAACAGGTGAAATTTCAAATTTTAAAGCCCATTATAGTGGGCATATGTATATGACCATTAAGGATGAAACCGCATCAGTAAAGGCGGTTATGTTTGCAGGTAATGCCTCTAAACTTCGCTTTATGCCTGAAAATGGTATGAAAATCCTTGCCTTGGGCACAGTTTCACTTTTTCCTCGTGATGGCTCATATCAGTTATATATCAGTACAATGCAGCCTGATGGCGCAGGTGCTCTCAGTATTGCTTTTGAGCAATTAAAAAAGAAATTAGAGGCAGAGGGGCTCTTTTCGCCGCTTCATAAAAAGAAACTACCTCTTTTCCCTCGCAGGGTAGGTGTAATTACATCATCTACCGGTGCGGCAATTCAAGATATTTTTAATGTTCTTGGTCGCAGATACCCTGTTGCAGAGGTTGTTGTAAGGTCTGCAAAGGTGCAGGGTGAGGGCGCCGCACAGGATATTTCAGCAGCAATACGTGAGTTTAATGAGCAAAATGGTGCAGATGTCCTTATTGTGGGCAGGGGCGGTGGCTCTGTTGAGGATTTATGGGCTTTTAATGAAGAGGTTGTAGCGCGTGCAGTATTTAATTCAAAAATACCCGTGATTTCTGCAGTTGGTCATGAAACGGACTACACAATATGTGATTTTGTTGCAGATTTACGTGCGCCGACACCGTCTGCCGCGGCAGAAATTGCAGTGCCCGATATTTTTGAGTTGAAATCAGATTTACAAAGCTGTCAGGCACATATATTTAACCTTACAAAGAATGTATTAGTAAATGAAAAAGCAAGGCTTGAGGCTATACAAAAAAGTAGCGCCCTCAAAGACCCTGCTCTCAAAATACAAGATAACAAGCGTGAACTTTTATATATAAGTGAAAAGCTATTTGACATTACACAGAATACTCTGCAAGGTGAAAGGTTAAAGCTTTCGTCACTTACAGGTAAGCTTGATGCACTCAGCCCGTTAGGTGTAATTGCTCGTGGTTATGCTCTTGTCGATAAGAATGATAGCGTAGTGTCAAGTGTAAAAAAACTTAAAGAGGGTGACAGTGTTGCCGTAAGACTTGCTGATGGCTCGTTCAATGCTACTGTCACAAAAATATATGGTGAATAATTATGGAACAGAATTACGAAAAATCCTTAGCTCGTCTTGAAGAAATTGTAAAATTACTTGAGGATGGCGGACAACCTCTTGAAAAAACTCTTGAGCTTTTTTCTGAGGGTACTGCATTGATTAGTGCTTGTAGCAAATATCTTGACAATGCAGAGCAAAAAATAACAACTTTAATGAATAACGGTGGTACCGATGAATAATAAAATTACAGAGCTTTCAAAGCTTTTAGATGAACATCTTTATAAATATTTTGAAAGCTACAATGATGCTTATAAAGAAGTTTTTGACTCTATGAAATATAGTGTCGAGAATGGTGGTAAAAGGGTAAGACCTTTGCTAACACTTCTTTTCTGTGATGCATGTGGTGGTGACGTTTTACAGGCAGTCCCTATGGCAACTGCCGTTGAATATATCCACACGTATTCCCTTATTCATGATGATTTGCCCTGTATGGATAATGACGATTTCCGTCGTGGTAAACCCTCTAATCACAAGGTTTATGGTGAAGCAACTGCGCTTCTTGCAGGTGATGGTCTTCTTACAGCTGCTTTCGAGCGTATTTCTGCCTGGTGCAAGGCGGGTCTTTATGATGCAGAGGTTGCGGTTAATGCAATTGAAGAGCTTTCGCGTTGTGCAGGTAGCCGTGGTATGATAGGTGGTCAGATTATTGACCTTGCCAATGAGAATAACCCCGATGTTACTATTGAAACCTTACAGCTTCTTGATAACCTTAAAACAGGTGCACTTATTGAGGCGGCTTGTGTAATGGGGTGCATTGTTGCAAAAGCTGATAGCGATAAGATTGATGCTGCGCGTACCTTTGCAAGTAAAATCGGACTTGCTTTCCAGATAAAGGACGATATCCTTGACGTTACAAGCACCGCTGAAAAGTTAGGTAAACCCATCGGTAGTGATGCCGAAAACGGCAAATCAACCTATGTGGGTATTCTTGGTCTGTCGGAATGTCAGCAGCTTGTTGATGAGCTTACAGATGATGCCATAAAAGCCCTTGAGAATTTTACTGAAAACGATGCTCTTTTAGAGTATGCCAACTATCTTGCAAAAAGAGATTATTGATTATGGAACATAAAATTTTAAGTGGAATTAAATCTCCGTCAGACGTCAAACGTCTTACGAATAAAGAGCTTCCTGACCTTGCGCAGGAGGTTAGAGATACTATTGTTTCCACAGTTTCTGAAAATGGCGGACATCTTGCATCGAATCTTGGTGCAGTTGAGCTTACTATTGCTTTGCACAAGGTGTTTAATTCGCCGGATGATAAAATTATATGGGATGTTGGTCACCAGGTTTATACCCATAAATTGCTTACAGGTAGATATGAGCAATTTGGTACACTCCGTCGCGAGGATGGAATGTCAGGTTTTTCAAGACCCAATGAAAGTGAGCATGATATTGTATACAGCGGTCACAGTAGTGTTTCTATTTCAACGGCTTTGGGTATCGCTGCCGCAAATAAAGTCAGTGGCAAAAAGAATTATGCTGTGGCTGTTATTGGTGATGGTGCTCTTACGGGTGGCCTTGTTTACGAGGCAATCAATAATGCAGGTCGTATGGGTGATGCAAGGCTTATTATTGTACTCAATGACAACGGTATGTCTATTTCAAAGAATGTGGGTCACCTTGCCAAAAGACTTGCAGTAATGCGTTCAAGGTCAGGCTATTTCAGGCTTAAAGATTTTACGGAACGTGCGATTTCAAGGATTCCGCTTATCGGTAATGCCCTTGCAAATAAAATATTCAAAATCAAAACAGAAGTTAAAAATATGATGTATCAGAGTAACTTCTTTGAGGATATGGGAGTTAAATATATGGGTCCCATTGATGGGCACAATATTCAACAGCTTTGCGATGCTCTTGAGGGTGCAAAGCTTGTAAAATCACCTGTGCTTGTTCATGTTAACACTATAAAGGGTAAAGGCTACGAGCCTGCCGAGAAAAATCCGTCAGATTTTCACGGTGTTCCGCCCTTTGATGTGAACGAGGGTCTGATACCTCGTTCAAATGAAAATTTCTCAGAAAAATTCGGTGAGTTTTTATATAATCAGGCGGCAAAGGACAAGCGTATATGTGCTATAACTGCCGCTATGACTCTCGGTACGGGTCTTCAGCGCTTTTCTGAAGAGTATCCTGACAGATTCTATGATGTCGGTATTGCCGAGGAACACGCTGTGCCTTTTGCTTTGGGTATGGCAAAGGGTGGTATGGTGCCTGTTTTTGTGGTGTACTCCACATTCTTACAGCGTTGCTATGACCAGCTTGTTCATGACTGTGCTTTGCAGGATACAAAAATGATTATTGCCGTTGACAGAGCAGGTATTGTGGGTGATGATGGTGAAACCCATAATGGTATTTATGATACAGCTTTCTTTAATGGCATACCCAATATTAAGGTTTATTCACCGTCTTACTATTGTGACCTTAACAATGCTTTTGTTAATGCCCTTTATCATAAAGATGGTGCTTGTGTAATCAGGTATCCGCGTGGTACAGAGCTTTATAAGCCTGATGAGTATACCTGTAATGGTGATGATTATCAGGTGTTTGGTGATAGTGATGCTGAAATTGCTATTGTTACCTATGGCAGAATTTTTGGTGAGTGCTATAAAGCATACGAAATGCTTAAAGCAGATAGTAAAAAAGTAAAAATTATTAAGCTTAATCTTATTGTGCCTATTCCCGAGGGTTCACTTGAGCATCTTAAGGGTGTAAAAAAAGTGTTCTTCTTTGAAGAAGGTGTAGAGAGTGGCGGCGTTGGTGAAAGCTTTGCAAGTGCAATGCTTGAAAATAAGTTTTCTCCCGAATTTATTCTTACCGCATTCCCTGATTGCTTTGTTAAACAAGGCAAAACAGACAGTATTTTAAAACAATACGGTCTTGATTGTGACGGCATTTATAATGCAGTTATTAAGGAGATTTTATGAGTGATAAAAAACGACTTGATATAGCTCTGTTTGAGCAGGGCTTTGCCGAAAGCCGTGAAAAAGCGAAGGCTCTTATAATGTCTGGTATAGTTTATGTCAATGACCAGAAAGAGATTAAAGCAGGCCGCGATATTAAGCCTGATGATATAATTGAAGTAAGGGGCAGCACTCTTAAATATGTCAGTCGTGGCGGTCTTAAGCTTGAAAAGGCTATGCAAAGCTTCCCTATAGATTTGAATGGTAAAATCTGTATGGATATTGGCGCATCTACAGGTGGCTTTAGTGATTGTATGTTGCAGAATGGCGCATCCAAGGTGTACGCTATTGATGTCGGCTATGGTCAGCTTGCGTGGAAATTACGTAGTGATGAGCGTGTTGTAAACCTCGAAAGAACAAATTTCAGATACGTTACCCGTGAGCAGGTGCCGGATGAGATTGATTTTGCATCAGTTGACGTATCTTTTATATCACTTAAGTTAATTTTACCTGTTATGTATGAGCTTCTGAAGGCTGACGGTGAGGCAGTTTGCCTTATAAAACCACAGTTTGAGGCAGGTCGTGAAAACGTAGGTAAAAAGGGTGTAGTGCGTGACCCGGCCGTACATGAGTCTGTTATAAAAACTGTAACAGAATTTGCGGATGCAACCTCGTTTGCTGTTTTAGGACTTGAGCATTCACCTGTTAAAGGGCCTGAGGGTAATATAGAGTATCTTATGCATATCAAAAAGTGTACAGAGCCCCAGAATTCAGCAGATGTGATCGCAACAGCAGGTGAGCTTGTAGAGCGTTCGCATAATGTACTTGATAAGTAGGTGAGTTTTTATGAGGTTTTACCTGATTCCCAATATGACGCGCACCAATACACCTGACGTTACAAAGCGCCTTCTTGAAGAAATAGTAAAGCTTAACTGTACTGCGTATATGGATTCCTCACTTGAACAGTTTTTTGGGGAATGTGAGTGTCTTAATTATGTATCGGGTGATGATGCTTGCAGCAGTGCCGATATGTTTATTTCTGTGGGTGGTGACGGCTCGTTTATAAATGCTGCCAAAAAGGCTACTCTTTTTGATAAGCCTGTTGTTTGTATCAATGCAGGTAAGCTTGCTTATCTTGCTTGTATGGAGGGTGACGAACCCCACCTTTTATCAAAGGTTGTCAGCGGTGAATACGTTACTGAAAAACGAATGATGCTTCAAGTATCTGTTGTTGATAAAACTGGTGGTTTGTTGCACGAATCCTTTTGTATTAATGATGCCGTTGTTTCACGTAGTGGTACAATACGCATAATGAAGTTGTCAGTTAATTGTAACGATGCGCCCTTGCTTCAGTATATGGCAGATGGCGTAATAGTCTGCACTCCTACAGGCTCAACAGCATATTCGCTTTCTGCAGGCGGCCCCATTGTTGACCCTTGCGTTGAAAGTATTTTGTTAACACCTGTTTGCTCCCATAGTGTTTTTTCTCGCTCTGTGGTGCTTGGTGGTGATTCAAACGTAAGTATAACCCATGATAACAGCGGTGATGCAATTCTTTCTTGTGATGGGCAAGACCCTATACTTATTCCCGAGGGTGCTTATGTTAATGTTAAACGCTCGTCGTGTTACGCCTCGTTTATAAAAATAAAAAACGATACCTTTATTGATATTCTTAATAAAAAAATTTCAGGGTGAGGAGATAATTATGAAAAAAAGAAGACATAAGCTGATACTCGACCTTATTGAACAGTATGATATCGGTACACAAGAAGAACTTCTTGAGATGCTTAAGGACAGGGGATATGATGTTACTCAGGCAACTGTTTCACGTGATGTTAAAGAACTGAGACTTTTAAAAACCTTAGGTTCAAACGGTGTTTATAAATACAGCGTTGACAGACCTAAAGACAACGGCTATACCGATATGTTTGATGCACTTTTCCAGAGCGCCATGACCAAGGTTGATTATGCAGGTAATATTTGCGTTATCAAATGCTCACCCGGTCTTGCAGGTGCAGCTTGTGCCACAATTGATGCAATGAATGTAAGTGAGGTTGTAGGCACAATTGCCGGTGATGATACTATCTTTATGCTTTGCCGTACTTCTGATGAAGCACACGGCGTTGCAGAAGCACTTAACAGAATGATTGGTAGGTAAAAAATATGCTTTCCGTTTTAAAGATTCAGAACATTGCTATTATTGAAAGTGCCGAGATTGAATTTTCACGGGGCTTTAATGTTCTTAGTGGTGAAACGGGTGCCGGTAAATCAATAATTTTAGATTCAATCAACGCAATACTTGGGTTCAGAACCTCCCGCGAGCTTATTAGAACAGGGGAGTCGCAGGCTCAGGTTGTTGCGTTGTTTTCTGATATAAGCGATAATGTGAAGGCAAAATTAGAGTCCTTGTCATTACCCATAGATCCCGAGGGCGGTTTGCTCATATCAAGGGTGATAGGTGCCGATAAAAACGTTTGTAAGGTCAACAATACCCTTACAACTGTTGCTGTGTTACGTGATTTAGGTACCGAGCTTATGAGCATTCACGGGCAACAGGATAATCGTGAACTTCTTGATAGTGAAACCCACATAAGCTATATTGATGCACTTATGGGGGAATATGAGCTTATTGAAGAATATAAAACTGCTTACGAAAGGCTCTGCGTCATAAATAGCCAGATTAAAAAGCTTTCGGGTGATAAAGAGAGTATTGCCCGTAAGCGAGATATACTTTCGTATCAGATAGATGAAATTGAAAAGGCTGAAATTGACCCGGGTGAATGGGAGCGTCTTAAAGAGCGCAGAAACGAGCTTCAGAATTTTGAAAAAATTCAGGCAGGGCTTTATGGTGCGTATGAAGCTCTTAATGGCGGTGACTCATATCATGGTGCAGTTGAAATGGTTTCAGGTGCGTTCCGTGAGCTTAATTCTGTAGCTTCATTTTCACAAAGCTTACAGGAGTTATCGCAGAAATTAGGCGACCTGTATTACGAGCTTCAGGATGTTGCAGATACTGTACGTGATTCTGTAGATGAAGACGGCTTTTCGGCTGCTGAGTTAGAAGCTGTTGAAAACAGAATAAGCCTTATATATAATTTAAGCAAAAAATATGGCGAAACCGAGGAAGATATTCTGAACTTCCTTGAAAATGCAAAAAAAGAGCTTGATGATATATCTTTCTCTGACGAAAAGCTTATTGAACTTAAAGAGGAAGTTAAAATTCAAGAACAAAAAACTATAAAGCTGGCAAAGAAATTATCAGATTTACGCAAAAAAACTGCGAAAGATTTTTCGCATAAGGTTTGTGCAGAGCTTAAATATCTTGATATGCCTCACATTCAGTTTGTTGTTGATTTCAAAGAAGTTGCTTTGTGTGAAAATGGTATTGACTCTGCTGAATTTCTGATTTCTGCCAACGTGGGTGAAGAGCCTAAGGCGTTGACTAAAATTGCAAGTGGTGGTGAGCTTTCACGAATAATGCTTGCACTTAAAACAATTATGGCAGATAAAGATAAAATCGAAACAATGATTTTTGATGAGATAGATACGGGTGTCAGCGGTCGTGCTGCCCTTAAGGTAGCGTCAAAGCTTAAACAGGTTTCTTGCGGTAAGCAGGTTTTGTGTGTTACCCACCTTGGTCAGCTTATGGCGTATGCCGATAGCCACTATCTTATTGAAAAAGCAGCTCGTGATGGTAAAACCTACACAAGCGTAACCCCACTTGATATGGATGGCAGAAAGCGTGAAATTGCCCGTATTTCCGGTGGTGGCACAATTACAGATATTCAACTTGCAAACGCAGAGCAAATGCTTTTAGGTGCTCAGAATAATACAATTGCGGAGTGACATTATGAAATTTGGTGTGTGCAGAGGTCTTGATGACCTTAATGCTATGAAGCTTGCAAAAAACGCAGGTATTGATTATTTCGAAACCGGCTTTGGTTGTCTTGCGAGCTTCAATGATGAAAAATTCAACGACGGTAAAGATATGCTTGATTCACTTTCTTTAAGGTGTAGCGCTGCAAACGGATTTATCCCTGGTGATATGCCTGTTGTTGGTGATAATGTTGATTATGGTGCTTTGTGTGATTACCTTGATAGAGGCTTTGAAAGGGCAAAAATTCTCGGTGTTGAAACATTTGTATTTGGCAGCGGTAAAGCGAGGAGCTTCCCTGAGGGGTATTCTTTAGAAAAAGCTAAAGAACAATTGGCATTTTTCTTAAGTGAGTATGTTGCACCAAAAGCAAAAAATGCAGGCTCTGTAATTGTACTTGAGCCGTTGCGCTTTTGTGAATCCTCTATGATACATATGGTTGCAGATGGCATAGAAATTGCTCGTTTAAGCGGAGCAGATAACGTTTTTGGTCTTGCAGATTTATACCATGTTTACGGCAATAACGACAGTATCGATGGCATAAAATCCTTTAATGGTCTTGTACGTCATTCACATATTGCTGAGCCCGATAAACGTGTTTATCCTTCGGCAGAGGATAGTGATGAAATAAAGACTATTTATAAAGCGTTTTTAGATGCGTTGAAGGAGGCAGGTTGTGAAACCTGCTCGATTGAGGCACATACAGATGATTTTGGGGCAGATATAGTTGAAGCTGT
Organism: Acutalibacteraceae bacterium; assembly: GCA_045629785.1. Lineage (GTDB taxonomy): Bacteria > Bacillota > Clostridia > Oscillospirales > Acutalibacteraceae > DTU089. Next base: position 4,384 of record JAZQRX010000054.1, on the reverse strand, counting down.
TTCAATATTGAAATCTGTTGACAATATGTAAAAACAGATTTATAATCAAATCAATAAACCGAAAGGGATGTTTTATATGGGTAAAATATTAGTAATGGATCATCCGCTTATTCAACATAAGCTTTCAATTTTGCGTGATGTTGAAACAGGCTCAAAAGAATTCAGAACACTTATTTCTGAAATTGCCACACTTATCTGCTACGAGGCAACAAGGGATTTACCCCTTGAGGATATTGAGGTTCAGACACCTATCTGTGTGACAAAGGCAAAGACACTTGCAGGTAAAAAGCTTGCGGTTGTGCCTATTCTTCGTGCAGGTCTTGGTATGGTTGACGGTATGTTGGCGCTTGTTCCTTCTGCAAGGGTAGGTCATATCGGTCTTTATCGTGACCCCGATACACTTATGCCTGTTGAATATTATTGTAAGTTACCTGCCGATATTGAAGAGCGTGAGGTTTTTGTTGTTGACCCAATGCTTGCAACCGGTGGCTCCGCGATTGATGCTATTTCTCAGATTAAAAAGCGTGGCCCAAAGCATATCAAGTTTTTAGGTATTATTGCCGCTCCCGAAGGTCTTAACGCACTTAAAGAGGCACATCCTGATGTTGATATTTTTGTTGCATCATTAGATGAAAAGCTTAATGACCATGGTTACATTGTGCCCGGTCTTGGTGATGCCGGTGACAGAATCTTCGGTACAAAATAATTACACAAAAGGGGAAATAAGCCGATTTTCATTATGAAGGTCGGCTTATTTGTTAAGTATGAGTAAAAGAATTTGTTCTTTGATTGTGTGCTTGTGTGTTTTGTTTTGCAGTAGCGGTTGTGTCACTGAAGAACCCTCTGCAGATATTACAAAAACACCTGTGGTGGCTGTGGTTTTAAATACTACAGCAACCCTTGCTGCAACAGAATACTGTAATAAAAACAAGTACGAGCTTACCGAGCTTGAAACACTTACTGATTGTGCTGTTTCGGTCGAAAATGGTAAGTTTGATTATTTAGTGTGTAGTGAGTTTGAGACGGATACACTTAATAATTTTTCTTTGAAAGAAAAAGAAACCTGCGAATATAAAAGTCAGTATAGTCTTTGCTTTAGTGCAGAGTCAACGGATTTGTATGATGCTTTTAATTCAGGTATAAAAGCTTTGATGAGTGACGGTACTATTGAAAAAATATGTGACGCCCATAAGGGTGAAGGGACTTATAAAAGCGATTTTGTGCAAGGTGAGTCTGTGAGCATCTTTTTTACTGATGGCATAAGTGAGTTTGCAATTGTTGATGAAAATGGTGATGCTGTCGGTCTTGAGTTTGATATTATAACTGCTGTATGTAACAGTATAGGTTATTCACCTGAATTTATAAAAGGTGAATATGACGAGGGCTTTGCCTTGCTCGAAGATGGTGAAGTGGATGCTATAATGTCTGTTGATTATTTGAATTCCATTCTTGATGATGCACTTGTACTAACAGACCCATACCTTGAAATTGAATATAAGGTTTATGAAATCAATGTATAAAAACCGAGATTCACAAAAAGTGAATCTCGGTTTTCATCTTAATATTTCAAATAAATATGTGTTGTGCTTTGTAGCGTAAAACTCTATTTTATCTGTTTCTGCTTCTTCCGCTTCTGCATTCAGCAGAGGTCGGATTTTTGCTTTTTGTGGTAATGTTATTTTAACGTTACCATCTTTTGTTGTGTGTATACCCAAAAAGCCCTTGTCACAATAAATAACATTGTTATCATCATTGTAACAATGTACACCATTTGAAATAAGTAAATTGCGTAATTCCGATGTTTCGTAAAACAACTTATCTTCTGTTGCAGCTATATATGGCATGGTCATTTGGTCACACAAGGTCATGGCGGTTATGCTGTTTTTTGTAGGTACGGGTGCGGTGAATATTGCACATTTATAATTTTTTAATACTCTTGGTGCATCCTCAACCATAAAAATATCAAAGGGTATCCCTGTATTGCCCATAGCCACACGTAGCTGCGTTACGCTCTCTGAAAGTCTGCCGTTGCGAGGCACATTCCAATAGGCTTTTTCATCAATGAAAAGAACTACTTCAGCGGTAGGGCATCCTGTTATGAGCTTGTTTTTTGAACTTTCGGTAATTTCTCGCATTTTGTTTAACTCTGACATAATTTCGGGGTCGTGATACCAGCCCCCCCACATATCAAACCACCATATACCCGAGGCCTTGGTTAACTGATGTGCAAATGCTTTGCGTAGAGCAGATATTGAAAGCGCAAGTGTATCAGGGCCACTCCATACAGTTTTTTTGCCGTTATCATCAATCAGTTTTAAAATATTGTCAGGGTATCTGCCGGGACGTGAATTTTGCATTCTTGTTGTAAGATGTGTTCTTATGTCACACTCAATAAAACAAAGCTTGTTATGTAGCTTTAAAGAGTCAACAGGTAGCATATCGCCCCAATCAAGCCCCAAATTTCTGTTATCATCATAAGCACAAGGGGAGGAGAAAAAGTCAATATAGTGTGAGTTAGTTATATAACTCAGACCGTGTGTACCCCAAAGCGGGTCACGTACAAATGCATTGTAGCCATAAAAAACACCAACAATCTGACTATTATTCACACATTCCTTGAGTATTTTTGCAAAATGCTCAATTGTTTTTGTGGTTTCCTCATTTGAGAATTCGTAGTACTTTGTTATTTCATCACTTACAATGCCGCTGTTAAAGTCTTCTCTTTCGGGGATTTTAATATCTTTGATGTTGTATTTTTCTAAAGCCCAACTACAGAATTTTTTAATACCCATTTCAGAGTATGAGCCGTAAAGGTCTTGGTGAAACCATTCCTGTGTTGTACCACCGCAAAGCTGATAGCCTGCAATTCTATGGGCGTAATCCTGTTTACGGATATGTGCAACAAGTGTCTTTAGATATTCTGCACCATCGCGTCTGAAAATGTCAGAATAAATTGACTCCCTGTTTTTACCTTGTGTGGTTACCGTTTCGTATGGGTTTTTATCGAGCCATTTTCGTGGCATTGAAATATGTATTCTGGGTAAAATAAGGGCGTCGGGGCACAAAGAAACAATCTTTTGCACAATTCCGTCAAACTCATTATAATCAGGTGTTTCGCTTTCAAAAACACCTGTCCTGAATGGTGAAAAGTCCGATATATTGTTAATGGGCAAGTCCGTAAATGAAACGTTTACAAAAAATATTTTGTAGCCTGCATCAATAAAATCCTGCCATTGACCGCATTCCTCAAAATAAGTGGTATATGCAAGTGGTGGGTAAAGCGTACCATCAACATTAATTAAAGGCTTGTTATTAACAAACTGAATTTTACTGTTAAGCATAAATCACACCTCGCAATACGTGTAAAAATTATAGCATAATCTGTAAAAGGTTTGCAACAGACAAAAAATAAGAGGTAATTCGTTTTACCGAATTACCTCTTTAATAAGTTAGTTAAAATTAAGCAAGTTCTGCGAAGTACTTGATTGTTCTAACCATCTGAGATGTGTAAGAATTCTCGTTGTCGTACCAGGAAACAACCTGAACCTGAGTTGTATCTGTCTCAGGCATGTATGTTGCCATTGTCTGAGTAGCATCGAAGAGTGAGCCGTATCTCATACCGATGATATCGGAAGAAACGATCTCGTCCTCGTTGTAGCCGAAGCTCTCGCTTGCAGCAGCCTTCATAGCAGCGTTGATCTGCTCTTTTGTTACGTTACCCTTAACAACTGCGAAGAGAAGAGTTGTGGAACCTGAGGGAACGGGAACTCTCTGTGCAGCACCGATGAGCTTGCCGTTGAGCTCGGGGATAACAAGACCGATAGCCTTAGCAGCACCTGTGGAGTTGGGAACGATGTTAACAGCGCCAGCACGTGCTCTTCTGAGGTCGCCCTTTCTGTGAGGACCGTCGAGGATCATCTGATCGCCTGTGTAAGCGTGGATAGTAGCCATGATACCGCTCTGGATAGCTGCGAGGTCGTTAAGAGCCTTAGCCATGGGAGCGAGGCAGTTTGTTGTGCAGGATGCAGCAGAGATGATCTTGTCATCTGTTGTAAGTGTGTTTTCGTTAACGCTGTATACGATTGTCTTGAGGTCCTTACCTGCGGGAGCAGAGATAACTACCTTCTTTGCGCCTGCTTCGATGTGAGCCATGGACTTATCCTTGGAGCAGTAGAAGCCTGTGCACTCGAGAACTACGTCAACGCCGAGTTCACCCCAAGGGCAGTTTACAGCGTCCTTTTCAGCATAGATCTTGAGTGTCTTGCCGTCAACTGTGATTGTGCCTGCTTCGTCATCAGCAGCAACTGTGTGGAGGTTTTCGCCGATTGTGCCGCAGTAACCACCCTGAGCTGTATCGTACTTGAGAAGGTTAGCGAGCATAGAG
>JAZQRX010000053.1:0-13166 GCA_045629785.1 Acutalibacteraceae bacterium | reverse complement strand
AGACGGAACAAGTACAGCATTTATTGAATTCATATTAGAACAGATAAATGCAATTCTTGATGAAGTTGGCAGTGCTATTACTTCACCGGGAAGCAACATTTCCGAATATGTTACAAAGCTCCTTAATGTAATGGAATTTGACACACCATATACAGCGAATGAAATTTTATCTCTTTTAGGATTGAAATCAAAAGAAGCGTTGAGAAAAAATTATCTTAATCCTGCAATCAGTGACGGTTTTGTTATTATGACTCAACCCGACAAACCTAATAGCAGAAACCAACGATATATAAAAAAATAGAATGAAAGCAGAAATTGAAAAGCAAAACCCTTGATTCTACTGGGTTTGTAGCTTATCACCCAGGTCTTGTTACCATCAGGTACTATTGAATGCAAGTTCACATTCGGGGTTTGCATAGCAAACGATGGGCAGAGCCCATCAAGTCCCATTCTCTGCACCAACATAAAGGAATCACCAATGGTGGTTCCTTTTATTTTTATGTAAAAATAAAATTCTCGGGACTTGAACCCCCTCAACGATACCTACATACACAGACATTTACATTATAAATATTATTTCATAGCTATGTTTATCATTTGATAAACTAACCGCAAAATGGTAACACTATTAAAAGATAGGAAGTGAAAGCTATGAATAATATTTTAAAAAAGCCATATATAAAAGGCTTTACACCTTATGCCCTTGCGGCTTTTCTTGTAGGGTTGGTTGGCGGATTTACATCATTATTCAGCCCTGCCTTTATAGAGGAATTGAAGCTACCATACAATAACACAACGTGGACTGCACTTGCTATGGCAATGTCAACCGCTGCATTTGCCCCTGTATTGGGTAAATTAGGCGACCTGATAGGCAGAAGAATAACCTTATTGATAGGTATAGTAGTTTTCATAATAGGAAGTATTCTGACGGCAATAGCACCCACCCTGATTTTTATGCTTATAGCCCGTTTTATTGTGGGTATCGGAATAGCAGCCATTGCACCGGTTGTAATATCATATATTCTTACCGAATTTCCCCCTAATAAAATTGCAAGAGGCTTTTCTGTTTATATGTTCATTTCAAGCATTTCGGTAATTTTTGGTCCTACTATAGGGGGCTTGATTATAAAGCAATACGGATGGCGCAGTATGATATGGGTGTGTGTTGTGCTTTCCGTAATCACATTTTTTCTTTGCCTTGTTACCGGTAATAAAAAGGGATCTGTACGAAATGAGGTCAGGAGCTTCGACGTTACGGGTGCAATATTTATATTGATTTTCTTCAGTCTGCTTCTGTGTGTTCCCTCATTCGGACAAAACTTCGGTTGGCAATCCAAAATGTTTCAGGGCGTTCTTATTGCGGCTCTTATATCAGGTGCAGGACTGTATATATCAGAAAAAAGGGCGTCAAATCCCATTCTTCAAGGGGCTTTTATGAAAAGAAAGCCTTTCATTCTATCTGTGCTTGCACTTTTTCTGACTCAGGGACTTATGCAGGCAAATATGACTAATATAATAGTTTTTGTTAACTATACTCAACCGCAGAACTCTATCATATCGGGATATGCAATTTCAATTATGTATATAGGAATGTCCTTGGGAGCTGTAATTATCGGTCCGCTTGCAGACCGCTTTGAGCCTAAGCGGGTGCTTGCAGGGTCACTTACACTTACGGGTATAGGGTGTGCCGTTATGCTTTTATTTTCGGCAAACACATCTGTATTTTTACTTGCCGCCTCATTAGGTATACTCGGCTTCGGTCTTGGTGGAAACGGAACAATTTTTATGAAGGTTGTGCTATCAGGCGTTTCTGCCGATTCTTCGGGAGCAGGTACGGGAACATACGGACTTTTTCGTGACCTTGCGGCTCCCTTTGGTGTTGCGGTGTTTGTGCCGTTATTTACTAACAGAGCAGCAAGACTTATCAATGCAGGTGCAAGTGGAGTTACTGCGGCTATATCCTCAATCAGATTACTTGCCGGTGTTGAAATAATATGTATCATCATCGGGGTAATTATCGTATTATCTCTGCCAAAAATTTATACAAAAAGAAAGGATTTAAAAGTATGAAATTAAAGGATAAGGTTGTTTTGATTACAGCATCCACCAGAGGCATAGGCTTAGCCTGTGTTAAAGAATGTGCTAAAGAAGGTGCCACAGTTTATATGGCAGCAAGAAACCTTGAGCTTGCTAAGGAAGAAGCAGACAAGCTTATCCTACAGGGGTATGACGTAAAATACGTTTATAACGATGCAAGTAAACCTGAATCCTTTATTACTATGGTAGAGGACGTAATAAAAGCTTCAGGTCGCATTGACGTTCTTGTAAACAATTTCGGTACATCCAAGCCCGGACAGGACCTTGATTTTTCAAATACTGATACCGAGGTTTTTCTTGATACCGTTAACATTAACCTCAGAAGTGTTTTTGCCGGAAGCAAACAAGCCGTTAAATACATGGCAAAGCAAGGCGGAGGAAGTATTATAAATATTTCGTCTGTTGGTGGCATTGTACCCGATATTTCACAGGTGGCATACGGCACAAGCAAGGCGGCAATCAATTACCTCACAAAGCTCATTGCTGTTCACGAAGCAAAAAACAATATCCGTTGTAATGCAGTTTTGCCGGGAATGACCGCAACAGAGGCTGTAGAGAAAAATCTGTCGGATAACTTCAAGAATGTATTTCTTCGCCATATTCCATTAAGAAGAATGGGTGAGCCTGACGAAATTGCTAAGGCTACAGTATATTTTGCAAGTGATGACTCTGCCTATACTACAGGGCAGATATTAACTGTAGCCGGTGGGTTTGGTATGGCAACACCGTTATATGCAGATTTATCAGATAAGCTTAACCGCAGATAAAGCCATTTTTATACTCCCCTTTTTAAAATTTATAGCTCATAGCCCATACAATTTCTGCCTTTATATATTCTTATTATATTGTTTTATACGTATCTGTATGGTATAATTAATTTATATAAGATTTACGAGGGGTTTTTATGGCTGCAAATTCTAACCGTACAATTTTTATTAATTCTGACATTAACTACGTTGCAGGTGTTTTAAGGAATTTTCATTTTCAGAACTACACCGGCTTTGCAATAAAATCAGAGTTACCATCATATAACAATGGCGTATGCTTCAAATTTACAAACAGCGTAAGCTTTACCTCTTGGGGTGAAGAAATAATGATTACCATCACCCCTGATAACAGTGGTGCATTACGTGTAGATATTGCATCTGAATGCACAATGCCCACACAGATTATTGACTGGGGTAAAAATAAAGAAAACCTTAATAAGGTTGTAGGTTATCTGCAGAATTTTTGCCAACAAAACAATGCCCAGCAAGGGTATGCACAACAAGGCTACCCTCAGCAGGGATATCCCCAACAGGGCTATTATCAGCAGGGTTACCCCCAACAAGCAGCACAACAGCAGGGCTATTATTCACAAGGCTATCCCCAACAAAATACCGCTTATTCGCAGGGCTACCCACAGCAGAATAACGGCTATGGTCAATACCAGCAAGCTGATTATTATCAGCAAGCTTACTCAACACAGCAGGATTATAATTCACAACCTGTTCAACCTCAACAAGGCACACAGCAAGCTACCCATAGTGATACAAAATTATGCCCACATTGTGGTACAGAAATAAGCTCATACGCCGTTTTTTGCCATTCCTGTGGTGAAAGATGCGAATAGTGCCTTATTCACATAAGGCAACGATATAAATCCTTACGGATTTTCGATATATACTAACGTATTCGATATACCTGCGGTACGATATGCCCTAACGGGCAAGAAAGGATTTATATCATATCGCATTGGAGTGAAACGACAATATATCGTAACCGACAACGTCGATTATATCGCATTTGCGAGGCAAATATATCGCAAAAATTCACTTCAATTGTTCTTACAAACAGAAGAATATCAACTGACAGAACTACCCTCCACAATGGCCTTGTTACACTCGAAAATAAAAAACAACTACCTGAAGAAGAATTAAAAACTCTTTTTCAGGTAGTTTTTTACTGTTTAACCATACTTTTTATAGTGCAGTTATTTTAGTTACACACTCTTCTGCGGTCAAGCCCTCACACTCAAGGGTATAATCTGCATACTTTTCATAAAGTGGTGCACGTTCAAGGTACAAATCATCAATAGTGCAGCCATCCTCCATAGCAATACCGCGTGTAGTAATGTTATTTATACGTTTTTTTATTACATCGGGTGTAAGCTTAAGGTAAATTACCTTACCGTTTTCCTTTAAGCTTTTCATTCCATTTTCGCAGTAAACTGCACTTCCACCGGTAGCAATAACGCTATTGTCACATTTTACACCCTTCAGAATTTCATCTTCCTTTTGCTTAAAGCCTGCAAGCCCGTCATCCGCAATAATCTGACAAAGGCTTTTGTGATATATATTCTGTATAATAAGGTCTGTATCTATAAAATCACAAAGCATTGATTTTGCAAGGAGTACACCTATGGTGCTTTTACCGCATCCGGGCATACCTATTAAAACTATATTCACACTATCATTCCTTTACTTTTATAACAAGATTATATTATATTCTGAAATATTAGTCAAAGTTTTCTTTTTTAAATATATTTTCAGTCTGATATATGTTATAATTTAAAAACAAATCCTTAAGGAGATTTATTATGCCATATTTATTTGCTCATTTTAAAGAAAAAATCACACCTGATGGTGAGGCTGTTTATTTCGGCAAAAGTCGTGACGGCTTTAATTGGGAAAAGGTGAATAACGGTAACCCTGTGCTTATGAGCACCCTTGGTGAAAAGGGATGCCGTGATATTGAAATTGTAAGACTTCACACAGGCGGTTTTGCTATTATAACAACTGACCTTTGTGTTGCAAACCGTTATGATGAAAACCTTAACCTTGACTGGAAAAATATAAACAGTCACGGCAGTAAATCACTTTGTATCTGGAAAACCCCTGACCTTGTGAATTTTTCTGAGCAAAAATTACATTATTTTGGCAGAGATGATTTTGGTTGTATGTGGGCGCCTGAGGTTTTCTTTGATGAAAAAAAAGAGGAATACCTTATTCATTGGGGCAGCACCATTAAAGAGGATAACTATACTCACATGTCAATTTATTGCTCTGTTACAAAGGATTTTGAAAGCTTTTCAGAGCCAAAGCTGTTTTTTACTAAAGAAAACGAAATTCTTGACTCACACATTACAAAAATAGGTGATACATATCACCTGTTTTACAAAAACTCTTCAAATCCGCCTATGAATATGCACGCAACAGCCGATAATTTATATGGTCCGTATGCCCACGATAGTGCTTTTGAGGAATATATGGATAAAGAAATTCAGAACCCCGGCTCCTATGAAGGACCCACAACCTATACCCTGCCTGACGGCAGATGGTGCCTTATGCTTGACTTTTTTGGCTGCGAAAAAGAAAAAATGGGCTATGTGCCCTTTGTAAGTAATGCCCCGGGTGACAGTAACTTTACCCGTATGACAGAGGGATTTTCATTCCCCTACGGCTTTAAGCACGGCAAGGTAATTGAAATTACTGAGGAAGAATTTAACAGACTTTTTTAATTGTTGACTTGCTTCACCAAATATGATACCATTTTTTTTACAGTTACAGACCTAATTATATTAAGGACGTGATTTTTTGAGCAAAGCCATTAAGAAAAACGGCAACGGCTACGTTGCAACAAACGAATTTATTTTCTACCTTGCTGCAATTTTCTTTTACACAATGATGACAGGTATTGTTGGCTCATACAGGCAGGATTACCTTGTTAACGTGCTTCGTCTTACAGAGGATCAGACATCATTTTACAATTCCTTTTTAAGCGTTGCAGGATTTTTACTCAGCTTTTTCTACGCTATGGTTATTGACAACCATAAAATTACTAAAAAGGGCAAATTTGTTCCCATTATCAATGCAGTTGCCATTCCCATGGGTATTGTAACACTGCTTATGTTTGTTACACCAAAGGGTCTTACAGGCGCACTTTTAATGGTTTACCTTATCACAATTGGTCTGTTACACGGTGCATGCTGCAGCTTTGGTAATGCAATAAACCTTGTTTCATACGTTATGTCACCTGATAATAAGGAGCGTGACAAGGTTATTTCATTCCGCAGTATTTCAAGTGCGATTGGTAACTCTGCTCCCCTTGTGGTTACACTTGTTATAGGTATTTTTGTTAAAGATAAGGCTATGCTTTTTGTTCTTTCAACAGCACTTATCTGCGTAGTAGGTACATTTATTACACTTATGGGTATGCGCTTTGTTAAGGAGCGTATTGAATACACCCAGGAAAAGAAGAACCCCCTTGTTGGCTTTGTTGACGTTATCAAAAACAAATATGCATGGACAGTTATCATAAGTGAAACTCTCAAAAACTTCCGTCAGATTGCTACATATATGGGTGTTTTCCTTGCAGCAGCACTCCTTGGCTCCACAAGTAAATTCCTTTTATTTGGCTTACCTACAGGTATCGGTACTGCAGTTGGTATGCTTGTTATCAACTTCCTTTTAAAGAAATTCAACGCAAAGGTGCTTTACATAGCATCAGGTATTTATTCAATAATTGCAAACTCTGCCGCCTTTGCAGTTGGTTATATGTACTTCAAAACAGAATCAAGCGTGTTACAGATTGTATTTATTGTATTCCTTTTCCTTATCGGTCTGCAGTTTGGTGCATCAAACCTTCTGCCATCAATGTTCCAGGCAGACGTGCTTGAATCAATCGAGCTTCAGACAAAGGGCAAGCGTCTTGACGCCGCACTCCCCTTTGTTATTGGTATCGGCACAATGATAAGCGGTACTATTGCATCTGCACTTTCACCAAAGATTCTTTATGGTGACGGGTCAATTATCGGCTATATTCAGCCCACAGATGCTGTGCCCGAGCCTACACAGAGCCTTGACACCAAGATTATGATGCTCTTCTTCTATACCATAATCCACGGCATTATGATGTTCCTTGCAGGTGTGCCCTTCTTCTTCTACAAGCTTACAGGCAAAACAAAAGAGGACATTCATAATCAGGTACTTGCAAACCGTGAGGCATTGGAAAAATAAAACATTGACAAATATTTTAATTTATGATATTTTTATTACACATAAGGAGTAATTAAGGAGGCGAAAATAGATGGATTCAATTCTCGGTATTATATTCAATCTTTTTGAGGGTCTTGATTTATCAATGGTTCTTGATTCAATCGAGGGCTCACTTGTTGAATATGACGTCAGCGCGGTTCTTGACACATTTGCAAGCTTCTACGGTGGCTTGTTCGGTTAATTTTAAAATTTATCGCTCTCCTTTTCAGGGGAGCGGTTTTTTTATGCCCTTATTTACGCTTATTTAGTTGACTATATTTAAAATAAAGTGTAAAATATATAATTAGTGAATTTTCGTTTAAATTCATTCAGTTGAACGGAGGATGTTAAATGTCTATTATAACCGTTGATGGACTTACAAAGTCTTACGGCTCACACACCGTGCTAAATGACATTACATTCACCTTACCCAAGGGTGAGGTTATCGGTCTTTTTGGCCCTAACGGATGTGGTAAGACTACACTTATGAAAATACTTACAGGCCTTATTCACGATTACAAGGGCTCTGTGCTTGTTGACGGCAATATCCCTGGCGAAAAAACAAAGGCTATTACAGCTTATCTGCCCGAGCAGACCTTTGTGCATGACTGGATGCGTAACATTGACGCGGTAAACTACTTTGCTGATTTTTATGCTGATTTTGACAAAGAAAAGGCTCTTGATATGTTAAACCGCTTTGGTCTTAACCTTAAGCAGAAGTCAAAAACAATGTCAAAGGGTATGCAGGAAAAGCTTCTTCTTTCACTTGTTATGTCACGTGAGGCAGATCTTTATATTCTTGACGAGCCTATGGGCGGTGTTGACCCTGCAACAAGATCATCAATACTTGATTTTATTATGCAAAACTATGCACAGAAATCAACTCTGCTTATTTCAACCCACCTTATAAATGACCTTGAGTCAGTTTTCACCCACGCTTTATTTATTGGCGGCGGTAAGGTGCTGCTCAATGACAGCGTTGCCGAAATTACAAAAGACGGCAAGCACATTGAAGATGTGTTTAAGGAGGTTTTCAGTAATGTTTGGTAAGCTTCTTAAAAACGATCTTAAGGCACAATGGCACTCAGTATCTATCATACTTTTGTGCATCGGCATTATCTGCACAGTTGGTGAAATTTTTGCAACCTTTACAAAGAATAATATTCTTAGTGCAGTAGCAGGTATGGGTGTATTTTTTGTACTTGTTTTTGCAAGCTTTGTTATGGTAATTGCCGTTTCAATGCTTTTTTCAAAAACAGTTTTTGGCAGGGCAGGCTATTTAACACTTACCTTACCTGCAAAAACACGTGATTTAGTATGGTCAAAAACAGTTTCGGGCTTAATCTGGATTTTCTCAGTATTTTCACTTATGATTGGCTCAATGTTTTTACTTGTTTATCAGGTAGATCAGCGCTTTGGTAAAGAGATTGAGGCTGCCGCAGACCTGCTTTCACTCTTTGGTGCACCCTCATTTTCAGTAGTATTTGTTATTGTTGCAATATTTACTACAATTTTTGCAGTTTTAATTTTGCTTACAGTACAATGTATTTACCTTGGTATTACACTTTCAAACGTTTCACCTATTTCAAAATTAGGCAACTTTGGTGCAGTTGTTATTTCATTTGTAGGCATCTGGGCAATTTATACACTTTCAAACGCCATCGGTGATTTTTTACCTATGGGCGTGGTGCTTACCGAAACAAAGGTTATGGTTACAACTGATTTTGCAAACACCATTCACACACTTGGTGACCAGGTTATTTTTAAACAGAATCTTACAGGAGTTATTTTAAGCCTTGCAGGTGCACTCCTGCTTAATATTCCCATAACATCACTTATTAAAAATAAGGTTAATATTAAATAATTGTAATTTCCCTTTTGAAAGGATTGACAGATATGGATAATATGAACGGACTTAAAAGAACCGTTTATTGCGGTGAGCTTCGTGCCGAAAATATCGGTGAAGAAGTAACCGTATGCGGTTGGGTTGCAAAACAGCGTGACCTTGGCGCCCTTATTTTCGTTGATTTGCGTGACAGAACAGGTATTGTTCAGCTTGCATTTGACGAAACTACAGAAAAAGAAATTTTTGACAAGGCCTTTGCAGTACGTAGCGAGTTTGTACTTATGGCAAAGGGTATTGTACGTGAGCGTTCTTCAAAGAACAGTGAAATCCCCACAGGTGACATTGAAATCGACGTTAAGGATTTAAGAGTGCTTTCAAAGAGTGAAACTCCACCCTTTGATATTGTTGAAAATTGTCAGACTGCAGAGCTTACAAGGCTTAAATACCGTTACCTTGACCTTCGCAGACCTGACCTTCAGCAGAATATTCTTTTCCGTCACAAGGTTACAAAAATCACACGTGACTATTTTGATGAAAACGGCTTTATTGAGATTGAAACACCTATGCTCATTAAATCAACACCCGAGGGTGCACGTGACTTCCTTGTACCCAGCCGTATTCACCAGGGCAGCTTTTATGCTCTGCCCCAGTCACCCCAGCTTCATAAACAGCTTTCAATGGTAGCAGGCTTTGACCGCTATATGCAGATTGCACGTTGCTTCCGTGATGAGGACTTACGTGCAGACAGACAGCCCGAATTTACACAGATTGACCTTGAAATGTCTTTTGTAACTATGGAGGACGTGCTTTCAATCGGTGAGGGCTACATCGCAAGAGTTTTCAAAGAGGCTCTCGGTGTTGAAATTCCTCTTCCCCTTCCCCGCCTTACTTATAAAGAGGCTATGGAGCGCTACGGCTCAGACAAGCCCGATACACGCTTTGGTATGGAAATTTTTGACCTTACCGATATTGTTAAGGACTGTGGCTTTGGCGTATTCTCAGGCGCAGTTTCAGGCGGCGGCTCAGTACGCGGTATCACCGCAAAGGGTGCTGTTAACACCTACACACGTAAAGAGGTTGACAAGTTAACAGAATTTGCACGTGGTATAGGTGCAAAGGGTCTTGCATGGATAAGACTTACTGATGACGGTATTGCATCAAGCTTTGTAAAGTTTATGACAGAGGATGAAATGAACGCTATCCTTGAAAGAGCAGGTGCAGAAAAGGGCGACGTTGTATTTATTATTGCAGATACAAAGAACAGCTCAGTTCTTTCAACACTCGGTTCAATCCGTAATGAGGCTGCAAAGAAGCTTGACATTATCGGTGACGGCTTTAACCTTCTTTGGATTGTTGAATTCCCATTCTTTGATTGGGATGAAGATACACAGCAGTTTGTTGCTATGCACCATCCCTTCACATCACCCCTCCCTGAGTGCCTTCCCTACCTTGAAACAGATAAGGCATCTGTACGTGCAGAGGCTTATGACCTTGTGCTTAATGGTGTTGAGCTTTCTTCAGGCTCAATCCGTATTACTGACTCTGACCTTCAGGACAGAATCTTTAAGCTGCTTGGTCTTTCAGATGAAGAGGCACAGCAGAAATTCGGCTATCTTCTTGATGCATTCAAATTTGGTCCACCCCCTCACGGCGGTATGGGTATCGGCCTTGACAGACTTATTATGCAGCTTCTCAGAGTTGATTCACTTCGTGACGTTATTGCATTCCCCAAGGTACAGAATGCAAGTGAGCCTATGACAGAATGTCCCTCAAGGGTAGATGCTTTACAGCTTGAAGAGCTTGGAATTGACCTCAGCGTTGATAAAACTGAAGAAAACTGAGTATTTTAAAGGCATTTGACAAGCAAAATGTAAAAAACACTTGAAAATAATACTGATTTAGTATAAAATTACTATGTTAAGTTATGAATTCATATATGGAGGATTTTATTTATGGTAACAGCAGGCGATTTTAAAAACGGCGTTACATTTGAAATGGACGGCAAGGTTTACTCAATCATTGAGTTCCAGCACGTTAAACCCGGTAAGGGCGCAGCTTTTGTACGTACAAAAATCAGAGACGTAATCAACGGCAGCGTTGTTGAAAAAACATTCAGCCCCACAGACAAATATCCCACAGCTTTCATTGAGAGAAAAGATATGGAATTCTCATACGAGGATGGCGGTCTTTACTACTTCATGGACTCTGAAACATATGATATGATTCCCGTTGATGCTTCAAACCTCAGCGATAACTTCAAGTTTGTTAAAGAGAATATGACTTGTAAGATCCTTTCATACAAGGGTAACGTTTTTGGTGTTGAACCCCCAACATTCGTAACACTTAAGGTTACAAAGACTGACCCCGGCTTTGCAGGTAACACAGCTACTAATGCTACAAAACCCGCTACTCTTGAGACCGGTGCAGAAATTAAGGTTCCCCTTTTCATTGATGAAGGTGAAGAAATCAACATCGACACAAGAACAGGCGAATACCTTTCAAGAGCATAATTAAACTAAAAATATTTTTCAGGAGGTCACATACCATGACACTTACAGAAAAAGTTGCATATCTCAAAGGCCTTGCAGAGGGTCTTGACCTTGATAAAAACACAAAAGAAGTAAAAATCTTTGAAGCAATGTTTGACATTCTCGAAGATATGGCTCTCACAGTAACTGATATTGATGAGGACCTTAGCGCAGTTGAAGACCTTGTTGACGCTATCGACGAGGACCTTGACGAGCTTGAAGAATACATCTTTGATGATGAAGATATGTTCGACGATGACTGCGATTGCTGCTGTTGTGATGATGACGAGCTTTACGAAGTAGAATGTCCCCTTTGCGGTGAAGAAATTCTTCTTGATGACGAGATGCTTGATGAAGAAGTTATCGAGTGCCCCGGCTGTGGCGAAAAGCTTGAGCTTGACATCGACTTTGTCGATTGTGACTGTGATTGCGATTGCGGTTGCTGCGACGAAGACTAATACTAATAATAAAAAGACTCCCATCAGGGAGTCTTTTTTTAATGCAAAATGCAGAATGCAGAATGCAAAATTATTGGGAAAGCTACGCTTCCGAATATTATAATACTTTCGCTAAACTGAAGTTCTGCGAAGCCTTACCTCCCTTTCCCAAGGGAGGGGGACTACGCCTTTGGCGTGGTGGTGGGTAGTTCCACTAAATGTTAGTCTTCATTATGATTTTTGTGCATATTTAGATTATTCCTTATTATTAAAAGGAATAATCTCACAATAGGAAATATACATTTCCTCTGTGTCAATTTGAGCCTGCTTCATTATTTCAATTCTTTTTATATGATTTGGCTCATTTATAGCATCTGTTACGGCATTAAATAAGTGTAGATACATCTTCTTATAAAGCTCGTTTTCCATAATTTTTCTCCTATATAACAAAAAATGCGCAGCCGAAGCTACGCATGAAAAACACATAGCTCAAACTGTCGCCAAACAAATACAACATAAGGTTATTCACATAACATAGATATGCCGTAACAGAGCATGTGCTTTTACCTAATTAGCGCATACTATTATTATGTGAAAATATTTTATTGTATTTGTTTGGCAAGATTTAGTATAACATAGCTTTTATTCAAAATCAATAAGTTAATATGATAGAATAAACTCATTGGTGGTCTACCTCTCTGGTTTAAGAGAGGGGGACCACCTTTTGTTAAGTGGTTGTTTTTTTAAACTTTCAAGCGTGTGGTTACTTTAGTCTAAAAGTAAGGCTTGTCGGGTGGTGGAGAGTTCCCGATACGAAGTATCGTGGAAACGAAGTTTCCATTGGAATTTACTGAATGGATATATCATTTATTTACGAACAATAAATATAATGTTTCATATTTCATTTTTATAGACATTCAGTATATTACCGTTGAATCTTACGATTCAAAACGCTTCGCGTTGGAACTCTCCACCGCCCGTCGGACACAATATAAAACAGTTAATTATTCACTCGTTTGCTACTTGGTTTTTATAATGAAATAAATGTAAGGCGGTCCCCCTCTCTTAAACCAGAGAGGTAGACCGCCAAAAAGTTTATTTATCGCTTGAAAGCTTGTTGTATAGGCAAGTAATGTTAAGTCCTCTTGTGGTACCCAAAATTGTTTGCTCGTTGTTCACTTCGCACAATTTTGACCACTGCGCCAACTCACACTCCCTGTATCGCCCACAGGGCGCGGTCGTG
>JAZQRX010000052.1:0-10460 GCA_045629785.1 Acutalibacteraceae bacterium | reverse complement strand
CTTCCCTTTGCTACAAAGATGACGAAGAAGCTTGGTCTTCGTAGGCTTTCGGTATTCGCATACGGCTATTGCGGTATCGTATATCTTATAATGTACTTCGTAGGCTATAAGCCCACCGATAACAACCTTATAAATATTATTATAATTGTATTCTTCCTTACTCTCGCAGGTGCTATGAACAGTGTTCAGAGATACTGCGGTACGGCTCTTCAGGGTGACCTTTACGACTACGTTGAGTGGAAGACGGGTATTCGTAACGAGGGCATGATGAGTGCCGCAATGGGTTACATTACTCTCATTACAAATAATATTTCAACTATCCTTAGCGGTTTGATTATCGCCGCTATTCATTACGAGCCGCTTATTAACTCATACGGAGTTGTTGTTCCTCAGACCGACCCCGGTATGCTTCAGGCTATCTGGACGGTATTTACTCTCGCTCCTGCAATCGGACGAATCGGTAAGGCAGTTTCACTTTCATTCTTTAACGTTGACGGTAAGGTTAAAGAAGAAATGATGAATGACCTTGCAGTATCAAGAGCCGCAAAGCTTAAGAGCAGAACCGGTGATGATAATACACAAGCTTAATAATCCGGAGTAATGATATGAAAATTGTAGTTAAAGTTGGAACATCTACCTTGGCGCACAGCACAGGGTGTATAAATATAAGGCACGTTGAGGAGCTTTGCAAGGTGCTTTCTGACCTCAAAAATGCAGGTCACGAAATCATTCTTGTTTCATCAGGTGCTATAGGTATGGGCATCGGCAAGCTTTCACTTAAAGAAAAGCCCTCGGATATGCCCACAAAGCAGGCGGCTGCAGCGGTTGGTCAATGTGAGCTTATGTATGCTTATGACAAGCTCTTTTCAGAGTACAACCACACAGTTGCACAGATTCTTGTAACAGGTCTTGACCTTGAGGACCCCACAAGATATCACAATATCAAAAATACAATGAACCGTTTGCTGGAGCTTAACGTTCTTCCCATTATCAATGAGAATGACACAGTAAATACTGACGAAATTTCTGTTGGTGATAACGACACTCTCGGTGCTATTATTGCCGTTAGTATGTGTGCTGATATGCTTGTTCTTTTGTCAGATATTGACGGCCTTTACACCGCAGACCCTCATAAGGATGCCGGTGCAAAGTTAATTGACACTATTACAGAAATTACTCCTGAAATTGAGGCTCTCGGTGGTAAAAGCCGAAGTGGTCTTGGTACAGGCGGTATGGCAACAAAGCTTTCTGCAGCAAAAAAGTGTATTGCCTGCGGTACAGATGTTGTGATTGCAAACGGCTCAGCACCATCTGTGCTTTACGATATTGTTGACGGCAAAAATGTAGGCACAAGATTTATTTCAAAGAGATGATAAAATGAAAACAACACAAGAAATTTTACGTGAGGCAAAAAGTGCCAAGGCGGTGCTTTGCTCACTTGATACCGAAACAAAAAACAATGCCCTTTTAGCAATGGCAGATGCCCTTGTTGAAAATCAGGCAGAAATTTTAACTGAAAATCAAAAGGATTTAGATAACGCCAAAGGCACAATATCTGAAGTTATGCTTGACAGACTTGCCCTTTCAGAGGAGCGTATTCTTGGTATGGCAGAGGGTATTCGTCAGGTAGCACAGCTTCCCGACCCTGTTGGTGAGGTCCTTGATACAGTTGTACGCCCCAGCGGTATTGTGGTTGAAAAAACTGCGGTTCCTATGGGTGTCGTTGCCATTATTTATGAAAGCAGACCAAACGTAACCTCAGATGCTGCTGCCCTTGCCCTTAAGAGCGGTAATGTGTGTGTGCTTCGTGGCGGTAAAGAGGCTTTCCTCTCGGCAGATGCTATTGTAAGAGCTATGCGAAAGGGTCTTAATAAGGTGGGTCTCCCCGAAACACTTATTAACCTTGTGCAGGATACTACCCGTCAGAGTGCAAACGAGCTTATGAATGCTGTTGGCTACGTTGATTTGCTTATACCACGTGGTGGCGCAGGTCTTATAAAGGCTTGTACAGAAAATGCCAAGGTGCCTTGTATACAGACAGGCACAGGCATCTGCCATATTTATATTGATAAAAAGGTTGACTATGAAAAGGCACTTGATATAGTAGAGAATGCTAAAACAAGCAGACCCTCTGTTTGTAATGCCTGTGAGGTTTTGCTTGTTCACAACAGTGTTTCTGACCATATTTTGCCACTTATTAAGGAACGCCTTTGCGGTATCCGTGAGGCAATGGGTCTTAAGCCCGTTGAGCTTCGTCTTGATGAGCGTGCACTTGAAATCATAGACGGTACACCTGCAGGTGAAAATGATTTTGATACAGAATTCCTCGATTACATACTTGCAATTAAGATAGTTGACAGTGTAGAAGAGGCTATTGAGCATATTTCACTTCACTCAACAGGACACAGCGAGGCAATTATCACCGAAAATCGTGCAAACGCAAAGCTTTTCTGTATGTCAGTTGATAGTGCCGCAGTTTATGTAAACGCTTCAACGCGCTTTACTGACGGCGGTGAGTTTGGCTTGGGTTGTGAAATGGGTATTTCAACACAAAAGCTTCACGCACGTGGCCCTATGGGTCTTAAGGAGCTTACAACCTATAAGTTTATTATTAAGGGTACAGGACAAATTCGTTAAGAGTGAGTTGATTTAGTATGAAAAAAATCGGTTTTTTGGGTTGCGGTAATATGGGCGGTGCACTTGCCCGTGCCGCACTTAAGGCAGTAGGCGCAGAGAATATTTTTGTTTTTGACGTTGATGCCAAAAAAATAAAGGCATTTGCTGACGAAACAGACGTTAACGTAGCCGATGCTGAATATATTGTGCTTAACTGTGACTATATCTTTTTGGGTGTAAAACCACAGATGCTTAAAGCACTCTTTGAAAAAATTGCCCCCGTTTTAGAGGAAAGAACAACAGATTTTGTTCTTGTTTCAATGGCGGCAGGTGTTTCCACACAGAGCATCATTCAGATGGCACAGGTGGATTGCCCCGTTATACGTATTATGCCTAATATGCCCGTAGCCGTAGGCGAAGGTATGATACTTTATACCTCAAACGACTTTGTTTCAATGGAGGATATTGAGGGCTTCCTTGACAGTATGCAGTATGCAGGTGTCCTTGACAAAATCGATGAGGATAAAATTGATGCGGCAAGCTGTGTTTCAGGCTGTGGCCCTGCCTTTGCTTTTATGTTTTGCGAGGCTCTTGCTGATGGCGCAGTTGAATGCGGTCTGCCTCGTGATAAGGCTATGCTTTATGCCGCACAGACTCTTGCAGGCTCTGCCACAATGCTTATGCAGACAGGCGAGCATCCCGGTAAGCTTAAGGATGCAGTCTGCAGCCCTGCAGGTAGCACCATTGAAGGCGTAAAAGCCCTTGAGGAAGGTGCATTCAGGGCAGATGTTATGAATGCGGTAAAGGCGGCATATAAGCGCACACTTGAATTGTCTAAAATCTGATATTTGGCGAATTGCTTGACTTAGCTCGCTTGACGTATTTTATAAATGCAAAATGCAGAATGCAAAATGCAAAATTATTGGGGAAGCTCCGCTTCCGAATATTATATTGCTTCGCTAACAAAGAGTAATGCGAAGCTTTACCTCCCTTTCCCAAGGGAGGGGGACCATTCCTAAATTTAATAGTTGTTTAAATTGAGTATGTTCGGGTGAATATACTCAATTTTCTTTTTAAGGTCGGGCGGAATGGTGGTGGGTAGTTCTCTTACTCCTTACCTTCACTTAAACAGAATAAAAGAGTAGTTGTGTGGTCTACCTCTCTTAAACCGGGGAGGTAGGGCTACCATCAACATTATTCTATCATTTTCACTTATTGATTTTAATTAAAACCTATGATATACTAATTTTGCGACACAACTTAATATGACAAATTACAGGGGAATTGTTTTTATTTTTGGTAAAAACACATTCTTCTATTTTGGCTTTCTCTTGTAGTTTGTCAAAGTTGTGTCGCAGCAATATGAAGCTATGTGTTTTTCATGCGTAGCTTCGGCTGCGCATTTTTTGTTTTATAGGAGAATATTTATGGATAATGGGCTTTATAAGAAAATGTATTTACACTTATTCAATGCTGTAACAGATGCGATAAATGAACCCAATCATATAAAAAGAATTGAAATATTGAAGCAAGCACAAATTGATACCGAGGAAATGTATATTTCACATTGTGACATTATTCCGTTTGATGGCAATAAATAATTTTTTTGCGACAGCTTTATAATTACGGCGTAGCCCCGAAACATTTTGCAAAGCAAAATATATCACATTGCGTAAGCAATATATCACACGCGAAAGCGTATATCACTCACCGCAAGGTGAATATCACTGAATAAAAACCAAGGCACACTCCATAAAAGAGTGTGCCTTATGTTTTTATTCAACAACCGGTGCTTTCATAATTCCCACAGGTCTTAATACGTATTCATAGCTCCAGTTATTATTCCATGAGCGCCATGCATCAGGTCCATGCCATGACTCCTTAACGTTTACAAGGTGAATGGGACCGAATGTATTATATCTGTGAGTGTAAAGTGTAAGCTCTAACAGATGTGTACCCTTGTCGGCAGCTGCCTTGATGTAATATGGCGGATAAACAATTTTACCCAGGTCATTATCATCAAGCTTTACGCCAATAAGAGCACCGCGGTAATCAGATGCAATTATTTTTATGCTGTCCCCCTTAACCTCAACGGGTATCTTGTATGTAACGTTACCGCCATAGAAGGGGAAGCCCTGGCTTGTAATATCACCAAAGCCTATTTTCTTTGGTAATGCAGTTATACTTGCTTCTGCACCGCAAAGCTTAACGCCGAATTTACCAAGCACAAAAATATTTTCAAGGTTTGCGCTTTCACCGAATGGCAGGGTAACTATCAGGGTGTTAGTACCTTTTTTGATTGCAGGTAATTTGATTTTAAATATTGAAATATCAACGTAATTTTCAATAATTGTGTTATCTGCCTTTACACCATTGAGTGTAACCTCGGCTTTATCAGCCTCTTCGAGTGCAAGGTGTGCGCCCTCATAGTCAATTTCACTTTCAAAGGTGTATCTGAGAGTCACTTTTGAAATAGGCTCTTTTTCACCGATAACCCAGGGCTGTACAACTGCACCGCCACGCTCACGAATACCAAGGCGCTCACGGCAGATGTTATCAAGCCTTAAAATTTCTTCTTTAGGTGAAAATTCGCTTTCACCCTCAAGCTTAAATTCTGCAATATCAAGAAGAAGTACGTTATCCTCGGTTAATTCGTAGTCAACACCACCGAGTATTGCATTTGCTTCAAGTCGGGGCGCAACCTCTTTTTTCTCTGGTGCAACGCTGTCAGGACTTTGTAATTTGTAAAGGCGTGAGTCATAAGCGTAAAGATGCTCGTTAATAACTGTCTTGCCGTTTTTAAATTCAAAATCTGCAGGGTAAATGTCACCTGTCTGTGTATCATAAACAAGCACACCGTATTCACCCTCAATTGTGATACGTATATCTCTGCCGTTGTCGATATCCATATTATATGGCTCATCATTATGGCAGATAAACAGCCATCTGCAATCGGTATCCTCACGGAGCTGATAAATAAGGTTATCGGTCAGCACACCGTCACTGCGTCTGATGGTCAATAATTTATCCTGCTCCATAGCAGAAACAATTGCAGAGCGTGTAAAGTCAAAGCTTTCACTCTTGGCATAAAGCTGAGCACCTCTGTCTGACTCAACAGCATCGCATAATGTGGGTGCTGCACCAAAGAATACAAGTCTGCCGCCATTTTCTTTGAATTTTTCAAGTCTTTCAAGTGTTGATGAGCGTAATGTTTCGCAACCCGGCACAATAATTGTGTCGTAAGTCATTTTACCAACATTAAGGGGCGCACCAGGCTCTTTGCAAAGGTCGGGTAAAGTTGATTCACTGATAAAATCAAAGTCAATTGAGCTTTCAAGGAGCCAGTTTGTAAGTGACAGGAATTTTTCATCAAGTCCGTCACGGAAAAGGGCAGATTTATCGTTTGGTCCCCAATGGAGCCAGAAGCTTTCAACAGGGTGAATAACACCAACCTTAACAACGGGCTTACCCCTTGTAAGTGCAGTATTTACTCGTGCAAAGTGATCTTCGACAACGCCGTATTCCTTGTACCAGGGTGATTGATATGATATTGATGCAGGGTAGTCACGCTTTGCTTCACCTGCCATAGCATACCATGAAAGGTGCGGTACTCGTACGGTAATACCTAAAGCTGCCTGCCAGTCGCCCTGATGCTTGTATTTTCTGAAATCACAATCCCAGCCTGTTACACCATAAAGCTCTGAAAGAACACCCTCATAGCCGTATTGATGTGTAGCAGACTGTGCCTGCTTTGCAGTTGTAAACTCGTGGCTGTTACACAAAAGGTCTATGCCGGGCAGCTGAAAACTACGGTATGAACGCATAGCCTCACCAAGGGCTGCGGTCTGACTGTGTAATGTGGGCTCCTCCATCATATGTCCTGTAAGGGCAATATTGTTTTCACTACACCAGCCACCTACAGTATCAGCAAATGACTGTGCAAATAACTCTGCAATAAAATCGTGGTAACGATATCGGTGTATTGAGGGTGCGTTGCCCTTAAGATTCCAGAAAATTTCGGGTAATGTGTCAAAAATATCTGCACCATAGCTTTCCTTGTAAAGCTGGGGTACCTTATCTGTCCAAGGCATAGCAACATCATCTGTATCAAATGAGTTTTCAAACACCTGTTTTCTTGTGAACTGAGGCTCGTCGGTGAAAATTGCAGGTACGGTTTTATCAAACTCGTCACCAACCTTTGCCTTATACTTTTCGTGAGTAACCTCAATAAATTTCTTGATAGCCTCACTATTGAGTGTGTCAGCGTATGCCTGGTCATTATACCAGCTGTTCTGACTTGCTATTTCAAGAATTGCATACCATTTTGTGCCCTCTGCAGGGTCATCCTTGCCTATTTTTTTGTAGCTTTCAAGGTAGCCGTCTTTATCAAGCTTAACATCGTATGCTGCAAGCACCTCGCCATTGCCTGAACGGGTAGCCTCTGCACGTGAGCTTGAATCCTCTGCACCGGGACCTGCGTTCAGGTCTGTTGTCAGTATAAGACAACGTGCTCTGTATTTATAGTCCTTTGTAACAATACCGCCTGCTGCACCTGAGGGCCAACGGTCCTCGTCATAAAGCCATGCAAGCATCTCTTCACTTTTTGCCTTATCAACACAGTCCTTTATAAGGTCCATATATTCATCGCTCAGGTATTCGTTTTTAAGACCTGTACGCACGTGCATATGGAACCCACCAAGGCCCATTTCTTTGAAAACATCTATTTGACGGCACAACTCCTCTTTAGTGAGCAGGTTATTAAGTGCCCAGAATGGGGTGCCACGATATTCTGAAGTAGGGTTTTTGAACAATTGGTCACTCAAGGCTGGTTGACCATTTTTTTTGTAAAGCATAAAATCCTCCTTTAACACATCTATGCTAAAAATTGTAACATAGCAATTTGTCAAAATCAATAAATATAATAAAAAATAAACTCTTGAAATGGTGTATTTTGTATGTTATTATAAGATGTAAAATTATAATTCCTTTTTATGGAGGTAGCATATGAAACACGGCGATCTTATCAAGCAGATGACCCTTGAAGAAAAGGCGAATTTCTGCTCAGGACTTGATTATTGGCATACTCCGGGGCTTGAAAAACTTGGTATCCCTGTTGTAATGTGGACTGATGGCCCTCACGGTATCAGAAAGCGTAATGAAAAAAAGGATAAGGAGCAGCAGATGAGCCTTAAGGGTGTTCCTGCAATCTGTTTCCCTACAGCGGCAACAACAGCTTGCTCATGGGACCCTGACCTTATTTATGAAATGGGCGTTCTTTTAGGTGAAGAGTGCCTTAAAGAGCAGGTCAGCGTTCTTCTTGGACCCGGCACAAATATAAAGCGATCACCCCTTTGTGGCAGAAACTTTGAATATTTCTCAGAGGATCCTTACCTTGCAGGTGAAATTTCAGCTGCATTCGTAAATGGTGTTCAGTCAAAGGGAATCGGTACATCACTTAAGCACTTTGCAGGTAACAACCAGGAAACACGTCGTATGACTGTTGACAGCGTTGTTGATGAACGTGCATTCCGTGAAATATACCTTACCTCTTTTGAAAAGACAGTTAAACAGGCTCAGCCCTGGACCATTATGTGTGCCTACAACAGACTTAACGGTACTTACTGTGCAGAAAATAAATGGCTCCTTACAGACGTACTTCGTGATGAATGGGGCTTCCAGGGTATGATTGTTACTGACTGGGGCGCAGAGAATGACCGTGTTGCAGGTCTTCTTGCAGGTCAGGAGCTTGAAATGCCTACATCTAACGGTGAAGGCGACAGACAGATTGTTGAGGCTGTTAAGGATGGCAGAATCCCTGAAGAATTTCTTGATAAAATGGTTGATAACGTGCTTGATGTTATCCTCCGTTCAAAAGAAGTTTTAGGCACATACGAATATGACGCTGCAGCACACCATAAAAAAGCGCGTGAAATTGCAGGTCAGTGTATGGTTCTTCTTAAAAACGAAGACAACATTCTTCCCCTTAACAAAACTGCAGAGGTTGCTGTTATTGGTGAAATGGCTAAAAAGCCCCGTTATCAGGGTGCAGGCTCATCAATAGTTAACGCTATCAAGATTGACACAGCCTTTGACGCTATTACAGAAAAAGGCGTTAAGGTTACATATGCTCCCGGTTATTCAACCGATAAAAAGAATAAGGTTACTGACGAGCAGTTTATTGCACAGGCTGTTGAGGCAGCAAGGGGCAAGGATGCGGTAATCCTTTTCATCGGTCTTACTGAGGAATTTGAATCAGAAGGCTTTGACCGTACACATATCGGTATTCCTGCACTCCATACAAAGCTTGTAGAAGCAGTTTGCGGAATTAACCCCAACGTTATTGTTGCAATCTCAGGCGGTGCTGTTATTGAAATGCCTTGGGCAAATAAGGTTCAGGCAATTCTTAACTGCTACCTTGGTGGTGAAAGCTCAGGCGGTGCAGCGGCAGACATTCTCTTTGGTGACGTTAACCCCTCAGGTAAGCTTGCCGAAACGTATCCCTTGTCACTTTCTGATAACCCCAGCTACAATTACTTCCCCGGTGATGTTTCAACAGTTGAATATCGTGAAAGTGTGTTTGTGGGCTACAGATATTATGATTCAGCAAACAAAGCGGTTCAGTTCCCCTTTGGTTTTGGTCTTTCATATACTACATTCGAATACAGCGACCTTACAGTTTCTGCAAACAGCATTAAAGATACTGATGAACTTACAGTATCATTCAAGATTAAAAATACAGGTTCTGTTGATGGTGCCGAGGTTGCACAGCTTTACGTAAAAGATAACGAAAGCACAATTTACCGCCCTGAAAAAGAGCTCAGAGCATTTAAAAAGGTATTCCTTAAAGCAGGTGAGGAGCAGACAGTTACCTTCACTCTCGGCAAGCGTGCATTTGCATATTACAACGTAAATATTCACGACTGGCACGTTGAAACAGGCGCATTCACAATTTGTGTTGGTGCTTCAAGCCGTGATATCAAGCTTACTTCTGAGATTACTGTTGAATCAACAGTAGATGCAATTGTGCCCGATTATAAAGCAACTGCACCTGCATATTACTCAGCAGATATTATGAACGTACCCGATGAACAGTTTAAAGAGGTTCTTGGCAGAGAGCTACCTCCCTCAGCAGTTGTGGCATATCCTAACCTTACAATTGCCAATACCCTTGAGGATTCTGAGGTTGGTAAAAATGGTAAAAAGATAGTTAAGCTCCTTCGTAAGTTTGTTGGTACTGAGGGTATGGCTTGCGCTATTGCACTTCAGACACCTGTTAAAAACTTCATTTCAATGAGCCTTGGTGTATTCTCACCCAAAATGGCACAAGAGCTTCTTGATGTTCTTAATGATAAGAAACCTCTTGTTGGCGGTCTTGCAGCTATGATTATCAAGGCGATACCTAAAGTAATAGCAGGTCTTCCAGCCCTTTTGAAATCAATTTGACGTAAATTTGGCGCATAACGCATTTTTCCACCCACTCGACGTATCTACATACGCCTTCGGGGATGGAGAAAATGTGTTCTGCATCCAAATTTATCATCAAATGTTTAAGGTATAATGTAATTTTGGTGCATAGCACGTTTTTCTGTGTGCTCGCAGTATCTATATACAGCGTCGCTCTCTAAAACGGCGTTCTGCATTTAAATAGCCATTCAAAAGAATGGGGTTAAGGTTTAACTCAAGTTTGGTGCATAACGCATTTTCCCACCCACTCGACGTATCTACATACGCCTTCGGGGATGGAGAAAATGTGTTCTGCATCCAAATTTATCATCAAATATTTAAGGTATAATGTAATTTTGGTGCATAGCACGTTTTTCTGTGTGCTCGCGGTATCTATATAC
>JAZQRX010000051.1:0-3793 GCA_045629785.1 Acutalibacteraceae bacterium | reverse complement strand
GCTCTGCATCTAAATCTAATTGATTTAAGGTGCAAAGCAGTTTAAATTTGAATAGTTTTCGTTTAGACGAAATGACAAAATCACCGTAAGGCTGGCGCCTACGGTGATTTTTCATAAAGTATTAACGGGAAATATTAAATTCAAACCTAATAAATCCCTAATTCACGCTCCCTTTAAGGTCGAAATTTTTTTATTTCTTAAGTGATTTAATAAGTGCCTCGCAATCTGCCTGGTCCATAATCTTGGGAACAGGGTAGAGGGGGTTACCTTCTTTAAGGGCACGTTTTGCAATAAGGGGAATATCTTCATCCTTAATCTGCTCAAAGCCATCGGGGATATTCATTTTAGCGTTAAGCTCACGGATTTTAGCAATAAAGCGTTTTGCTTTTTCGCGTTCACCCTGTGCAGGGCCTGAAATACCTGCAACATCTGCCAATTCTGCAAGGCGTTTATATGCTGTTTCACCAAAGTAATCAAGCACGTAGGGGAGTATAACAGCATTTGCAAGGCCGTGAGGAATACCGTACATACCGCCAAGGTTATGCGCAATTGCGTGTACGTAGCCAACGTATGCACGTGTGAAAGCAAGACCTGCGTGGAATGAGCCAACAAGCATAGCCTCACGTGCTTCAACATCCTTGCCGTTTTCATAAACCTTTTCGATGTTATCAAAAATAAGCTTTGTAGCAATTCGGGCATCCTCAAAGGTCTGCTTATTGTTACTGCCACCGATATAAGCCTCTACAGCGTGTGTAAGGGCATCCATACCTGTTGTAGATGTAATGTGAGGAGGAAGACCGAGTGTAAGCTCAGGGTCAAGAATAGCATATTTAGGACGAAGTGATGGGTCGTTAATAGCATTCTTTTCATGAGTGTCGGGGTTTGAAATAACAGCCGCAATTGTTGTTTCTGAGCCTGTACCTGCAGTTGTGGGTACTGCGAAGAAGGGTGGAAGCTTTTTCATTATTTTAAGCAGACCGCGCATCTGTGAAGGTTTTTTGTTAGGCTTAACAACCCTTGCAGCAGTAACCTTTGCACAGTCCATAGGTGAGCCACCGCCAAATGCAATAAAGCCCTGACAGTTATTCTCTTTGTAAATTTTGAGAGCATCCTCAACGTTATAAATTGTGGGGTTGGGCTGTACCTCATCATAAACAGAGTACTTAATACCCTCGTTTTCAAGGCCTTCAAAAAGACCATCTAAAAGGTGAAGACCCATAAGACCCTTATCAGTAACAACAAGCACGTTATCAAGACCCTCAGCCTTTACAAGCTTAGGCAACTCTTTAACAGCACCTGCGCCCTTAACAACCTTTGGGGGTGTCCAGGGGAGGAAGTTAACTGAAACCTTCATAACCTTCTGGAATGTTCTGCAATAAACTTTATTGAGTGTACCCATTATGTTAACCTCACTTTATTTAATAATTTTGTGAAATACCTTTTTACCTTTTTTGATTATAGCGTAGCCTTTGTCAAAATCAGCAAGGGGAATGATGTAGTTAGGTACTGTGATTTTAACGTCATCAACACTAACACCGCCCTGCTCAATAAGACGACGAGCTTCACCACGTGATGATACAAGACCTGCCTTAATCATAGCGTCAATTATATTGATGCCTTCGTCTGTGAAATCATCTGCGCTAAGCTCTGTTGAAGGCATATTTTCAGAGTTGCCGCCACCTGCGAAGATAGACTTTGCAGCTTCCTGCGCCTTGTTTGCTTCATCCTCACCGTGTACAAGTGCTGTAAGCTCATAAGCAAGAATCTCTTTAGCCTTGTTGAGCTGACTGCCTTCCCACTTATCCATTTCATCAATCTGCTCAAGGGGGAGGAAGGTGAGCATACGGATACATTTAAGTACGTCACCATCGGCAACGTTACGCCAATACTGATAAAACTCGTAGGGTGATGTTTTGTTAGCGTCAAGCCATACTGCATTACCTGCTGTTTTACCCATCTTTTTGCCCTGTGAGTCTGTAAGGAGGGTAATGGTCATAGCGTGAGCATCCTTACCAAGCTTTTTACGGATAAGCTCTGTACCGCCAAGCATATTGCTCCACTGGTCATCGCCACCAAACTGCATATTACAGCCATATTCCTTGTAAAGGTGGTAGAAGTCATAGCTCTGCATAATCATATAGTTAAATTCAAGGAAGCTAAGACCCTTTTCCATACGCTGCTTGTAGCACTCTGCTGAGAGCATTTTGTTAACTGAGAAGCATGCACCAACCTCACGAAGAAGCTCAACGTAGTTAAGGTTAAGGAGCCACTCGGCATTATTTACCATCTGTGCCTTGCCCTCACCAAACTCAATGAAACGCTCCATCTGACGCTTAAAGCATTCAGCGTTGTGGTCAATATCTTCTTTTGTGAGCATTTTACGCATATCTGTTCTGCCTGATGGGTCACCAATCATTGTGGTACCGCCACCAATAAGTGCAATAGGCTTGTTACCTGCCATCTGCAAGCGCTTCATAAGTGTAAGCGCCATAAAGTGACCGGCGGTAAGGCTGTCTGCAGTACAGTCAAAGCCAATGTAGAAGTTGGCTTTACCTGCGTTAATCATCTCACGGATTTCGTCTTCATTGGTAACCTGGGCAATAAGTCCACGGGCAACCAATTCTTCATAAATTCCCATTTGTAAAACTCCTAAATATTAGTAAATTATATATACCTTGTTATTATATTATAATTATTTATGAATGTCAATCAGAATAAAATGCTTAATACAGTTTTGTCAGCCTTCCTTTTAAGAAAGATGGTTCGAAAAATCTTGGTTTTTCGTGACGTAGGGTTCTATATTACAAAGTAATGCGAAGACTTACCCAACTTAAGAAAGGTCGTAAGAACATTTGTTCACTTTGCACAAAGAATAGATGTTTTTAATGATGAAAGTTTTACACAAAACCTGCCAAGTAGGGTTGAAATAGCCAAAAACGGGTGTTACAATTTACCCATAAGAACAAATGTTCGTAATGATATATGCAAAATTTTCAGGAGGAATTTAATGGCAGAAAAGAAAAGCTTTTTAATTTATTTTGATTGGGAAGAGAGTTTAAAAATGCTTTCGAAGGAAGAAATGGGGGAATTGTTCTGGGCATTATTTTATTATGCCCAAAAAGGGGAATTACCTGAATTTGAAAGCAGAAGTCTTGGTTTGATATTTTATATTTTAAAAGGTCATATTGATAGGGATTATGATAAATATTTTTTAAAATGTGAAATAAATAAAAGAAACGCAAAATTGGGTGGAAGACCAAAAAAAGATAACACGCTCACAGATGAAAGTAAAGAAAACCAAACGGTTTTTGAAGAAAGCGAAGGTTTTTTTGAAAAACCCAATGGTTACGAAATAAACCGAACGCAAGCGAAAAAAACCGATAAAGATAAAGACAAAGATAAAGACAAAGATAAAGATAAAGATAAAGATAAAGTCAAAGACATAACTCTCTCTTCACCGTTTTCTGCGAAAACTGAGGGAGGGTATAGTGAAGCCTTTCTTGCATTCTGGGCTGAATACCCTAAAAAGGTTGGTAAGGCAGATGCCTTTAAAAAATACAGCAAGCTAAAGCTTAACAAGGCAGATAATGAGGATATTATATCGGCACTTAAATGGCAAAGGTTTACGCCACAATGGCAACGGGATGGTGGCAGATTTATACCCAACCCTGCAACGTACTTGTCGCAAAGGCGGTGGGAGGATGAGCCCGACGGATTAATTGTTGGTGATATAAATGACCCTGACCGCTATGACGATGGTGACGAGCTACCTGATTTTATTTTGAATGGAGAT
>JAZQRX010000050.1:0-1904 GCA_045629785.1 Acutalibacteraceae bacterium | reverse complement strand
CCGATACCGTTGAAATAACCAATAAAGCAGAAAAGAAAGCAGGTAAAAAGGCAATCTATTGCGTAGGCTTTCAGATAATCCCAAGAGGCTTGAATTGTTTCTGCATCCTGAGAGAAAATGGATGCCAGTAAATCTCCTCGGAAGAAGCTTATGAGGAACATCACAATACCAAAAGCAAATGAAATACCAATACCGATTTTCAAGGTTTTCTGAGCTCGTTGCATCTGACCTGCACCATAGTTTTGCGCAACAAAAGCAGTCATTGATTGCATAAAGGAAATGGGCACAAGCATTATAAAGGTGCATACCTTCTCTGCAACGCCAACACCTGCAGAAGCTGTAACGCCAAGCTGATTAACAATCGCAAGTAAAACAAGGAAAGAAATACCAACAAGAAACTCCTGTAATGCAACAGGTATTCCTATTTTGGCTATTAAGACAGAAAAGTTTTTCTTAAGCTTAACATGTGCTTTGCGAAATTCAAAGGGCAGGGTAGCTCTGCGAATCATAAAGAACGAGATTACAACGCTTAAAAGCTGAGCAAGAACTGTTGCAAGGGCAGCGCCTGCAGCACCCATATTAAAAACTGAAACTAACACAAGGTCACCGATTATATTGAATATACAAGCCATTCCGACCGCGATAAGAGGTGTTTTTGAGTCACCAAGACCTCTGAAAATGCTACCAAGCAGATTATATGCTGAGATTACAACAAAGCCTGCACCGCAAATTTTTATGTAATCTGTTGTAAGGTCAAATGCCTCTTTGGGTGCTTTCATTATCCACGCTAAGCCTGATGAACCCAAAACACTTGCAACTGAAAATACAACTCCAATTATTGCAAAAAGTATAATACCTGTTCCGATGATATGGGCAGCGTCATTAGGACGCTTCTGACCGATTCGCTGACCAACCGCAACCGTGATACCCATTGAAAAGCTTACTATAAGATTTGTCAGGGTTAATATTATCTGTGAGCCTGTTGAAACGGCTGAAACATCTGCAGTTGAAGCAAATTGACCTACAACAAGCAAATCAACTGCACCATAAAGTGCCTGCAGAAACATTGAAAACAGCACCGGTAGCATAAATTTGAGAAGCTTAGGTAATATGGCACCGCTTGTAAAATCGTTGTTTTTCATTAAATCCTCCGATGTATAAAAAATGAATGAGAAAGACTCAATCCATATTGTATTTAAATTTGTTTCGAAGGTTGAATTATATCATAAACTGTAGTTTATGTCTATATATTTTATGTTGTTATAGTTTTATTTGTTGTTTTGATTGTTTGGTCCGGTATGACGGAAATTAAGCTTACCCCTTTGTTATTAGGCTCGCATGGTGCAAAAGTTGAGTTTCTGACACGTTACGGTAAAGTAATTTATAAGTTATAAGAAATTGATTATTCCTATTGTAAACCCAATATTTTTTGTGTTATTATACAGGTAATTATATTTCAAAATTAATGGACGGTTGGAGAAAATGAAACCTATCAATTTTTATCTTGTAACTGATACACACTATTTTGAAAATGAATTAGGCGCCGGTGGGGAAGCCTTTGAAAAAAATATGGTGACTGAGCAGTATTTTGTGAAGGAAAGCCACGCTATCGTGAGCAGTGTCATTAATAAAATCATTGGAGGTAAAGAAACAGAAATTGTTATAATTCCAGGTGACCTTGCAAAAAACGGCGAAAAACAAAGCCACAACAGCTTTATAAAAGAGCTTTACAGGCTTAAGGAAAACGGTAAAAAGGTCTACGTTATAACTGCAGGCCACGATTATAACGATTCAGCCTACATATTAAAGGATGACGGCCGTGTACCCGTCGAGGGAACTGACTTTGATGATCTTTGTGATATGTACCGTGATTTTGGCTACGAAGATGCCATAGCCTTTGATGA
>JAZQRX010000049.1:0-37541 GCA_045629785.1 Acutalibacteraceae bacterium | reverse complement strand
GACTTTGCATTATTGTAGTCTGTGTAATCTGCCTTTTTATCTGCTGAATTAAGAACATCCTTAAGATCATTTACAAAGCTATCAACAACATCCTGCTGTGATTCGTCAAGATCCTTATCAAAGTCCTCTGCATTCTGGAGTGCATCCTTTGCAGCCTCTACTGTTTCATCTGTATAGTTATCGGGATTATTTACAATTTCTTCAAGACTATCTACAACTGAATCAAATTCGCTGTAATCAGCCTTCTTTTCAGCAGAGTTGAGAACATCCTGCATATTCTGAGTTGCATCATCAATCATATCCTGATTAACGTTGTTTTCACCAACAACCATATCCTCGGGGATCTGATTTGCATTTTCAAGTGCAGTCTGTGCGTTTGTTACTGTTTCAGATGTATATTTATCGGGGTTGTTTACGATTTCTTCAAGGGCATCCTTTGCAACATCAAAATCTGTATAGTCAGCATACTTGTTGTTTTCAAGTGCTGTCTTTGCATCCTCAAGAGCCTTTGTTGCATCGTCAACCACGCTCTGTTCACTTTCGTGGAGGTTTTTATCAAGAGCGTTATCAACATTGTTTACTGCCTCTTTATATGCATTGAAGGCATCTTCATCATAAACAGGGTTGCCGTTGCCGTCATCATTTACAAGGCTGTCTGCCTCAGACTTTGCATTGTTGTAGTCTGTGTAATCTGCCTTGTTTCCAATAGAATTGATAACATCCTGCATATTCTGAGTTGCTTCATCGATAGTGTTCTGGTTAACATTATCCCTGCCAACAACCATATTTTCGGGAATCTGATTTGCATTATCAAGAGCTTCCTGCGCATTCTTTACTATATCTTCCGGATATGTGCCCTCAGGAGCATTTACAATTTCCTCAAGTGCATCCTTTGCAGCATTAAAATCTGTATAGTCTGCATACTTGTTTCTCTCAAGATAAGACTTTGCATTATTCATTGCATTAGTTGCAGAATCAATAGTGCCCTGCTCCGTAGCCTTAAGGTCCTTATCAAGATTGTTATCAATGTTAGTTACGTATTCGGTAACTCTTGTGAAAACATCCTCTTTGTATATGGGATTGCCATTTTCATCAACATTGCCCGAAGCAAGAAGCTCGTCAACCTTTGACTTTGCGTTGTTGTATTCTGTGTAATCACCGTCAAGAGCCACTGCACTGTTTATAACACTGTTAAGTGCATCAGCTGCGGCATCTATTGTTTCCTGATTCACGTTGTTTTCACCAACAACCATATTTTCAGGAACAGTGTTTGCTTCTTCAAGTGCTTTTCTTACCGCTTCAACAGTTTCAGGTGTATATAAAGAAGCGTTATCAAGAATGTTCTGTGCAGCATCCTTAGCACTGTTAAGGTTTGTGTAATCCGCATATTTGTTTTCTTCGAGCTGTGTGATTAAGCTGTCAAGGCTACTTGTTGCCTCATCTACTACTGCCTGATCAACGCTTGTAAGATTCTTATTAAGAGAGGAATCAACACTACCAACATTTTCAACGAATGCATTATATGCATTGTCATCGTATACACCGTTATTACCGCCATTTATGATTGCATCTGCTTCTGCCTTTGTATCATTATACTCTGTATAATCAGCGTATGTTTCGGGGTTTTCAAGCAAATCGGTAAGACTCTTTGTTGTTGCGTCAACAGTAGCCTGATCGTAATATTTAAGACCCTGTTCCATATCAAGCGGAACAGCGTTATATGCTGCCTGAAGACTTGAAAGGTAGCTTTCTGTATAATTGGACTCCTCCATGGAGAGAATGATACCGGCTTCCTCATATGCATCAACAAGAGGACGTGCATCAGTAATGTTAATTGTGGTTGTAAACGTACTGTTGCCTGAGCCGCCGCCAAAGCCAAGCATGTTCAACCAACCAACATAGAAAATCTGATTATAGAAATACTGCGTTGCACCGGTTTCTTCTCCACTCATACCATAGAAAATGGGTGTTGACTGAAGATAGTATGTGTTACCGCTCTTAAAGCCATCATAATCGGTATTTATTGTACGGGTATCCTCGTTGATAAAGTCACTGCTATCCTTGAAATTACCGTTAGCATCTAACTCATCCCAGCAGGAGAATGTTGTAACACCGCTCTGTGAAAGAGCCTTGTTGTCAAAATCCTGTGTGCCGTAGCTTGAAGAATCAAGTCTTCCGATGAAGGCAGTTGTGTTCGCATCAGCAGTATCAAGTACAACAGCAAACTTACGTGCCTGTGATTTTGTGTGGTGAATTGTCCATGGCTGTGCAAGAGAGAATTTCTGATTATCCCTAACCTGAATAAGGTTGAACTCTGTACCAACTGTAACATTCATTTCCTGAATGGTAGCAGTATGTGTAACGCCGGGTGTTAAGCTTGCATTATTAACAAGAATTGTTTCGTACGCATCTCTTAACGCTTTAACCGCATCATTTACTACCTTTTGGTCTGTACCGGAAAGATCTTTGGGAAGATTTGCATTAATCTGAGCAATTGTCTGCTTGAATTCGCTAAAGCTCTGTCCGGAAAACGTTGCACTCTCATTTGTCATTGCTGAGTACTGAGAGTAAATATAGTTGTACTCAGAATAGTCTGCAGCATCCTCTTTAATGCTGTTGATATCACTTGCAAATTTATCGAGGGTTGCCTGATCATATATTCCTGTAAGATTCTTTGCATCCTCAGGAATTGAAGTAATTATAGCCTGAATTGCAGATACGTAACCTACACCATGCTCATCGGGGTTTGCAATAGCATCGTTAGCCTTTGCAAGAGCCTTTGCAAAAGCACGTGCATCCACAACAGTAATTGATGTTTTAATTCTGAAATCCATTGAAGCGTGATCATCATTATCGCCATACCAATCCCAGGTTGCTCTCTCATAGTAGCTTGTTGTGATGGTGCCTGTAACGTCTGCAGGATTACCCTTGAAAACAACCTTGTGCTTCCATGTGTATTCCTTGTGCTTACCGTTAAGGTCCCAACCTGATGCCTGAACATCAACCTCACCTAAGCAATCAAGACCAGCAGTATTTGAATGTGTTGACTCCCAGCTGTCAGAAACATAACGATTCATGAAATCAGCGGTCTGGTTTGATGTGATTTCGGGCACCTCATAAACGCCTTCCCAATCTGCAGCATCTGCCAGATTAGAACCGCCTGTGTAGAAATCAATACCGTGGAAAGCGAGTGTTCTGTTGCTGCCCAGGGAAACTGTGTACTGCTGAAGGTATAAGTCCTGCTCTACAACAAAATACTCGTCATCAATAGTCTGATAGAAGAAGTTATCGTTGTTTGAATGCTTAATGTTAAGCTTATACAAATCCGTATATTCAAACGAATCCGATACCTTCACCGGCTTTGTGGGATTATCAATTGAGCCTGCTGCTGTCGTTGCAGTGTACACCATAGGCATACTTGCAAATGCAACAAGCAATGAAAGCACAAATGATAAAACTCTGTTTGATTTTTTCATAGTGTTTACCTTCTTCTTTAAAAAATTTATACAACTATATATATTAAATATGGTAGACATTATACCACTCAAAAACTATTAGTCAATATTACACAAACAAATTCGTTATTTGTTAACAAAATATACAAACAACCGCAATATTATTGTTAAAATTACCAATAAGTTTATTGCTGAAATGTTACTTTTTTCCAATAAAACAAAATGATTGTAATAATTTTACCTATAACAAAAACCGACGAAGTGATGGCTTCGTCGGTTGCGTTTAATTCTTTGTTTTATTGTTTATTTTCCCCTCAGGTGTGTCCCTGAAATACTGGGTGAAGGTTTTCGGATGGGGGTTATTATCCCACAAATCCTTTGCAACGGGTGCCCAGGCTTTGCTGAAATCATCACACTTACTGCATAATTCATCAACAGTTTCTTTTTCGATAAGGTCTGTTGATTTTGCCCCCGTCGATTCAATCATCTGACGGAGCAGGTGGGGATTTTCAAGCATAGGGCAAGGCATAAGGTGGTTATCGTTAAAGGGCTGACCCTTTCTGTAAGCCATAAACAAGGGCTTGTTAAGTGCTTCAAAAAGCGTGTCACTTCTGATATTTGAATCTGAAAAATGAATAAACACGCAGGGCTCAATATCACCGTTTGAGTTGATGTGGAAGTAGTTTCTGCCGCCTGCAATACATCCGCCGACATACTCACCATCATCCTGAAAATCCATAACAAACAAGGGCTTGCCCGTGTGCTTGTTACGCATTTTCTTCATCCAGAAATACATATACTTACGCTGTGATGGTGTGGGAATAAGCTCTTTGACTGCATCCTTACCAACAGGCATATAGCTGAAGTAGAAAGCGTACTTTACACCCTCATTTATCATCTTGTCAATAAATTCGTCAGATGTAACGTAATTTACATTTTCTGAGGTATAGCAAACAGAAATACCGAAAAGCAGTTTTTCTGCTTTAAGGAGCTTCATTGCCTCCACAGTAGTTTTGTATGCACCCTCACCGCGACGGCTGTCGTTACTTTGCTCGTCGCCCTCAATAGAAAGGGCAAGGGTAATGTTACCACAGCGTTTGATGTCATCACAAAGCTTTTTGTCAATCAATGTAGCGTTGGTATAAATAAGGAAACCGCATTCAGGGTTTTCAGCTGCGAGGGTTATAATATCATTTTTACGGATAAGTGGCTCACCACCGGTAAGCATATAAAAATGTGTACCAAGCTCCTTACCCTGCTTTACAATGCTACGCATTTCGTCAAGTGAAAGCTGTGAGTTGTGGCCATACTCTGCTGCCCAACAGCCCTTACACTTTAAGTTACAGGCGCTTGTGGGGTCAAAAAGTATAGTGAAGGGAATATTGCAATTATACTTGTCACGGTTGGCCCTTACTGTACGTGTACCGTAATAGCCGGCATGAACACCCATTGTGAGCATCAATGATTCAACTAAATCTCGGTCAATATCGTTAAGAATACTTTTAGCAAGCTGAACATAGACATTGTCCTTATCATTAAGCGCAGCCTTCATTTTTTTGAAGTTTTCTGCAGGAAAAAATTTAAAATATTTTTCAGCAACATCAAGTATTTTAAAAAGATTTTCCTCAGGCGCTTTATCAACATATTTAAGTGCTTTATGAAGCGCTTTTTGTGCCGCAAGGTGTACAAGTGCGTGTTCCGTAACAAACCCTCCCTTCAAATCATATTAACTGAATTATGATACCATATAACATTTAATTTGTAAACCATTGATAAATCTTTTATTGTAAAATTATTGGCAACATAATCTTTAATTATACATACAACGCTTTTCTTGACACACAATATTTTTACCTTTATAATATTAAGTAAATTATTTATGTTAGGAGTGCTTTTATGAGCAAGAAGAAAATCAGTCCGCTCAGCACAGACAAGCTTTCACCGCTTAATTGGTTTAACGTGTGCCTGTTCTGTCTTATCGGCGGTATCGCATGGAATCTTGAAAATATGTATTTCAACACCTTCCTTTACAATGAGGTTTATGCAACCGCTACTAAGGAAGCTGTTTTAGGTACAATGGAGCCCTCAACCGCTGTCAGCCGAATGGTTGCCCTGTCAGCAGTTACCGCTGTTGTGACCACCTTTATTATGGGTACCTTCAGCGACAGAATGAAAAACCGTAAGGTATTTATTTCTATCGGTTATATACTTTGGGGTGGTATTACCGCTACATTTGGTTTTATCACCAAAGAAAACATCTCAACCATTTTCGGCTTATCAGATGCCGCACAGATCCTTACCTGCACAGTTTGGGCAGTTATTGTTATGGATATGATTATGACCTTTATGGGTTCAACAAGTAATGACTCTGCATTTAACGCATGGGTTACCGACATCACTACACCCACCACAAGACCTAAGGTTGAAACAGCCTTTACAATCGTAGGCTTTGTTGCTATGGGTATTGTTATGGGCGCAGGTACCGTTACACAGTCAGGTCTTGTTTCATACAAGCTCTTCTTTGGTATTCTCGGCTTACTGGTTGCTATTGCCGGTGTTATCGGTCTTTTCACTCTCAAGGAGCCCCAGCATATTGTAAGAGAAGAAAAGAAAACAAGCTATTGGGCAGACCTTTTCTACGGCTTTAAGCCCTCTGTTATCAAAGAAAATTCTACACTTTACCTTATCCTTGCCGCAATGTGCCTTTTCAACTGCGCATTCCAGGTTTTCTTCCCCTATCTTATCGTATACCTTCAGTACGTTGTTCTTGAAAGCCCCGTAAACAAAGAGCTTTTAGGCAATTCACTCCCATCAGTTATTGTTGTAGGCGTAATCGCTGTTGCAGTTCTTTTAGTGGGTGTTATATCACTTATGAAGGTTGCTGCAAAGAAAAAGCTTCACGCCTTCTTACCTGCGGTTGCGGCTCTTATCGTAGGTCTTGTTATTCTTTCAACATCTAATAATATGTACGTTATGCTTGCAGGTATTGCACCTACATTCATTGGTTACCTTGTTCTTACAATTCAGTTTGGTGCATCAATCCGTGACTTTACTCCCCCCGAAAAAACAGGTCTTTTCCAGGGTATCCGTATGATTTTCTTCGTGCTTATTCCTATGGTTGTTGGCCCTGCTATCGGTGACTATGCTTGCAGAAGCGCAGGTGCAACCTATACACAGGAAAATATCGTTGCCGGTGAAAAGGTTATAACTGAGTTAGCCGTACCCGATGCAAAAATGTTCCTTTACAGCGCAGTTGTTGCTGCACTTGTGTTCATCCCCCTCTTACTCCTTAAGAAAAGGGGTATAGACAAAGCTACAGAGGAGAAATAATATGAAAGCCCTGTTATTATCATCTCTTTCAAAGGTTTTTAAAAATACTGAACCAAACGAAAGTGAGTTTACTTCATTTTCAGCTCTCTCTAACGAGAATTTTTCATTCCAGGTTGCAGTATTACCCGAAAATGAAAGTGAAACTAAAATAAATGTTGAAGTAATATCGCCTATTAAAGACGATATTACTATTTACGAGGTCAAAAATATCCCTGCAGGCACAACACAATATGAGGATTCTGATGACTTTCATTACCCTGAAGGCATTAAGGAATTCCCCGAATTGCTTATGCCTGCAAGCGGTGATTTTTCACTCACCGAAAATGAATGGACCTCGCTCTGGTTTGAATATAAGCCCACAAAAAATATTGTTGGTAAGCAGAGCATCACCGTAAAAATCGTTCATGGTGATTCTGTTACCGAAAAATGCTTTGAGCTTGACATTATTGATGCCCAATTACCAAAGCAAGACTTCTATTTTACAAACTGGTTCCACAATGATTGCCTTTGCACATACTATAACGTTGAGCCTTGCTCTGAGGAATATTGGGCAATTGCAGACCGCTTTATTAAAAATGCTCGTGAGCATGGCGTGAATATGCTTATGACACCCGTATTCACACCGCCCCTTGATACAGCCGTTGGCGGTGAAAGACCTACGTTCCAGCTTGTGGGTGTAAAAAAGCAGGGTGACAGCTACACCTTTGATTTCACAAATTTCAGAAAATATGTAGAAATCTGCCTTAAGAATGGTATTGAAGCATTTGAAATTTCACACTTTTTCACTCAATGGGGCGCAGAGCACGCACCAAAAATCATGGCGGACGTTGACGGTACAGAAACACGTATTTTCGGCTGGGAAACAGAAGCCGCAGGTGAAGAATACACTAATTTCCTTGCACAATTTTCAGTTGCTTTGCGAAAGGAAGCTGAAGACCTTGGCATAAAAGACCGCTGTTGGGTGCACGTTTCAGACGAGCCTAACGAAAAACAGATTGAGCAATACACAAAAGCCGCTGACATTGTTAAAAAATACTTTGGCGACTTTAATTCACTTGATGCTCTGTCAGATATTGAATATTTCAGAAACGGCCTTATAAAAACTCCCGTTTGTGCCGAAAGCGAAGCAGATATTTTCAGAGCCGAGGTTAAGGATTTCTGGACATATTACTGTTGCGCTCAGACAAACAAATACCTGCCCAACAGAATGTTTGCCCAACCATCTGCCCGTAACAGAGTGCTTGGTGTTTTGCTGTACAAGTACGATACAAAGGGCTTTTTACACTGGGGTCACAACTTCTGGCATGCACAGTATTCAACTCACCCCATTGACCCCTACACAGTTACAGATGCAGGCGGCGGCTTCCCCTCAGGCGACAGCTTTGTTGTTTACCCCGGCGAGGGCGGTATACCCCTTAATTCATTAAGGCACCTTGTTTTTGCCGATGCATTTCAGGATGTAAGAGCATTAAAGCTCCTTGAAGCACTTACAAGCCGTGATTATGTGTTAAAGCTTATTGAAAAGGATTTAGACATTCCCTTAAGCTTTTCTACATACCCCCACGAAAAAGGCTGGCTTTTGAATTTACGAAAAGAAATTAATAACGAAATTCAAAAAAATTTATAAAAATTATATCCGTTGAGCAAACGCCCAACGGATATTTTTTAATACTCAAATATTGTTAAATTGTGAAGTGCACGTGTTGAAGCAAGGTACATAAACCTTTCATTACCGTCATTTGAAAAGCACTTGTTTTCATCGGCAATAATAACACTGTCAAATTCAAGACCCTTTGTAAGTGCAAGGGGCATTATAACAGGAGCATCTGACAGCTCACAGGACTTGTTGTCGCAAAGGCGGATATTACCTAAAACTGCCTTTGCCTTTTTGTAAAGCTCCCTTGATTGATGTGCGGTTTTTGTTATAACTGCAAGAGTTTTACCCTTTGCGCTACATTCCTTTATTTTGCTAAGTAAAGCTTCTTCATCACCGCACAAGGACTCAACATCACTACCCTGCCTCATAAAGATTTCATACGCTTTATCCTTTGGCAGATAATTGAGTGCAAAGGTGTTTATTTGCTCTGTTGAGCGATAGCTTTTGTGGAGCTTAAGAGTTTTTGCAGAGTATATATCTGCTAATTGGCTTTCACTTACTGTGTTTATACCCTCGATAAGTGCCTGATTTGTGTCGGCAAGTAAGGTTACCCTTGCACGGGGGAACATTCTTTTGATTATGGCGTGCTGAACAAATGATAAGTCCTGCGCCTCATCAATAAGAATATGCTTAACACCCAAAAGCACCGCCGATGTGCCTAAAACAGTTTTAACGTAAACAATGCCTAAAGCATCTTCAAACTCTACAACACCATTTTTAAGGCTACCTAAGGTATCTAAAAGATGTGGGTTGTTTGTTTCGTCGGCATATTCGTGAAGGAGCTTAATGTAAATCTTCCAGGGGTCTGTAAGCACCGCATTTTTTATCATTTCAACCGCTTGTGCCTTTGTGTCTCGGCAAAGCCTTTTTACAAGCTTTGAGGTATCCTCATCTATTGAGGTTTCTTCATCAATTTCTTTATAGATTTCTTTTTTATTTGCCATAAAAAATTCATCAATAACACCCTGACAGTATGCGGCAAGGCGCTCACCACGGGCTTTGGGTGAATTTTCATCATCCTGCAGGAATCTGTCAAGCAATTGCTCTGCTGACATTACTGTTTTGCCCTGAACTGTTATATCGCTGAATTCAGGCTCAACTGCATTTGCACCGCAGTCAAGAAAATCGAGGAAATCCTCACTCATTTTTATAGCAGCGCTGTTAAGACGCTCTTTATTACCGCTTATAACCTCATCCGCAAGGGCGTAATAGTCACCTGTTCTGAGGGTGGGCAGCTCTGCAGCAAAAATACTGTAAAATGATGCGTAGTTTATGGGCATTTCACCAAGCTCGGGTATAATATCTGCAACGTAGCTTGAAAAAATGTCGTTGTTTGAGAACATTATAATTTCAGAGGATGCAAGCTCTGTTCTGTTCTGATACAAAAGGTAAGCAAGTCTGTGAAAGCCTACAGATGTTTTACCACTACCTGCAGGGCCTAAAACAAGCAGATTTTCACCGTCTGAATAACGCACAACCTTATTTTGCTCACGCTGAATGGAGTTTACAATAACCTTAAGGTGCTCACCTGATGAAGATGACAATACCTCGCGAAGAATATCATCATCAATCTTAACGTCGCTATCAACGTAATATTTAAGCTCACCATCTTCAAATTTATACTGCCTTTTAAGTAGCAAATCACCATACATTTTGCCACGCGGAGCATCAAAAAACGCTTTACCCTCAAAATCCTCATAAAAAAGTGAGGCTATGGGAGCACGCCAGTCACACACGTACATTTCGAATGTATCAGGATTCTGCAGAGTGCGTAAGCCGATATATACAGTTTTTTCTTTAAGTGCGCCATCGGCCTTAAAATCTACCCTTGCAAAATATGGTGCAAGTCTGAGCTTGTTGTAAAAATAGATGTCATTACTTGCCTCTTGCGAGTAAATCATCTTTTTTTCCATCTCATAATGGATTTCAGTAAGCTCCATACCCGAGTACATACCGCCTATGGGGTTGTCGCGATTAAAGTCCTCACCCTGCTCCTTAATATCTTCCTTATATTCCTTAATAAGGGCAGTAAGGCGCTCTATTTCACTATCAAGAAACTCGCGCACACCATAGTATTTCAGCTGTTCAGGATACATATCTTTTAAAAACAAGGCACATTCCCCTTTATATCAATGTACTTGCAATTCTACTACACCGCTACCTGTTATGCAAGTCTTGTTTTTTTATAATTTTTATGCTATAATTAATACATAAGATAAATACCTGCTCAACGCATTTGTTGAACAGGTATTTTTGTTTTATTTATATTCCTT
This sequence comes from Acutalibacteraceae bacterium, assembly GCA_045629785.1. Lineage (GTDB taxonomy): Bacteria > Bacillota > Clostridia > Oscillospirales > Acutalibacteraceae > DTU089. Next base: position 26,826 of record JAZQRX010000049.1, on the reverse strand, counting down.
GATTTCCTTTTTCTTGCGAGGCTTGAAGATAATTGAATCAAGCTTATCCATAGCCGCATCAAAGAGCATTGACATTACAACTGTAATGAAGAAGCTCATTATTATATAGAAATACGGGTCTTTTGCAAAACCGTAGTGACGTAACAGCAGCATAGGGATTCTTTGAAGAATAAAGAATGAGAAAATATGCTGTGCAAACCAATCAAGTATTGTGCTTTTAATTTGCACCTTCATCATCATTACAGTAACTGTAAGTGCAAAGAATATGGCAAACAGACTGTGGAAAAGAAGTGATTCCCCTCTGTTTTGTGAGAAGAAGCCGAACAACACAAAAAGTGCCGTAAAGCCTGAAAACCATATCAGGTCATTTTTCATAAACAATTTGTCAACATAGGGCTTAACCAATGAGAATAACATACCTGCAGGGAAGCAGAAAACTGTGTTGTACCATTGTGATGCAAGACCCATTTTTGTTTCCCAGTAAACGAACAGACCTGTAAGAGCAAATACACCTGCAAGGGCAAGAACCTTTGACTTGCGGAAAATCAGGAAGCAAGCCACAATAATGATGTAAAGCGCAAAGGTTACAAACATATACCAGTTACTGTTGCCTAATGTTTCGTAGCCTGTAAATGAAAGCGCAACCTGCAAGGGAGTATACTCAAGACCCCTGATGCCGATTGAAACAATAGCATACATAACAATAACAATAGCAAAGTGGTACCACGTTTTAAAGAGCCTGTGAACAGGCATAGCCTTGATGTATGGTGTACCCTTCTTTTTGTAAGACTCCATAATACCGAAGCCTGAATAGAAAAGGTAGGTAACAACAACAAGCTGACCAAGGAATGTCCTTAAAGCAAAATAAGGCTCATCCCATATACCATCCAGCTTTACGTAGGTAACCGCATGGCTGAGTATAATAAGAATTGAAAATATGCCGTTTATTGTACCTGTGTTACGCGGTGAACAATAATCCTCAAAAAATTCGCCTTTTTTGGCTGCGGTCATTCCACCACCAATTATGGCAATAAGAATGATTATAAAAAATATCATACCTGTACCTCACAAATAAATATAGACCGATTATAACAAAATATCATAAAATTGTAAAGGGAGTTTATCACAAGATAAACTCCCCTGTTTTATTAATACTGTCTGAATAGTGCAACAACTTTTCCAAGTATTACAACCTCATCTGTAATAATCGGCTCAAACTCGTCATTTTCAGGCTGCAGACGGAAATGTCCGTTTTCTTTATAAAACCTTTTAACTGTTGCCTCATCTTCAATCATAGCAACAACAATTTCACCATTGGCTGCATAGGGTGTTTTTTCGGCAATAACAATGTCACCATTAAGAATACCTGCCCAAAGCATACTCTCACCCTTAACGGTAAGCGCAAAAAGTGGTTTATCCCTTGAAACCCTGCCTGTATATGGTATGTAGCCCTCAATCTGCTCAACAGCAAGAATGGGCATACCTGCCGTAACTGTACCAAGAAGGGGTACGTGAGTAATATTTTCTGCCTGACCGAGGATTCTTATTGAACGCTTGAGCATTGGGTCACGCATAATGTAGCCTGCTTTTTCAAGGGCATCAAGGTTTGCCTGTACTGATGAAGTAGACTTCAGCCCAACCGCTGCACCAATTTCACGCACCGATGGGGGCACGCCATCCTGTGAGCGCTCTACTAAAAATTCATATATTCGCTTTTGTGTATCATTAATAGGTTCCACAAAATCACCTTCCGAACAAATTTTCTCTATTTTTATTACATCATAGCACATATTTTTTAAAAAAGCAAACATTTGTTTGCAAAATTTCAAAAAATTTTTCATATATATCATCGGGTGATTTATATGTTCAAAATTTTTCATTTCAAACAGCTTGCTCTGATATCGGCTTTTTTGTGTGCAATTATGCTTATGGGCGCATTTTTAAACGGGATTTCACCATACGTTACCGCACTATCGCAAAATCAGGTCAGCGTACCTATAATAATGTATCATCAGGTACACTCGGGTACAAAAAGCTGTGGTGATTACATTATTTCTTTAGATACGCTAAAGGATGATTTTGAATATATGAAGAAAAATAACATTAACCCCGTATCATTTGAGATGCTTGGTGAATACATAAAAAACGGCACTCCCCTGCCACCTGACCCTATTGTAATAACCTTTGATGATGGTGAAAAAAGCTTTATTACAAAGGTTGTGCCTTTATTGACAGAATACAATTACCCTGCAAACGTAAACGTTATCGGCTCACTTGCAGAAATGTACACCAAAAATGGTGAAACAAATGACAGCTACGCATACCTTTCTGAAGAAGATATTAAAACCCTTAACGAAAATCCTCTGATAGAAATAGGATGTCACACCTATAACCTGCATTCTCTGGGTAAACGCAGAGGCGTTTCAAGGATATATGGTGAAAGTGATAATAGTTATTGCAGTATAATTCAAAATGATGTTGACAAATTCAACCATCTTTTTGCAAAGCTTACGGGCAAAGCACCTACAATATTTGCCTACCCTTACGGCATAAAAAATAAAACCTGTGATGAAATTATAAAAAATAACGGCTTCACAATAACACTTACCTGCCGTGAAACTGTAAATAAGCTTTCCCCCGAAGGCGATTTATATGACCTGGGCAGATTTAACCGCCCTTACGGAATAAAAACAAAAGACTTTTTTGACAAAATTTTTAATTCCTTATAGTTGTTGCAAAGTTGCTGTATTATGTGTATAATTACTATGTTTAGACTATTTTTAAAGCGAGGTGTTCTGATTGGCAGAAAAAAAGAATTTTCAACCACCCGAATGGTTAAAGCTTGACAATGCAGGTATTCTGTTCCCCGGTCAGAACAGCGGTAAGTGGTCAAATATATTCCGTTGCTCAGTTGAGCTTAAGGAGGATGTTGACCCCGAGCTTTTACAGCAGGCTCTCAATAATATTATGCCACGCTTTCCCGGTCTTGGTGTGCGAATGAGACGCGGACTTTTTTGGTATTATTTAGAGAAAAATCCTTTAGGCGCGCCTACAGTAAGGGCGGATATTCAAAACCCCTGCTACAGGGTTAAATACAAAGAGTCTGACCGCTTCCTTTTCAGAGTGTATTACCACGGCAAGCGTATAGCCGTTGACCTTTTTCACGCTATTACAGACGGCTATGGTAACGCAACACTAACCTTTACCCTTGTAGCAGAGTATTTAAGGCTAAAGGGCTATGATATACCTCATGGCGGTATTGTCAAGGATATAAACGAAGCTCCGCCCAAAAAAGAGCTTCAGGACGCTTTCCCTGAATTTGCCAACTCAAAGGGCAAGGCATCTGTTGTTGACCCACGTACATATATACCGTCGGGTACACGAGTGCCAAAGCACAACGTTAACCTGATTTCGGGCACAATGTCATTTTCAGCAATACATAAGCTGGCTAAATCATACGGTGTAACTGTAACCGAATTTTTTACCGCTTTACTGCTTGATATTCACTGTCAGCGACAGCTTAAGGAAGGTAAACGACTTAAGCCCGTTGCAGTACAGGTACCCATAAATTTAAGGAATATTTACCCCACAGAGACACTGCGTAACTTTTCAATATGCCTTAAGGTATCTGTTGACCCAAGGCTTGGTGAGTATTCATTCGAAGAGCTTTTGCAGCAATCAGCCTTACAATTAAGACTTGCCCGTGATGAGAAAAAAATTAACGCAACCATCACAAAAAATCTGCAATTTGAAAAAAATCCTGTTTTAAGGGTTATGCCCCTGCCGATAAAAGACTTTGCACTTACTATTGCAACTGTTTTAACAGCAGAACGAATGACATCGGCATACCTTTCAAACTTAGGTCCTGTAAAATTACCCGAAGAAATGATACCCCATCTGGAAAAAGCTCTTTTCACCCCCGGCCCCGGTCTTCATACACCTGCCCGTTGCGGAATTGCAACACTCGGTGATAATATGGTTTTTACCTTTGCAAATATTTTGCAGGAGTCTGACATTGAGCGTGAATTTTTTACAAGACTTGTTAAAATGGGTATTCACGTAAAAATTGAAAGTAACAGAGAATAACTCTAAAAGGAGAGTAATATGTCATACTGTGTTAATTGCGGTGTTGAGCTGGACAAGAGCGCCACAAAATGTGCTCTGTGCAACACACCCGTACATAACCCTAACGAAGCAATAGATACTACAGCACCTACGCCATTTTCACATACCCCCATTAAAATAGATGCGGTAAAGCGTAAATTTGTAGCAATAGTTGTGACCTACATTATGCTTATACCAAACATTGTATGTGCACTTCTGGGTCTGTTTTTTACTGAGGACAAGCTTTGGTTTATACACGTTTTATCAGCGAGTGCCCTTGCGTGGGTTGTGTTTGTTTTCCCATTCATTACCAAAAAGCCACGTCCTTACCTTATGTGGGCATTCAATACCGTTGCAACTGCCCTTTACGTGCTTGTTTTTCACGCTATGGGTATGGGCGGTGAAAAATGGTATATCGGTATTGCATTACCAACAATAGCTATTGTTTCTGCCTGTGCGCTTTACTTTTTGTATTGGGCAAGGCAAAGAAAACGCCATTGGACATCTTTTGTTTTACACATTTTTGTTGACCTTGTAATATGCCTTACCGTAACAGGCACCTGCCTGATGCTTAACCAGCATATTGTAAGCGGAGAAATTGTGTTTATATGTGACATCAGCTGTCTTGCGCTTGTTTTCTTTTGGATGTATGCTAACAAAAGTAAAAAGGTACGTGCATGGCTTGCTAAAAAAATGTTTATATAATAAAAAAACGCATATCGCATAAAACCATATATGACAAAGGGGTTCCTGCAGGGCAAAAGCCTGCAAGAACCCTTAAATTATGGAAAAAACAACAAATTTCAAGTTTTATGCTACAAACAAAGCTCGACGTACCTTTGTACGCCTTCGGCAGGAAAAAACAAGTCCAGAGCCTTGTTTTTACTCAGTTTGTCCGTTCTGCATCTTTTTCCTATCCATTAAAAAGAGTCTGAAAAAACGATAAGTTTTCAGACTCTTTATTTTATATAAGATTGTTATCGTCGCTTTCGTCAATACGTGTTGCTGTATCACTAAGGAATGGTGAATACATCATAATAGCCGAATTTTTAACTACAAGATTTTTTTCAAGGAAGTTGCCATCCATATCGTATGCAAGCTGATAAATCTCGTTATGACGGGTATATCCGCCCCAATACTCGCATATCATACGGTGATTTTCTTCTTTGATTTCAAACTTATACTGTGGCTCTGATGAAACACGTATTTCACCCTCAAGATTCTTTTCACCAACGTGTATGAGAATCTGATAAGTATCCTCTGTATTATTATAAATCATAAGGTCACCATGAGGGTAAAAGCAGGTTGCACCGCTGCCGAAGGGCTGTGTGCGGTTAGAATCAGGGAATACATCGTATGCGTGACGATGACGCTCAACAATGGTAAGGGGTGTATGTATTGCCATCCAGAAAATCATATTTGACATCTGACAAAGTCCGCCACCAACACCGGGCTCAAAGCCACCATTGTTTAAAATCATACCATCAACGTAGCCCTTTCTGCGTGAGGGCTTACCTATGAGATACCAATAGCTGAAGCACTCACCGGGTCTTATAGTAATACCATTGACTTTTTTCGATGCGATTTTAAGGTTAACAATTTTGTTTTCCTGCAGCCACATATCAACATCCTTAAGCTTTCTGAGAAGAATTGTCTGATGATCTGTGTACTTATAAGGCAACGGCTCTGCAGAAAATGTTTTTGCAAAATTCTTGCTCTGCTTTATCCAGAGCATTCTGCGAAGCATACCATAGTATGCCATACCTGCCTTGTGCCTTAATCTGCTTCGTTTTTTTGGTTTTTCAACTGTTGGGTCTTTTTCAAATTCACTCATGGTTTATCTACCTCTTTCTCAATGTATCACAACTATTCAAGTTAAATATAACTTAAAAATGCAAAATTCACAATCCTCTACCAGAGAACAGAGCTGTCAACAAAACTACTTGCGTAATTTTTGCTTGCAGAACGCAGTTTTAGTGAACGCAGGCGTATGAAGATACTGCGAGCGAGCTAAATCACCCTATTACACATTACCAATTTTGTGGTAATAATTGTGTGGATTTTGCTTGCAGAACGCAGTTTTAGTGAACGCAGGCGTATAAAGATACGTCAAGTGAACTAAGTCACCCTATTTTACACATTACCAATTTTGCGGTAATAATTGTGTGGATTTTTGATGAATTGCGCCGACTTAGTGAGCGACGCTGTATAAAAATACTGCGAGCGAGCTATGTCAAGCAATTCGCAAAAAGACACATAATTATTCTGCCATACGAAGGGTCATTTCGAGAATTCTTTTTACGCACAACTCAAGGTCAGCACGTGTCAACTCACCTGCATTGTAGCCTGCCATAAGGTCCTCGGGGTAACCAACGTGCATTTTCATATCGTTACCTGCTCTGACCTCTTTAACGGGGTCATTTTTCACGCCCCAGTCAGTTGTAACCATATTTTTAAAGCCCCATTCATCACGAAGGATACCTGTAAGAAGCTCGTAGCTTTCAGAGGTGTGCTGACCGTTGATAAGGTTATATGATGACATAACTGTCCAGGGGTCTGCCTCTTTAACACATATTTCAAAGCCCTTAAGGTAAATCTCACGGAGTGCCCTTTCAGAAAGACGTGAGTCACAGCCCATACGGTTAGCCTCTTTATTATTACAAGCAAAGTGCTTCATTGAAACGGCAACCTTTTGTGACTGTACACCGCGCATTTGTGCCGCTGCAATTTTACCTGAAACAAGAGGGTCTTCGGACAGGTACTCAAAGTTTCTGCCACAAAGGGGGTTTCTGTGTATATTAAGTGCAGGTGAAAGCCAGATACCGATGTTATTTTCGCGGATTTCAGAGCCACCGCCAACACCCACCTCAAATGCAAGGTCAGGGTCCCAGGCACAAGCTATAAGCGTTGAACAAGGCCATGCTGTTGTGGGAATACCTGTTTCAGGGTTAAGGCGCAGACCTGCAGGACCATCGGCTGTGGGAATGGGCGGAATATTAAGACGAGCCATACCACCAAAGCAGCCTGTGTTTGCAACACCTGTAGGCTCTTTACCGCCAACAAAATCCATCAACTCTTCAAGTGTGAACTGTGCAATAAAATCATCAAGTGAAATTGATTTGCCGATTTCATCAAACATAACAGGCTTTTCGGGGGCTGTTGATTTAACAGGCTCATTGATACCATAGAAATAATGCTCTTCACCCATAGGTAATGCTTCATAAGTACCGTCAGCAAGCATTCTTTTTTCAAGCTTAAAGGGTTTACACCAATCAGAGCATTGTTCAGTTACAGTATCTTCATTTACTGTATAAATGAAAGAAAGCTCCTCAACATCTCTTACAGATGTGCCCAGGTAGAATTTATAGTCGCCTTTTTCAAGGATATATGCAGACTTTTTGATTTTGCCCAAATCGTCAAAGCTTGCCATATCCTTAAGGTCAAAGGAGCAAACAACTGTTTCACTTTCACCGGGGGCTAAAAGCTTTGTCTTTTTAAATGCGCCAAGCTGGGTAGCAGGCTTGCCCAATTTACCCTGAGGTGCGCTGTAATAAAGCTGAACAATCTCTTTACCTGCAACGTCACCTGTGTTTGTTACTGTGCATACGGCAACAATTTTGCCATCACTTTCGCAACAAACCTTGCCTGTGATATCAAAGGTTGTGTATGAAAGACCGTAGCCAAAGGGATAACGTACCTTATCCTTTGCACCGGGTATTGTTTCAAAATAGCGGTAACCAACATAAATATCCTCGCTATAATCAAGGTAAAGGAAGTTTTTGTTGAAATCCTCAATACCGGGGTAAAAATCATATGATTTTGCAAAGGTATCAACCAATTTACCTGATGGGTTAACGTCACCATAGAGGATATCCGCAATAGCAGCGCCACCCTCCATACCGCCCTGCCAGGCAAAAAGTATGGCTTTTACATTCTCATTATTTTCAAGGTATTCGCAATCTACGATACCGCCTGAGTTGATAACCACAATAACCTTTTTAAAAAGCTTACCGGCTTTGTCAATAAGGTCTTTTTCAAGGTCAGAAAGGTAGTAGTCACCGCCATCTGCACGTCGGTCAACACCCTCGGCTGAAAAACGGCTTACAGTAATTACTGCAGTATCTGCCCACTCTGCCGCAGATTCAACAAGACTGTCGGGTACAAGTGCCTCTTTAACGTGCATACTCTGGAATGTTTCGTATGTAACCTGGTCGCGGTCCTTACCCTCTAACTCCTCAATATTTGTAAAGAAGTCGTTGGCGTTAACAATATTCCAGATAGCGTCAATTTCTTTTTGAGTGGGAACATTTTTCTGCCCTTCCTCAACGTGTTTTTTATAAAAATCTATAAGGGGCTCATATACGGCAACGCCCTTCATTTTAAAGCCCTCGTAAATGTTACGGATGTAGGGACAATGCACGTCACCACTACCGCCGCCACCTTTTATATACTCAATAGTTGCCTTGCCGAAAAGTGCAATTTTTTCGGTTTTAGCAAGGGGCAACGCCTTATTTGTATTTTTAAGTAAAACCATACCCTCGGTTGCTGCCCTGCGTGAAAGCTGAGCATGCTCCACTGATGCGGTAACTCTTTTGCCGTCTTTACCCAAGGGTAAGCAGGGCTGATACCTGAAACGGGCAAATTTATCCATCATATAAATTCTCCTATCATTCACCAAAAAGGTGTTCTGTGTTATTTATGTAATCAAAAACAATATCACCATAAGGGTTTGTGCCTTTTTCGTAGATTAAAGCACGGGTTATACCTGTGTTTTTAAAATTAATATCAAATAAAGGCAGCTTACCCTCAAAGCCCATAAGTTCAAATACAATATAGGTGAGAAACGCGGCATGGCTTACAAGTGCAACTTTTTCGCCCTTACTGAATCTGTTTAAAAGATAGTCAACTGCTACCCGCGCCCTTGCAAAAAGTCCGTCGGGGTCATCTGCTGAGGAGGGAAAAATAAGTGGTGTACCCTCAGGCAAGCCCTTGGCAAGTGTAATATCAGAGTTTATTGCCAACACTCTGTCAAGACCATCGTTATATTCCTCTGAAACACCTGCCTCAATAATATATGGCAGAATTTCAAGGGTTTTGGGAGCTACCTGCTCCTTTATAATTTCGGTTGCGGTGTGCGACGCCCTGAGCAAGGGACTTGCAAATATACTATCAAACACAATGTCAGACAAAAATTCACCTGCAAGGTGTGCCTGACGCCTACCCGTTGATGTAAGGGGTGGGTCCTCCCTGTCTGAAAGGGAAAGTCCCTCAGAGCTGCTACGTACGTTGCCCTCACTCTGACCGTGGCGGATAAGATATAAATCAAGTAATAATACAGGCTTTTTATCGTTCATAATTATTTCTCCGCTGTAGTGTCTTCACCCTTATTGCTTTTTCTGTCATGGATAATCATACCTGCAACAGTAAAGAGTAATAACGGTATATGGCTTGTAAGTGCGCCGTAAGATTTTGAAAGCAAGTCGTAAAGGCACCATAAAACTACGTTTACAATAGTCCAGAAGCGGTACTTTGCGCCTGATTTCTGACCAATGCACAAAATAAAACTGAGGCTTGCAATGATTGCTAAAATGCATAACCAACTTATAAATACGCCCTCTTTACTTACGCCGCCACTAACAACAACATTTACGGCAACAAAAGAAAAGCCATAAATTGCAACCAACCATTTTGGTAAAGGCTTGTTTTTGGAGTCGAAGAAATAATTTATAATTGACTGTGCAGCACCAACAAAGCAGGATGCAGCACCATTGATGCCCTGGCCGCCAAAGAGATAGCTTGTAGCAAAAAAGAAATTGCCGCAAAAAACAAGAGCCAGAATAACCTTCATGCTTTTGCCCTTGACAAGTGAAGCAACAATCATTGAAATAAGACCGAGTGTGCTGAACACAAAGGACAATACCTGCATAACTTCTGAATTCAAAATAATCACTACCTAACAAATAATTTTCAACCATTGTATCACATAAAAACACAAATCACAACAAAAGGAGCCGTAAAAAACCGAAAGTTTTTTTACAGCTCCTTTTAAGGTGATAAAAAAAAGATGCAGACCGCATAAAACTTAATTTTCTTAATAATTTGCTTTCTTGAATTTTTTAAGGGGCTCTTACAGGTATCAATCCTGCAGGAACCCCTTGATTTATATTGATTTATATTGTTTTATGCGGTCTGCGCTTTTTTTACATCCCCTTGGATTTAATGGGCTCTGAGATTCAATTCAGCATCAGCTATCATAAATCTGGGATATTGGGGGAAGGTGTCAACCGTAGGCTGAACAGGGCTTTCAAGCAGAGTAAAGGTGAAATCGCTGAACTGTGTGCCGTAATCTGCCGCAACGTGGGGAGCATCCTTAACAAACCATGTGTTATCAACAAACCAGGCTGTTGAAGCATCAACAACTCTGTCATCTGAAACAAGCTCTCTGTCCTTACCCTCAAGGTACTCGTTAGAAAGAGTTTTGCCGAAATCTGCTACTGTTGCAAAGTTTGAGGTAAGCTCTGTTTCAAGAACTGAGTCACCATTAACTGTTGCTCTTTCATAAATGGGGATAAGTGGCTGATTATAGTTTGAAACGAAAGAAATTCTTGTTCCGTTTGCCATAGCGCTCCTAAGAGTTTCTTCTGTGCTGAAAACGAAGCTCTTGGTTTCTGCTATTTTTTCAAGCAATACGGGGTAATCCTCTTCGTGGCCGCCAAAGATTTTTTCAACTGCACCTTCAAAGTCAGCATCGGGACAGAGTGCCCATAAGCCACACATTGTGCCAAGAGTATCGCGGAGCATTACGTCGTTTGCTCTGTCAAAGCTATTCTGAACAGTATCGTTAATAACAAAGGTTATAAAATCAACTGCGCCCAAAGCTTTGAACAGACTAAAGAATAACTTAAGCATAATGTTATCGCCTGCAGCATCATTTAAGAAGTCAACAAGCACCTGTGACTCAAAAACAATTCTGCCGTTAAGTGCATCACCGCACACGTAAGTACCATTATGTGCACCAGAAAGATACACACAAGACTCAACACTATCTGAGCCGTAGTAATGAAGGTATGCAGTTGTTACCATACCACCCATTGATGCACAAATAATATTAACCTTACTTTTACCGCTGTTGCGCTTTGCGGTTTCAACAAATGAGCTGAGCTCCTCTGCAAGCTTTTCGGGAGTTTTACGCCAGTCATATGTAAAGAAATATGTGTTCTGAGGGCCGTATTTTTCAGCAGCAGTTTTTACAATACCGGGCTCTGCACCATCTGTAAGTGAGTATAAGAGCTCGGGGTGGTCTGAAACGGGGCCGGGGTACTGCACCATTGAAACATCATTAGTAGCATTACCCTCGCGGTTAAGTGCAATTGGCTCAAAAATACCCTTTGCAACCTCAAAAATGCCGTCTGCAATAGTTTCATCACCCTGAAGTGTAAGACTTGCCCAAAATGCCTTGAAAAGGAGTGAAACAAGCTGACCGCCATTAACCTGCAAGGCTTTTGTGCCGTCCGCATAAGTAAGACCTGCAAAATCAATACCCCTTACAATAATAACAGGGTTGCCGTCATAATCTGTTTCGTAAACGTAATCATCAGCAGCAAAGGCAGGTACACAAATTGTAAAAGCCATTACAAGTGACATAAAGATTGAAATAAACTTTTTCATAAAATCAATCCCTTCCTTATTTTCCTATATAAAAATAGTATATCATACTAAATCCGTTGTCAATTAAAACATCATATTTTTCATAAATAAGTCAGTAAAATTACCATCAAGTGATAAATCACAATACTCTGCCTTTTTAATGATGTCATCAAGATTATCGTTATTGCAGATGTATTTAACCCCACCCATAAGACTACTATTATTTAACACCTTGCATTTTTCTTTTAACTCTTTGGGCAAAAGACCTGTTTTTACTGCATTAATAACATTGATTTTTGCAGAAAAACCACCCGATATATATAAATTCTCAATACTATCAAAATCAATCTCTGCTTTTTTTATTAAAGCCATAATGCCTGAAAAAACCGCTGATTTTGCAAGCTGAAATTCACGTACGTCACTTTGATTTACAAAAACATCTTCTGTAACATTAATTTGCTCACAAGCCATACAGCCTGTTTCATCAATTATATTATTCTGTAAAAGGATTGCAATAACATCTACAAAACCTGTACCGCATATACCCTGCGGAGGTTTATTGTTAATGGTTTTAAAGCCACCGTCAAATTCACATATTGCGCCATCTGTGGCACTCATACCACAAGCAATATTTACACCCTCAAAGCAGGGTCCTGCCGCTGCAGAGGTGGTAAAAATTTTATCACGTGAAAACAAAGCTATATCTGCATTTGTGCCCAGATCAACAAGTAAATTATATTTTTCACCAGCATTATCATTAACAAGATTTATACCTGCCACAATATCTGCACCTGCGAATGAGTGAATTGAAGGGAGTGCTTGTACCTGCAAAACACCCTCAAGCCCCAAGGCTTTACCATCTGTAATACGTGAATTCAGAAATACAGGGGTGTATGGTGCAACGCCTATTGAAGATGGTGAAACGCCATAAAAAATGTGTAGCATTGTTGCATTACCTGCAACATAAAGCTTTAATGCCTTTTGAATACCAAAGCCTTCAATAAGACTGTTTACATCATCAATTACTTTTTTCTGTAAAAGGGCTACGTTATTTTTATTGCAATACTCAATTCGTGATATTACATCTGCACCGAATGCCCTTTGTGAATTAGTACAGCATTTTACATCTACAATGTTTTTATTATCAACAGAAACAAGCGCCAGTGCAAGTGTTGTTGTGCCAAGGTCAAGCATATAACACATATTTTCGGTTAATTCCCTCTTTTTGTCTGACCCTATGTGTGATTCAACCTCACCAACATCAAGCCTTACGTCAATATCACTCATAACCCTGTATTGGCACGAAAGCTCTTTTTTGCCGTTAATTGTAACAAGGCATTTTTTACAGACACCCTTACCGCCGCACGGGTGGTCTGCCCTTACCGCAGACTTCATAAGCACATCTGAAAGCAAAGCTCCTTTTTTTGCATATAAAATTGTACCGTTAACTGAAACCTTAACCAAAAAGGACACCCCCTTCAGCCAAACTTTAAAATAAATATAGCACATCCCAATTTATGTTACAAGAAATTACCCTATAAAATTCAAGTAAATATTTACTTATTTAAAATATGGTAGTATAATTATGGGCAGATAAAACCGAAAGGAAATGATAAATATGAAGTATATCGGCATAGCGTTGCTTGTTGTACTGGCACTTATTGTGTTGCTCCTTATTGTTGCAGCACTTAAGGCGGTTAAAATCAAAGCAAAGCCTAACACAAATACCCCTGCTATCAACCCCACAAATGAAGAGGCTGACAAATACGCAAAGGCTCTTTCCGAAATGGTGCAGGTGCCTACAATTTCATTACGCGGTAATACTGACCTGACAGAGTTTTATAAGCTCCACAAGGTTATGGAAAAGAATTTTCCCCTTATTTTCTCAAAGTTAGAAAAAACAGAGATTGAGGGCAACCTTATTTTCCGCTGGGCAGGTAAGGACCCCAAGAGAAATGGTATTTTACTTATGGGTCACCAGGATGTTGTTACAGCAGACGAGCCCAATTGGGAAAAGGACCCCTTCTCAGGTGAAATTGTTGACGGCAATATCCACGGCAGAGGTGCTATGGACTGCAAATCAACAGTTTTCTCTGAATTTCAGGCTATTGAAGAATTACTCAGCGAGGGCTACGAGCCACCCTGCGATATTTACCTTGCAACTGCAGTAGATGAAGAAATTTCAGGTGAGGGCGCACCCAAGCTTGTAAATTACCTTAAATCAAAGGGCGTACACCTTGACGTTGCTATGGATGAGGGCGGTGCAATCCTCAAGGACCAGCTGCCAACAATGAAGGGCTGGTGTGCCGCAATCGGTTTACTTGAAAAGGGCTATATCGACCTTAAGGTTATTGCAAAGGGCAAGGGCGGTCACTCCTCAACACCACGCAGTAACACTCCCCTTGCACGACTTTCAAAGTTTGTGGCAGATATTGAAAAAGACAAGCCCTTTAAGGCAGAAATTTCAGGCGCAGTTTACGCTATGCTTGACGAGGCTGCACCTTACCTTGGCTTCCCCTTAAGAATGGTGCTTGGTAATATGTGGCTCTTTAAAGGCTTGCTTACAAAGGTGCTCCCCATGGTTTCACCTATGTGTAACGCATTTGTAAAAACAACCTTCTGTTGCACAATGGCTGAGGGCTCACACACACCAAACGTTATCCCCTCAGAGGCATACATTGTATGTAATCTGCGTACTTCACCCCACCAGAATGTTGATGAATCTTTGACGGTACTTAAAAAATATGCAGATAAATATGACCTTGAGTTTGAAATCATTCACGCTCGTAACGCTTCAAACACAGTTGACTACAAGGGCGAGGAATTCGGTTACCTCAAAAAATGCCTTAATGAGTGCTACCCCGATGCAGGCGTTATCCCCTACCTTATGACAGGTGGTACAGACTGCCGTCATTACGAAGAAGTTGCAGACAACTGCCTCAGATTCTGCCCCATTAAGATGAGCAACGAACAGCTTGCTGCTATGCACGCCGCTAACGAAAGTATCGGTGTAAAAGAGGTTGCAGATTGCGTTAAATTCTACAAATATTACATCAAAAATCATAAATAAAAAATACATACGGCAATTTTCGGAACGCAAAGCGTTGATTATAAACGCAAAGCGCAAAGTGAAAATTTGCGAAGCCTTACCTCCCTTTGCCAAGGGAGCGGGACCATTTCTAAATTAAATAGTTGTTAGAAGTGAGTATGTTCGGGTGAATATACTCACTTTTTCTGTTTTGTTTGGGCGGAATGGTGGTGGGTAGTTCCAGCCGTGGTTAGTCTTCTGTTGGATAGAACAACCGTAGAGAACGCATTTATGCGTTCAACAAGATTACAATTAATTAAAAACGATACAAAAAAGATGCTGTGTGGTCTACCTCTCTGGTTTAAGAGAGGGGGACCACCTTTCAACTTATTCTCCTCTTGTGAAATGTAGCAAGCGAGATAAAAATTATATTGCACGATAAAGCTTGTCGGGTGGTGGAGAGTTCCAACGCGAAGCGTTTTGAATCGTGTGATTCAATGGCAATAAACCACACACAAAAAACAATGTGTGTGAGGCTCGGCAGAAAGGCATACCTATTGCTCCTGAATACAGGTGATTTTTCAACTCTTGTTGGTGTCAATGGAAACTTCGTTTCCACAATGCTGTCGCATTGGAAACTCTCCACCGTCCGTCAGACTTGGTTGGTATGGTTGGTTGTTGGCTCGTTTGAGGGTTGAGTTTGACATATAGTTATAGGAAGACGGTCCCCCTCTCTAAAGTTAGAGAGGTAGGACCGTCAATTAGTTTATTTATCGTTTGATAGTATGTTGGTTAGGCAAGTTTATGGTAAGTCCTCTTGTGGTATCCAAACAGGAGACTAACCACTACCGGAACTACCCACCACCAAAATCACAGATTTTGGTCCCCCTCCCTTGGAAAAGGGAGGTAAGGCTTCGCACATTTTTAATTTATTGTTCGCAATAGCATTATAATCAACGCGTAGCGTTCCGAAATTTTAAATTTAAAATTCTATATGCTCCATTGTCTTATCAACCGCATCTTCAATATTTACTGTTCCCACACCGAAAACTGAGGTGTGGATTTTTCCGTTTACGGGTTTTTTCCAGTAATCATCAATGCAATCGATACCTCCGCGCATACCAAGAATTGAACCAACTGTTGCGCCGTTACAATCGGTATCAAACGCAGTCTGCACCGCCATACAGATTGATTTGCCAAAATCGCCCTCACCATAAAGGAGTGCTGCTGTTACAATCATTGCGTTTGAAATAACGTGGCACCAACCGTGGTCGGTGTGCTCATCATAGACAGAGTGGATATAATCATAGCACTCCTCAAGTGTGACACCATTTTTATAATCTTCCATTATCCTTGTTACTGCTTCATAAAGTCTTGATTTTGCAGGAATCTGTGCAAGACCGCCCTTTATAATATCCTCAATATTATCAGTAACCGCGGCACAGGCAATCATTGCAGAAACAAGCATTTCACCATAAATGCCGTTCTTAACGTGTGAAATCCGCCCATCGTTAAATGCCATTTCTGCCGCCGCTTCAGGCTCACCGGGACAAATATAGCCGAAGTAGTCGCCCCTTATCTGTGCACCAATCCACTCACGGCACACGTTTTTGTATATAGCAGATGCAGGGGGCTCGATACAATTTATAAAATTAACATAAGCAATACGCTCTGCAGTAAAGTATGAATAAACCGACTGATATCGCATCCAGGCAGTTGCAACATCCTCGCTGTCAAAATCCTTGTCAAACTCCTCAATAATCTTCTGTGCAAGGACAACATAGTTTGTGTCATCATCAACAGGCATACCGTCAACTCTATCTGCACATGCGGCGGTATTAAAGAAAAATTTATAGCGAGATCGCACCTCTTTTGTCAAATCTGTGCTTAAAATATATCGGTGCATTGGGTAATTTCCGGTTTCCTTAAGAAGGGGTGTAAGCTCATTACTTCTGATACCCTCTATGGGCTTACCTAAAAGGCAACCAACGGCACGTCCTGTCCAGGCACCGAGAATTTTACTGCGGAGAGTGTCTTCGTCGGGTATTTCACCCTGTATCTCATAATCCTGACGTGCTTTTCTTATACCCTTAAGGTCGTTGGGCTCATCATATTTATAGTCGGGTCTTAAATCTGCGTTGATAACTGTTTCAAAAATTTTGCTACTAAGGGCGGTTTTTTCCTCACTGTTTTTCATGGCGGCAACCTCCTCAAAGAAAGCCCTGTGCTGCTCTATATCAAGACCTTCCTCAATAGATTGGTTATACTCTGCCATTATGTCATTAGGGTATCTGTTAAAGCCATCTACGTGATTATAATCAATTTTGATTTCTGTATCATAAATTTTTGCAAACATAAAATTCTCTCCTGTAAATTATTTTGTGATTGCTTCAAGATATTCGGGATAAAGCACGGTAAGATTATTGCGGTCAATTATACCGAAGGACTCGCCATTATCCCACACAAGGCAGGAAAAACCTGCTTTTTCTGCTAATTCAACGTAGAATTTTGTATTATATGCAAGGTTTTCCATATTTTCACGATCGGTATATCCGAACTCACTTTTACAAACACCGTAGCCCTTTGCTATGTATGCATCGTGCATACGGCGGAAGGTTTTATAAAGCTCCAATTTTTGTGAGATGCTCCACTTTTTCTCTGCATCGGGGAACTCGCTCTGATGAGCTGTGCCGTAATAATAATGAACGGAAACAATTACGCGGTCATCCTCGGGGAGTGCCAATGCATCAATATTCTCCACAAGTCCGCTGGCGGCATAGGTGGGAATCATAACGTACCTTGTGGCATTGTTGCCACCGCTGCTCCTTATGGTTTCAAGTGCAGAAAAGTTCAATTCATTTACAACCTGTCGCCATTCATCGGTGCCCTGCCATTCACCCTCGGCACCCTCAACGCGGGGCTCATTCATAAGGTCAAAAATAAGGCTTTCATCGTAATCCTTAAAGCGTTCACAAAGCTGTGACCATATTTTATTTAAAATAAGCTCTGTTTTTTCCTTGTTGGCGTTATCGGTTATGAGCCAGAATGCATCATCGTGGTGAACGTTTATTATAACCTTCAAATCGCACTCAAGCGCCCAATCCACAACCTGATTCACGCGGTCGAGCCAAGCCTTATCGATGGTATAGTCGGGAGCCTCGCCAAGGTGCTGTGCCCAGGTAACGGGGAGTCTTATACTGTCAAAGCCACATTCCTTTACAAAAGCAATAAGCTCCTTTGTGGTTTCGGGATTGCCCCACATTGTTTCGGTTTCAAGCCCTGCCTTTTGGGTAGAGTGCTTTTCGCAGGCTTCAAGAGTGTTACCAAGGTTCCAGCCCCTGCCGAGAGACTGTGCAAACCTTATGGAATCGGTCATTTCATATTCGGGAAAAGTAAGGTAAGCCTTCACACCAACACCTGCCACACATAGAATTATTACTACTGCAAGAACTATTGCAACAACCTTTTTCTTCATATTATTCACTCGCTCCCTTTAATTGTGATTGCTGTTCATTGTAGAATTTGCGTACGTTTATAAACGCACATATTATACAGTACGCACAATATACAGAATAGATAAGGTAGGTTGTTTCCTTATAATCATTCACTACCATCTGCACACTGAGAAGAAGCCCCACAACCGCTGACACAAGCCACAAATATGTATATTCAATAAATGCAAGCATTGTAAGCACGGGGGTTATAAAGCCCATAAGGAATGAGCCGCTGTCAAGGATAGCATATTCATAATCCATTTTAATGAATATTACGGCAAGGGCAATCCACAGTGCAACAAAGCCGAGGGATGCAAGCACCCTTACCTTGGTTGACATTCTGCGGAAAACAACTGTCTTTTTATAGGCATTTTTCTTCCACCTGAAAAAGGTCATAAGCTGAATGGGAAAGCTGAAAAGCACCGCTGATGCCGCCGAGGCATAAACCCCCATATAGATATATGCCGCGGTATAAATCAAGGAGTTTATTGCGCCTGCAAGGGCGCCCAAGCGGTTTGCCTCTGACTGAAAGCCCATAACAAAAAGCGATATAAATAATGGCAACATCAGAAAAAATTCTTGCTTACACAATATACCTGCCACAAGTATGGCAATTCCTGTTATTATAATGATGATTTTTTTGCTGTTTTTCATTTTCTATCTCCATAGTGACTAAAACTCTAAAATGATATTAACACAACACTTTGTTTTTTTCAATGAAAACGCTTAACACACTTGAAATAAATCACCCTTTTCTGTACAATGAATTTATCAAAACCACGAGGTGATTACCATGAAAAAATTCAGAATAGGTGTACTTGGTGCAAACCGAGGACTTAATATTGCAGAAAACTTCAGGCTTCTGGGCTGTGAAATTGTTGCCCTGTGCGAAATCGATGAAAAAAGAGCCCGAAAGGGACTTGAAATATATGGTGAAGATTTGCCTGTTTACAAGAATTTTGACGAATTCCTGCAGCTTGATTTAGATGCGGTTATTATCGCAAACTTCTTCCACGAGCATACTCCCTTTGCAATAAAGTGCTTTGAAAAAAATATCCACGTTTTTTGCGAGTGCATCAGCAACAGCACCCTTGCAGAGGGTGTTGAGCTGCTTCGTGCATACGAAAAATCTGACTCGATTTATATGCTGGCAGAAAATTACCCCAATATGATTTTTAACCGCGAAATGAAAAGGGTCTGCGATGGCGGTACTCTTGGCAAAATACTTTATGCCGAGGGCGAATATAACCACCCCTTAGGGAATGATTATATTGACTTTTTCAAATGGTATTGTTATTACCCCGAGCATTGGCGCAATCTGTTGCCACGCGCATATTACATCACCCATTCACTTGCACCCATTATGTGGTCAACAGGTGCTTCACCTGTCAAGGTTTCTGCTACGCCTGTTTTTGAGCCCTTTACTGAGGAGGCAACAGGTCGCCTTGTAGGTGACAGAGCCGCCATTATCACCACACTTAACGATGATAAATCTGTTTTCAAGCTTACAGGCTGTGCCTCATTCGGAGCTCACAGTAACTCTTACAGAATATGTGGTGTAAACGGACAGATTGAAAACCTGCGCGGTATGGGTGACAAGGTTATGCTCCGCTACAACAATTGGTGCATACCCGAGGGATTAGAGGAAAACAACCTCTATGACCCCAAGTGGAATGACCCCGACGAGGAATTTATAAAACAGAGCGGTCACGGTGGCGGTGACTACCTTATTGCCAGAGCATTCCTTGACTGTATAAGCGAGAAAAAGGAGCCTGATTTCCCCTTTGACATTTATTCCGCTGTTAAGATGTCTGCCGTTGCAATCCTTGCCCACCGCTCAATTCTTAATGACGGCAAGTCATATTACATACCGGACTACCGCGACGAGAAAACACGCAAGGAGCTTCTTAAGGACACAGACTCACCCTTCTACTACTCAGACGGTAGAAAGCCCACAATCCCCTGTTGCTCAGTCACCGATTATGCCCCCACAGATGAACAGCTTAAAAACTACATTGAGCTTATGAATGAATGATAACAAAAGAACCGAAAATCCTTTTACGGGACTTTCGGTTCTTTTTCATTTTTCTTTTTACCGTATTTCTTTTCAATACGTTTATCTCTTTTTGCCTGTAGTTCTTCTATGCGCCTAATTTCATACCAACTGATGCCGGAACACAAGAGATTCAAAAAACAAGTCATGCCACACATCAATATTCCCGGCCAAAGAACAACAGTATCATTGTCATACCAGACAACAGGTCTGCCGTCAACAACAACTTCCTCTGCACAATAGCTAAGCAACCACTTATACCACTTGATTGTAACTTCCTCTCCCGGCACCAGGTATGCTTTTGTTAAATTATTTGCATAATCACCAGTAAGTGCGTAGATTTCTCCGTCTGTAGCGTAAATATAATGACCATCCGGGCCTTTCCCTGACCATATCACATATTTGTGAATTGTCACAGTTTTCTCATTCAACTCATCATATTTAGGAGCAGGGAACAAATACGGGAAAAAGCACCAGAAAACAGCTATCAAAACAAGGACAACAGACATTATTGCTGCGCTTCGTTTTTTGTTTTTAAGTTCTTCTTTGCTGTAACGCCTCATTTTGTCACCATTATTTTACAATTACTTCTCAAAATAAATTGCGCCGCTCTGTGCAAAGGGTAAGGGCGGAAGCTTCATGCCCTTTTGCTCGGGGATACGTGATGCAATTGCAAAATCGTGTACCTTGCTATAGAAAAAGCCGGGCTCAAATACTACGTGGGCACATATAAAGCCTTCCTTTTTAACAGGGAGTGTAACAGAATAGTTCTTTTCTGTTTTCTTGGCGGTATATGTAAAGCACTCGCCATCCTTATCAAACACAATAAGCTTGTGGTTTCTTTTAAGCTTTTTAACGTTTATAGTAACCTCTGTTTTATCAGTGAGCTTTACTGTGTCACCAAGGATAGAATCACCGCTGACAATGTCAATAAAGGTTGTGCCAACAGCAAAGGTAATTGTTGTGCGACCCTTTACAATGGCATCAAGAATATCCTCAGGTGAGTTTGACTTTGCATAAACGTAGGTTGCAGGCCATGCAAGGAGATTTGTTACACCGTAATAATCGTTATGGAAGTCACTGCCGCCAACAACAGGGAGCTTATGACCGTTGCGAAGCTGCTCATGCCACCACTCTGTGCATTCAAGGTTGTCAAAGTGAGTGGGTGCATTCCACACCTCAAGCACGTCAACGTCTGCAGCATTCTTTTCCCAACGCCAGGGGCACTGCTTACAATGGGGATGATTCATACAAATAACTGCTCCACGTCTTTTTGCCTCGTCTTTAACGCGCAAAAAGTCCTCGTAGGTTTCGCAGGTATCGTAATCCTCCTGGTCGATAACGTTCTTAACACCCCACATATTACAATGGCCACCCTCTTTTGTGAGCTCGGCACCATATATAAGTGTGAGTCCCTCTACCTCAGGCAAAACCTTGCAATTAACATTGTGGTCGGTAATCATAAGGAAATCAAGCTTGTTTTTCTTTGCTTTTTCAACAAGCTGATCAAGGGTAAGACCGCCGTCAGATGCAACTGTGTGACTATGCGGCACGCCAACATACCATTTGTAACCATTATAATTCATAACATCGCTCCTTTAGAGTGGGTAAAGTATATATTTAGTATAAATATAATTTTTCGGTTTGTCAATTGCCCTTGACTATACTAAAAAAAAGATTATAATAGTTTTGGTTATTGAATTTAACCCAAAAATCTTCTTTAAATGGAGCATGATATTATGGAAAAGAAGTTAAAAGTCGGCATTTTCGGTGCTCGACGCGGTTGCGGTATTGCACAAGGTCTTACACTTACAGATATGGCTTACATCAGCGCTGTTTGTGACTATGACGAAAGCACTTACGAAGGAATTAAAAAATATTGCTGTGATGAAACAAAATTCTACACAGATTTTAATGAGTTTATTGATAGCGGTCTTGATGCGGTTGTTCTTACAAACTTTTTCCATCAGCACGCAAAATACGCTGTAATTGCCCTTGAAAAAGGCATTCACGTACTCAGCGAAACAATGCCTGCTGTTACAATGGCAGAGTGTGTACAGATTTGCCGTGCAAGTGAAAAAAGCGGTGCAATCTATATGCTTGCCGAGAACTACGCTTACTTTGCGGTAACAAGCAAGCTTACTGAAATTTATCAGAGTGGTACACTTGGTGAAGCACTTTACTGCGAGGGTGAATATGTTCATCCCATGAGCCACGAGGAGTATGTTCACTACACACCCACCACAACACACTGGCGCGCACTTATGCCTTCAGGCTTCTACCTTAGCCACTCATTTGCTCCCCTTATGAGAGTTACAAATGATATCCCCGTTTCTGTTAATGCACGTAGCATCTATACTGATGGTATGCGTCAGGAGCGTGAGGGTGAGCCTATTAAGGACGTTGCATCAATTATGCTTTGTACAATGAGCCGTGGCGCTGTTGCAAGAATTACAGGCTGGGCAAAATTCGGCGGTCACGGTAACTGGTATCGCTTTGCTTGTGCAAAGGGTAGCGCAGAAACTGTACGTGGTGACGAGGGCAAGGTACGTGTTTGCTACAACGATTGGGAAATCCCCGAGGGCTGCGAAAAGGAAAGTGTTACTACAGTAGGCTTCCCCTTTGATAAGGACAAAGCAAGACAGTGCGGTCACTCAGGCGGTGACTACTTCGTATCACACGAATTTTTAAGCTGTATTATTGAGGGCAGACAGCCTTACTTCAACGCTTATCGCTCTTGTGCTATGTCTGCGGTTGCTATCCTTGGCTGGCGAAGCAGTCTTCACAACGGTGCAGAATATAAAATCCCCGATTTCTCAAAGGAAGAGGACAGAAAGCTTTACGAAAATGACAACCTTTCACCCTTCCCCGATGAAAACGGTGTATCAAACTACCCCTGCACAAAGTATCAGCTTGATGAGTTTGATATTGACTAAAAAAACAAAAACAACCCGAAGGTTAATTCCTTCGGGTTGTATCTTTTTTATATTAATTTTCTTCAGCATCAACTGTTTGTATGGTGTTTTCAGTTTTTTTACTTTTCCTTGTTCTGACAATGGAGTAAATAATCGCGGATGCAATTATAAACACCACATATAATGCTGCCACGGGCTCCCTTTCAAATACATAGTTGTCCTTGTATATAAACTGATAGCTTGCAATACCATCAAACACAGCGACTGCTGCTCTCCCGAATGGATAAAGAATCAAGCCTATCGTAAACGAATATATCCACGTAAGAATATTACCATCATCCATAAAAAACTGACTGGTAATAAAAGCAAAAACAGGGAGTGCCACTGCCACAGCTGCAGAAATATAAAGTGCCTTCATATTATATCGTTTACCAATAATTGCCGCTACAAACAATAAAACAGGTATTATATGCACTACTATAAAAGGAATAACTGCACTGAGAACAATGTCCTCTTTTTCAATGAGATAAATCTCATCAACCATGTTCTCAATGTCGCCGAAATAGCCACCAACGGACCACAATATCATTATAGGTAAAAAGCCGATAACAGATTGAACAAACACCTTCGTCTTCTGCATAAACTCACCTCACAGCTTCAATGTATCACAGATTTTGAGATTAGTCAAGGCTTGTTATTTTCCCTTTGTTCTTTTAAGAACTATCGCACCCTTTACAACCAACAGCAAGAATGCAACCACCACCGCATAAGCCTGTCGAGTAAGGGCAAGGAACAGAACAACAACCATATTAACTACAAATGAAATTATGAGCATAATTTCATTTGTCTTTTTATTGTCCGATTTCATAATTATTATTTTCAGGACACCACAGGCAAAAAGGGATGTGAACATAGCCCAATAAAAAACACGGTTAAAATCCGTAGTCTGGGTATAATTTATCAGGCTCACAGAATAAACAAAGCCATCAATTTCATTGGGATAAAGAGGCAGAATAACAAGAACAATTGAAAGCAAATCAACAATACCAAAAACAATGTCACACATACTCCGTATATTTGACTTGTTTTCTTTTTCCGCAATAGAAATCAGCTTGTCACCTGATAAAAGCTCATCAATAGATACCGAAAAATATTTTGATATTTCTTTAAGGGATTCTATATTAGGGTAGCCCCTACCTGACTCCCATTTTGAGACCGCTGTCCTTGATACGTATAAAGCATCTGCCAATTCTTCCTGTGTCATTCCCTTGCTTTTCCGCAATTCCTGTAGCTTTTCGTTAAATTCCATATTATTCCCCTGCTTTTATTTCAACAATCGATTTATAAATCATATACAGACCTGCACTCAAAAAAACTGAACCAACTATATCAGATACCCAATGCACGCCCGAAATTAATCTGCCAACCACCATAAACACTGTAAAAATCGTTGTAATAGCTGTAATTATATTTTTAATTACGGTGTTTTTTACCCTGATTTTTGCCTGAAAAATGAGTGTAGGCATTACACCCAGCACAAGTAGTGTTGTTGATGACGGATATGAGCATTCCATAACCCCATTTATAAGAATGGGTCTGTAATTTATTGGTATCATTTCAAAAATCAGATAGCACAATATTACAATAACGTAATACGCACCTAAAATAATAATATCAAAATCAACCTTTAACAGGCTTTTTCTCTTTATTAACTGTATAAGCCCGACACCACCAAAGAGCATACACACAAAAACAGGCACAAGACCAAGCCAATCGGTGATATTATATAGTGTCATATTTGCCCCTGTTAAGCTATGAAGCCATGTGTTTATTGTGGCAAAGCCTATATCTGTGCCGTTTACTCCAAGAGGCTTAACGTCAACTGTTTTCACAAAAACTGTAAACACAACAAATGCAATAATTAATATTACACCTGTCAATAAATTCCTTTTTCCTCTGCTTTGCATTATGATTATATCCTTTCTGTTTTTAATTTGCGGTAACACTATTAAATTATCAGAAAAAATATAAAAATCAAAGCATTTTAGCGTAACAAGACCCGATACTTTTCGTGTCATAAAAATAAACCCTTGAAAAATCAAGGGTTTATTTATCTTACTGTTTCAGCGCACCATCAAGACCGAGTGGGATACGGATTATGATATCTTCGCGCCACAAGTATAATATTTCCTGTTTTATTATAGGAAACAATGCCCACAACAAGCACCGTCGTCATTACGCATGCAAAAATAAATGCAATTATTGTGCGATCCTTATTTCTTGCAATGTTATCTGCAAGATAATCCTCATAAGACAGAATATCAACTCCGTTACTGGATATTGCGCATAAATAATTTGTGTCAGCATAGTAGTCAATACTGATTTTAATCTTGTCACCCGGTTTTAAACCCATCAAGGCTTTTTCATTTGTTTTATCAAAAACGTTGTTCCCTATTACCAGCAATCCGCCATATTCTTCAACGTATATGTAATAGTTTTCCTCTATTATGTTGTTTTCTCTTTCGTGTTTTACCTTTTTATACTTTTCAAAGGTACACTCTTCATAAACTAAGGATTCTTCAGTTGGGTGTTCAGCAATTATACCTGTTACAAAAAAGAACCAAAACGCAACTGCCAATAACAACAGTGCTGTGCTCTGTATTATAATCCCCGCATTAGGTTTTCTCAGCTTTCCGGTCATTTTAAATCAAACTCCAAATATGGCGTAGTTAGTTTCTGTACAGCCTTTAGATATATAATCGCTTTTCTTAAGTCCGTTTTTATTTTCTTTATATGATTTGAGAATTTCTCTGCTCATATTGGTTAAATCCTCTCTCGCGAGAGCTTCATCAACACTCAACAACAAAACCTCGCTGTTTTCATAGCCATCTGACTCAGGCTCACCTGAAACATAGTTGGCAGTAAAAACTGCACACCACTGGTCACTTTTGAACTGCATTGAATAAAGGTCTTTTGATTTACAAACAACGCCTGTTTCCTCAAAAATCTCGCGTTCAATAGCAGTTGTAGGGAGCTCTTTTTCTTTCACATACCCACCGGGCAACAATATTCTGTCCTTTGCAGTACCATACGTGTGACGAACAAGCAGAATTTTGCCTTCAATTTCAACAATACCACAAACGGCAAAGGATTTATTATTCTGTTCGATATTTTTCTTATTAAATAAAGGCATTTTAATTTCTCCTTTATGCTTGTTGCTATTAGAATAGAGTGGGTAAAGTGTATAATCAAGACAGCTGTTCTATATATATAATTATGTTCCCTTTCACATTATGAACATACCCTATTTTCAGGTGTTGCCCATTTTCTTTAATTACGCCACCGTGTGATTTTGCATTATGATACCCTGATGTAATCTCAAAATCCGAATAAGAAAACTCAACACCGTTTATTTCAAAATACTCGTCACTATGTCCTTCGTAGGGCATAGGCTTAAAATTCTCTACATAACCCTCAACTGTTTCATATTGACCGCTTTCATATGAATTCATAAGCTTATTGTATCCATACAAATGTGTCCCCACGCCTATAATACCAAAAAGCAAAGCATGAATTGCAGCACAA
>JAZQRX010000048.1:0-141652 GCA_045629785.1 Acutalibacteraceae bacterium | reverse complement strand
CATTCATCGATAAGTGTAAGGAGTCTGTATGGAAATACAAAGGTATGTGGGAGGATTTCTCCGGTACAGTTGGATTCTGGGCTGATATGGATGATCCCTACGTAACTTATCACGACGATTATATCGAAAGTGAATGGTGGGCGCTCAAGACTATTTCCGAAAAGGATCTTTTATATAAGGGTCACAAAGTTGTTCCCTACTGCCCCCGTTGCGGTACCGCACTTTCATCACACGAGGTTGCACAGGGCTATAAGACAGTTAAAGAGCGTTCAGCAGTTGTACGCTTCAAGGTTGTTGGTGAGGATGCTTACTTCCTTGCTTGGACAACTACCCCCTGGACACTTCCCTCAAACGTTGCACTTTGCGTAAACCCCAACGACGTTTATTGCAAGGTTAAAGCGGCAGATGGCTTCACATATTATATGGCAGAGGCACTCCTTGATAAGGTTCTTGGTAAGCTTGCAACTGAGGATGCACCTGCATATGAGGTTCTTGAAACATACAAGGGTCTTGACCTTGAGCATAAAGAGTATGAGCCCCTTTTCGATTACGTTAAGCCCATCTGTGACAAGCAGAATAAAAAGGCCTTCTTCATCACAGCAGATAACTACGTTACAATGACAGACGGTACAGGTATCGTTCATATTGCACCTGCATTTGGTGAAGATGACGCAAAGGTTGGCAGACGCTACGACCTTCCCTTTGTACAGCTTGTTGACGGTAAGGGTGAAATGGCTGAGCCCACACCTTATGCCGGTACTTTTGTTAAAAATGCAGACCCAATGGTGCTTGTTGACCTTGATAAAGCAGGTCTTCTCTTTGATGCACCTAAGTTTGAACATGAATATCCCCATTGTTGGAGATGTAATACACCCCTTATCTACTATGCAAGAGAGTCATGGTTTATTAAAATGACAGAGGTTAAGGATGACCTTATCAGAAACAATAATACCATTAACTGGATTCCCGAAAGCATTGGTAAAGGTCGTTTTGGCGACTGGCTTGAGAATGTTCAGGACTGGGGTATTTCACGTAACCGTTATTGGGGTACACCCCTTAATATCTGGGAGTGTGAATGTGGTCACCGTCACTCAATCGGCTCAATTGAAGAGCTTAAGTCAATGAGTGACAATTGCCCCGATGATATTGAGCTTCACAGACCTTACATCGACGCTGTTACAATCAAGTGCCCTGAGTGTGGCAAGCAGATGCAGCGTGTACCCGAGGTTATTGACTGTTGGTTTGACTCAGGTGCGATGCCCTTTGCACAGCACCACTATCCCTTTGAAAATAAAGATTTGTTTGAGGCACAGTTCCCTGCAGACTTTATTTCAGAGGCTGTTGACCAGACTCGTGGTTGGTTCTATTCACTCCTTGCAATTTCTACACTTATTTTCAACAAAGCACCATATAAGAACGTTATTGTTCTTGGTCACGTGCAGGATGAAAACGGTCAGAAGATGAGTAAATCAAAGGGTAATGCAGTTGATCCCTTTGATGCACTTGAAAGCTACGGTGCAGATGCTATCCGTTGGTATTTCTATACAAACTCTGCTCCTTGGCTTCCCAACCGTTTCCATGGCAAGGCTGTTGTTGAAGGTCAGCGTAAATTTATGAGCACACTCTGGAACACTTATGCTTTCTACGTGCTTTATGCAAATATTGATAAGTTTGATCCCTCAAAGTACAATATTGATGAGTGCAAGCTTACAGTAATGGATAAATGGCTTCTTTCAAAGCTTAACTCAATGGTTAAGACCGTTGACGAAAACCTTTCAAATTATCGTATCCCCGAGGCAGCAAAGGCTCTTCAGGAGTTTACTGATGAAATGAGTAACTGGTACGTTCGTCGTGGCAGAGAGCGTTATTGGGTACAGGGTGAAACAGATGACAAGACAGCGGCTTATATGACACTTTACACCGCACTTGTTACAACTGCAAAAACAGCAGCACCTATGGTTCCCTTTATGGCAGAGGCTATTTACAGAAACCTTGTTTGCAACGTTGATAAGTCTGCTCCCGAAAGCGTACACCTTTGCGAGTTCCCCGTTGTACAGGAAAACCTTATTGATAAAGACCTTGAAAAGAATATGGACGAGGTTGTTGATATTGTTGTTCTTGGACGTGCGGCTCGTAACGGCTCAAATATGAAAAACCGTCAGCCCCTTAACACAATGTTCGTTCAGTGTGATAAAAAGGTTGAAGGCTATTTCATTGACATTATCCGTGAAGAGCTTAACGTTAAAAACGTTGACTTCGTTGAGGATGCAAGCAGCTTTGTTTCTTACGTATTTAAGCCACAGCTTCGTACAGTAGGTCCCAAGTACGGCAAACAGCTTAACGAAATCCGCGAGGCACTCGCAGGCCTTGAATCTTCTGCAAAGGCTACACTCGATGCAGAGGGCAAGCTTACCTTTGACCTCCCCGGTGGTGTGGTTGAGCTTACTGCAGAGGATATCCTTCTTGAAACAAAGCAGAAGGAAGGCGTGTTCACAGTTTCTGATAAGGGTGTTACAGTTGCACTTGATACAGAGCTTACACCCGAGCTTATTGAAGAGGGCTTTGTAAAAGAGCTTATCAGTAAGATTCAGACTATGCGTAAGGATTCTGACTTCAACGTTATGGATAGAATCACAGTTGCCCTTTCAGGTAACGCAAAGATTCTTGACCTTGCTAAGAAGAATGAAGAAACAATTTCTACCGTTGTTCTTTCAGATGCAATCACCGAAGGTACAGGTGAAGGTAAGGAATGGGATATTAACGGTGAAAAGGTAATTATCGCTGTTGTTCGCGTTTAAGCGATTTCCGTCTTTTTGCGTCTGACTTGATTTAGTTCACTCGACGTATCTTGATACGCCTTCGTTCTCTAAATCGGCGTCATACATCAAAAATACGAAAATCAAATCAGAAGAAAAAATGCAGTCCGATAGGACTGCATTTTTTAATGTTAAATTATAAATTATAAATTTAAAATTAAGGAACTGCGTTAGCAATTATAATCAACGCGAAGCGTTCCTTTAATTTTGCATTCTGCATTTTGCATTTTGCATTTAATATTCAACTATCTGAGGTATTCCGCCATTTTCACGTGATTTATCGGCACAGTAAACGCTCATATGACCTGCCATTGAGTCAAATATTGAGGTGCATGCAAGGCTTGGCTTTTCACCACGAATGAATTTAACAAAATCTTCAGAAAGTCTTTCGTCACCGCCACCGTGACCGCCAAATGCACCGACCATATCGCCTGTAATGTTAAGGTCAACCTCTTCTATATCACATTCCTCATTGTGTGCATCGGGTGAGGGGTTTATTTTTAGTACAGTATACTTTGATTCCTCAAAGTTACCAAAGATTTCACCCTTTGTGCCTATAATATGTATTTTTCTGAGGCTTTGTGATGAGCCGCCAACCATATTGTGAGTGCCTGTTGCACCGCTTTCAAAGTTAACAAGCACGCTCTGATGGTCAACAACGTCGTTGTCACACTTGTAAATGCAACGTGCATATGGTGAATCACTTTTCATAAGTGCAATTTTATCCTCAATAGTGGGTTTTTCAATGTGCTCTAACTTATCCCACACATAGAATGCCCATCTGTCAGGGTGGTCTATATATAGCCTTTTTGTTGAGTAAACGCAGGTATCAACGTGGGGACAATCCTTCATACAGATTGTACCTGCACCTTCGGGTGCATTTTCGGGCTTGAATTGATATTTACCACCGAATGATGAAATCTGTACAGGCTTTGTTTCACTCATAATCCACATCATAAGGTCAATATCGTGGCAACATTTTGCAAGTAGCATTGTTGTATGGCTGTTTTTGCTGTTTGCCCATTTACCGCGTACGTAGGATGTGGAAAGGTGATGATAGCTTACGTGTTCAGTTGTTTGTATATTTATAACTTCACCGATTTCACCGCTTGCCACACGCTCTTTAATACTATAATAAAACGGTGTGTATCTCAACACGTGGCAAATCATAACCTTTGAGTTGTTCTTTTTTGCACATTCCTTTAAAAGAAGGGCCTCATTTTCATCAACTGCAAAGGGCTTTTCAAGAAGCATATCGTAACCGCACTCCAAAAGGGGAACGGCAGTTTCGATGTGTTGCTCATCCATAGTGCCGTTGATAATTGCATCAGCAAGCTTACCCTTTGTAGCAAGCTCTTGTGCAGATTCAAAGCACATATCTTCAGAAAAACCGAACTTTTCCATAACCATTTTACGCCTTACGGGATTAGGGTCGGCAACACCTACTATTTTTAAAAGCTCGGGCTTATCTATCGCAAGCTGACTATAAACCATAGCGCGGTGTCCTGCACCAACTACAATGGCAGTAACGGGTTTGTTCTGCATAAATTTACCTCCGGGGATTGTATACAACAATTCTATCAAATAACGGTATTGTTTGCAACATAAAAAGAAAATGTTGTCGAAATTATCTTCCGACAACATTTTTTATACCTTGTAAAATGTGTTTTTTTGATTCGACCGCTTTGCTTACGGGCAAAGCCTCCATTCCCTCAAGGGGATATGCTATTCCAAGCTCCTTATACTTGGCTACACCCATTGTATGGTATGGCAAAACATCAAGCGCTTTAAGGTTTTTAAGCTTACCTATAAACTCACCAAGGGCAATTAAATCTTCGGGTGTGTCAGTATAGCCCTCAATTATAATGTGCCTTACCCAAAGGGGCGTGTTGGTTTTTTCAAGGTGTTTTGCAAACTCAAGTATATTTTCATTACCTGAACCTGTTATATCCTTATGCTTTTTTGTATCAATGTGCTTGATATCAAGCATAACAAGGTCGGTGTAATTCAAAAGCTCGTCAAGTTTTTCTGTTAACTCTTTGTTTTGCGGATTGTACACAATACCTGATGTATCAATGCAGGTGTGTATGTTCTCTGACCTTGCTCTTTTAAAAAGCTCTGTCAGAAAGTCAATCTGTAACAATGGCTCACCGCCGGTAACAGTTATACCGCCTTTTTTGTAAAAGGGCTTGTTTTTATTGAATTCTTCAATAACCTCATCAACTGTTATGGGTGTGCCTGAGCCGACCTGCCAGGTATCGGGGTTATGACAGTATATGCACCTTAGTGGGCACCCCTGCATAAATAACACGTACCTGATACCGGGTCCGTCAACTGTACCGAAGCTTTCTTTAGAGTGGATATAGCCTGTCATAATCAGATCTGGTCGTGGAATGTTCTTGAAATAACCTCGTCCTGCTGCTCCTTTGTAAGCTTAATAAAGTTAACAGCGTAACCACTTACACGTACTGTAAGCTGAGGGTATTTTTCAGGGTGTGCCTGAGCATCAAGTAAAGTTTCTTTTGTGAAAACGTTTACGTTAAGGTGGTGGCCACCTTTAGTGCAATAACCATCAAGAAGAGTTACAAGGTTGTCAATTTGGTTCTGTGTTGCTGCCATAATAATTCCTCCTGTGAAAATTAAAATCAGTCTTGGGTATCAACATCAAGGCCTTCAAAGAGAGTAGGTGAGCTACATGCTCCGTTACTGCAATCAAGGTCAATTTCGATGTCACCGGCAAAGATCTGGTCATCCTTACCCAATGCGCCGGGGATAATTGAGAAGGTATTTGAAATACCATCCTGTGCATCCACAAATGGGAGCTTTGCAACAGAAGCAAGGGATGCTACCGCACCGTGAGAATCACGTCTGTGCATGGGGTTTGCACCGGGGGCAAATGCCTCGCCCTTTTTACGGCCGTCAGGTGTTGCACCTGTATTGTTACCATACACAACGTTTGAAGTAATGGTGAGTATTGATGTTGTCGGAATACTGCCTCTGTATGTGTGATTCTTTTTGATGTGTGTCATGAATCTATGAACAATATCGTAGGCAATTTTGTCAACACGGTCATCATCGTTGCCGTATTTGGGGAAGTCACCTTCAACCTCGTAGTCAGTAACAATGCCGTTTTCATTACGGATTGCCTTTACTTTGGCGTATTTTATAGCAGAAAGTGAGTCTGCAACAACTGAAAGACCGGCAATACCTGTGGCAAACCAACGTGTAACCTTTTTGTCGTGGAGTGCCATCTGAAGCTTTTCGTAGCTATATTTGTCGTGCATATAGTGAATGATGTTGAGCGTGTTTACATAAACCTCTGCAAGCCACTCCATCATAGCATCATATTTTGCCATAACCTCGTCATAGTCAAGGTATTCAGAGGTAATGGGTCTGTACTCGGGTGCAATCTGCTTACCGCTGATTTCGTCAACACCACCGTTGATAGCGTAAAGAAGACACTTAGCAAGGTTAGCACGGGCACCAAAGAACAGCATTTCTTTACCAAGACGCATTGAAGATACACAGCAGGCTATAGCATAGTCATCACCGTGAGTAAAGCGCATAAGGTCGTCGTTCTCGTACTGTACAGATGATGTTTCGATAGAAACCTTAGCGCAGAAACGCTTGAAGTTTTCGGGAAGGCGGGTGCTCCACAAAACTGTAAGGTTGGGCTCGGGTGCAGCACCAAGGTTCTCAAGAGTGTGCAGGTATCTGTAAGACATTTTTGTAACCATGTGTCTGCCGTCAATGGCAACACCGGCAATTGACTCTGTTACCCATTGGGGATCGCCTGAGAAAAGCGCATTGTATTCGGGTGTACGTGCAAACTTGATAAGGCGAAGCTTCATAATGAACTGGTCAATCATTTCCTGAATTTCTTGCTCAGTGTATGTGCCGTTCTGAAGGTCACGCTGTGAATAAATATCAAGGAATGTTGAGGTTCTGCCTAAAGACATAGCCGCACCATTCTGCTCCTTTACTGCACCAAGATATGCGAAGTAAAGCCACTGAATAGCCTCTTTAGTATCTTTAGCAGGCTTTGAAATATCAAAGCCATAGCTTAAAGCCATTTTTTTAAGGTCTTCAAGTGCGCGTATCTGTTCTGAAATCTCTTCACGCTCCTGAATAACCTGTGAATACATAGCAGAGCGTGTGGTTTCCTTCTGCTCTAATTTATCCTCAATAAGGCGGTCAATACCATAGAGGGCAACTCGACGGTAGTCACCGATGATTCTGCCTCGACCATAAGCGTCAGGTAAGCCTGTGATAATGTGGCTTGAACGGCAAGCACGCATTTCGGGCGTGTAAGCATCAAAAACACCTGCGTTATGAGTTTTTCTGTGAGTTGTGAAAAACTCCTTAACCTCAGGGTCAATTTCGTAGCCGTTATCTTTACATGCCTTTTCAGCCATACGTATACCACCATAGGGCATAAGCGCACGTTTGAAGGGCTTGTCTGTCTGAAAGCCTACAATCTTTTCTTTATCTTTATTAAGGTAGCCGGGGGCATGTGATGTTATTGTGGAAATAACTTTTGTGTCCATATCAAGAACACCGCCTGCCTCACGTTCCTGCTTTGAAAGCTCAAGAACCTGATCCCATAAATCAAGAGTATCCTTTGTGGGGGCTGTAAGGAAACTTTCGTCACCATCATAAGGTGTGAAATTGTGTTTAATAAAGCTGCGTACATTTATTTCTTTTTTCCATGTACCGCCTTCAAAACCTTTCCAATTTTCAAAATCCATTAAATGATTCTCCCTTAAATTCTATTACGTAATAATTATAACAAATTGTTTTACAATAATCAACGAACTTTAACTAAATAGTCATAGGAAAATAGTGTATAAAAGTCCTTATTTTTGTTAATTATTTTTAAAAAACATATCTTATTAACCATTTTTACCTTAAATTTGGTAAAAATACAAAAAAGGAGCACAAAGCTCCTTTAATTTAACCCTGGGTTTTATTGTAATATGCTTTAATTGCTTTGAAGGTTTCTTCACTGAGGTTGTGCTCAATTTTACAAGCATCCTGTGATGCAATAACAGGGTCAACACCCAATGCAACCAGGGTGTTTGTAAGTATTGTGTGGCGCTCGTACATTGTATCGGCAATTTTTTTACCGCTTGGTGTAAGTGTGATGTATCCGTTGCCGTCAACTACAATGTGACCCTCTTTTTTGAGAATGCCTACTGCACGGCTTACGCTTGGCTTTGAATAACCCATATATTCGCACACGTCAATTGAGCGCACAACGTCACGCTCTTTTGATAAAACAAATATTGATTCTAAATACATTTCACCGGATTCGTGCATAAGGTCACCCCCCCTTAAAAGTTACTTATTAAATGATACCATAAAACATATTTTTTTGCAATATGTATAAATCAGCATATAAAAGGTAATATATAGAATGAATTTAATCGTGAATTAAGGAGTTATTACAATGTGCGGTATTATTGGCAAAATCGGTGTAAATGATGTTGTGCCACAGCTTTTGAACGGACTTGAAAAATTAGAATATCGTGGTTATGATTCAGCGGGTGTTGCAGTTATGCAATCAGGTAATATAAAGGGCTATAAATCTGTTGGCAGAATAAGTGAGCTGCGTAAGGAAATTAAGGTTTTTGCACCCGAAAGTATTGTGGGTGTTGCTCATACAAGGTGGGCAACTCATGGTGTGCCTTCAAAAGAGAATGCACATCCGCACCTGAGCCCTACGGGGATATTTGCCGTCGTGCACAACGGAATAATTGAAAATGCCGAGGATATTAAAAAAACTCTGCTTAAGGAGGATGGTCACTTTGTGTCTGATACAGATACAGAGGTTTTTGCTCATCTTCTTGAAAAATATTATAAGGGCGAGCCTGTAAGTGCTATTGCAAATGCCTGTGCTGTGTTAAAAGGCTCCTATGCCTTTGGTATATTGTGCAAGGATTTTCCCGGTAATATTTTTGGTGCTGCCAGCGGAAGTCCGTTGGTGGTAGCAAAGTGTGAGGATGGGATATATATTGCATCTGACGGTAGTGCCATAGATGAAGCTCCGCAAGGTGTTTACAGACTTTCGCAGGGTGAAATTTGCCGTGCTGACAGTGATACTATTGAATTTTATGATGCCTCAGGTAGCGAAATCCGTAAAAAAACAGAGGAATTTACCTTTGATAACAGTGATTTTGAAAAAGGCGGATACAGTCACTATATGATTAAAGAGATTATGGAGCAACCTCTTGCCGTAGAGCGCACCATAAAAAGTCTTGTAAAAAATAAAACTGTATATCTGCCACACTTATCAATTGACGATGAGTTTTTTAAAGAAAATATCAAGGAAATTGTTTTTGTGGCTTGTGGGTCTGCCTATCATACAGGTCTTGTGGGCAAAAGGGTAGTTGAAAAGCTGTGTAAAATTCCTTGCAGGGTTGAAATTGCCTCAGAATTCAGGTATGCACAGCACCTTTTAAGCCCTGAAACGTTGATGGTTTTTATAAGTCAGAGTGGTGAAACGGCTGATACACTTGCCTCGCTACGCCTTGCAAAAAGATATGGCGCACAGATTTTATCAATTGTAAACGTAGAGGGTAGTGCTATTGCCCGTGAAAGTGATAATGCAATTTTCACCCGTGCAGGTAAAGAGGTTGCGGTTGCCACAACAAAGGCTTATTCGGCGCAGCTTGCTTCAATATACGCCCTTGCAATTTATATAGGTGCCTTGCGTGGTGAAATAGCGCCTGAAAAATACACAGCATTAATAGAAGAGCTATTGTGTCTGCCGGAAAAAATTAAAGCGACCTTAGAGCTCGTAAACGAAGATGTAAAGGATATTGCAAAAAAAGTGTTTAACTCAAAAGATATTTTTTATATTGGCAGATTAGGGGATTATGCTACCGCCTGCGAGGGGTCACTTAAAATGAAGGAAATAAGCTATATCAATAGTCAGGCTTATGCCGCAGGTGAACTGAAGCACGGCACAATTTCACTTATTGAGCAAGAAACCCCCGTTGTTGCCATTGCAGGTGAGGGGAAGGTTATTTCAAAAACTGTCAGTAATATGAGTGAGGTAAGTGCCCGTGGAGCAAGTGTTTTTGGCTTTACGACACTTGCCAATAAAAAGCATCTGCAAGGGGCGGATAAGCTTGTTTGCGTAAAGGATACGGCAACAGAATTTGTTGAGTCCTTGCTTGTGTTACCACTACAATTACTGAGCTTTTATACCGCACAGTTAAGAGGCTGTAGTATTGATAAGCCTAAAAATCTTGCTAAGAGTGTTACTGTTGAATAGTATTAACCCCGAAGGGCTGTTTTGCCTTTCGGGGTTAATGTTATTCTGTAACCTTATTATCTTTTTTTAAGGGTATAAGATGAGTTCTTTTTAAAATAAGCATTATTGCAGGTATAAGTGTAAATTGAAGAATGAGTCCGGGTATAGCATTTATAAGACCCTTTGATAAAAATACTGCAAATGTAAAGCCATCATCACCAATGCCAAGCATAAAAATCTGTGCTATTGCCCACACAATTCTGCCTGATATAACTGTTATCAGAAGGGTTTTATAAAGTGCCTTTATACAATGCCAACGTGATTTTTCAAATAAAAGCCCTGCAAGTAAGCCGTATGTAAGCAATTCGAATGCCATACCGATAGCATTAGGGTAAAGCACGGGCATACCAAAGATTAAAGAGCGGATTATAGGGACAAAAAAGCCTGTGACTGCACCATATTTCCAACCGCAGATAAGGCCACACAATAATATGGGGAAGTGCATTGGTAAAAGCATATTGCCTATTTCACGAATCTGACCTGTTAAAAAGGGTAGCACAAGCCCTAATGCAAAAAACATAGCAGATAAAACAAGCTTTTGTAAGTTTTCCTTTTTCATATATCCTCCGATAAACTGTGAATTTAAATTATTGTATCAAAAACTCAAGGTATTTACAATATGATAATAGAATATTGATTGGTGATTTGCAACAAAGTACGTTCGATTTATTTGTTGTAGTTGCTGTTTTTTATTTTATGTATTTTTTTAGTAATAAAAATGATGTATAATCTAAATATGAGGTGGTATTATGAAAAAATTATTAAAGACCATATCAAGCTTATACAGTATTTCTGCCGTAGCAAGTGCACTTCAGAAAAAAGATAAACTTGAAAATATCAAAAAAATAATTTCTGATACAAATACCCTGCCGAAGGATTTTAAATATACTGCACATACAGGCTGCGTGGGTACGCCTGATAACTCACTTGAGGCTATTGAAACGGGTGCAAAATTCGGTGCATCTATAGTGGAGTTTGACATAAGGTTTCACAATGGTGATATTGTACTTTCTCACGATGCTCCCGTAGGTGGTGAGGTTACTCTTGAACAGGCTTTTTTAAAGGTGAAAGAGTATGATGGTCTTATGGTTAACGTTGATGTCAAAAGTACAGAAAACCTTCACTTGATTCAGGAAATTGCTGAAAAAACAGGCGTTCTTGACAGAATCTTTTTCACAGGTATTTTTGAGGATGACGTTGAAACAGTAAAAGCTGAATGTCCGTTGATTACATATTACCTTAACGTCAGCGTTTTACCAAAGAGGGAGCAGACTCCCCAATACCTGCAAAGCCTTGTAGATAAGATAAAGTCTTGTGGCGCTGAAGGAATTAATTTCAATAAAAAAAGTGCTACAAGGGAGCTTGTAGAGGCTTTTCATAATGCAGGTCTTAAGGTATCAATATGGACTGTAAGTAATGAAAACGAAATGTATCGTATACTCCCTTACGGACCTGATAACATAACTACACGCAGACCCGATAAAATGCAGATGATTATGAACGGAGTTAAAAAAGCTCTTTTAACAGTAAACTAAATTACAAATAGGAGAAAGTAATATGCTCGAAATTAAAAACAAAAAGTTTTATATGGATGGCGAGGAATTCCATATTTATTCAGGTGCTATGCACTATTTCAGAATTCCTGCCGAATATTGGGAGGACAGACTTCTTAAATTAAAAGCGGCAGGTCTTAATACTGTTGAAACATATGTGCCCTGGAATTATCACGAGCCACGTAAAGGTGAATTCTGCTTTGACGGAATGCTTGATATTGAGCGTTTTATTAAAACCGCCCAGGATATGGGTCTTTATGTTATTGTGCGACCCGGTCCATATATCTGCGCTGAATGGGATTTTGGCGGACTTCCTGCATGGTTGCTTAAGGATAAAAACATCAGACTTCGTTGTTGGGATAAACAGTATATTAAGGCAGTCGAGGATTTCTTTAAGGTGCTTATACCAAAGCTTTTACCCTATCAGGAAAGTAACGGTGGCAAAATTATTGCTATGCAGGTTGAAAATGAGTACGGCTCATTTGGCAGAGATAAAAAGTACCTCTATTGGCTCCGTGACTATATGAAAGAGCTTGGTGTTGATTGTCAGCTTTTCACCTCTGACGGTGAGGATAGGTATTTCTTCTCAGGTGGCGGTATCCCTGAGGAGTTTATGGTTGCAAACTTTGGCGGTTACAACGAAAACCGCTTTAATGACCTTAAGCTTCTTCAGCCTGACAAGCCCCTTATGTGCGGTGAGCATTGGTGCGGTTGGTTTGACCGTTGGGGTACCTCACACCATTCAGATGACCCCGAAGAAACCTTAGGCAGAAGCCTTGACGGATTCTTTAAAGAGGATGCAAACTTTAACCTTTATATGTTCCACGGTGGCACAAACTTCGGCTTTTCATCAGGTGCAAACTACTATGACTGTTATTGCCCTACAACCACAAGCTACGATTACGGTGCACCCCTTAATGAATATGGCGGATATACCGAAAAGTATTTTATTTTAAGGGATAGAATGGCAAAGCAATTAGGTAAGGAGCTTCCCGAGCTCCCTGCGGATGCACAGACAAAAGCCTACGGCAATATTAAATTCACAGAGTTTGCTGACCTTCAGAAGGTTTACAAGTCCTTCGCAAAGCACAAAAAATCACATATTCCATACACTATGGAGCATTATGGTCAAAACAGCGGACTTATTCTTTACAGTACAGTTTTAAAGGGCTTTTATAATGATTCCAAGCTTAATGCTTTTGGTGTACACGATATTGCTTACATTTACATAAACGGTGAGTTGAAGCATATTTATGATCGTGCAAAGCTTAAGGGTCAGGCTCTTCACGATGAGAGCTTCAGTGTTGAGATTCCTGCATTCAAAGGCGAGTGCAGAGTTGATATTCTTGTTCAGGCTCTGGGCAGGGTAAACTATGCCCGTCGTATTTATGACCGTAAGGGTATTGATGAAATTTACCTTGAGGGTCAGGCAATTGTTGATTGGGATGTTTATTGTATGGAGCTTGACAAAGCCCCCGAAATTAAATATGAAAAATCTGCACAGAATTCACCCTGCTTTATGAAAGCGGTATTCAAGGCAGATGAAAAGGTTGATACCTTTGTTGATATGCGTGGCTTTACAAATGCCATTGTTTATATTAACGGCTTTAACCTTGGCAGATTTTTAAAGCGCGGACCACAGTACACATTGTACTTACCTGCACCATTCCTTAAGGATGAAAATGAGCTTGTTATTTTAGAGCTTGAGGGTACAAAGAAAAAATCGGTTTCACTTATTGATAAGCCTATTTTGAAATAATTTATAAGCAAGAATTCCGTCAGAGAGAAAAATCTGACGGAATTTTTTTGATTGTTGATAAATTTTCTTTAAAAAACTTGCAACTATAAAAAAATATTATATAATTATAATTGATATATTATGGTATTGCATTATAAAAGGAGGAGAGAAAATGACAGTAAGTTCAGCAATCAGAACACTTGTTGAATACGCCGTTAAAGAAGGGCTTATTGACAAGCTTGATAAAGTATGGGCAGTTAACAGGCTGCTTGAAATTATGTGCCTTGACAGTATCGATGGTGATGAGCCTGTTGAGGGTGCATCGCTTGAAGAAATTTTAAAAGTATTACTTGACGATGCTTGTGAAAGAGGCGTATGCGAGGACTCTGTAGTTTACCGCGATTTATTTGACACAAAGCTTATGGGTGCTGTTACCCCAAGACCATCTGAGGTTATTAAAGCGTTTGATGCTTTTTATAGCGAAAGCCCCGAAAAGGCAACAGAGTATTATTACCATATTTCACGCAAGTCAGATTATATACGTGAGTATCGTATCAAAAACGATGTTAAATGGGTAACACCTACCGAATATGGTGATATTGATATTACAATCAACCTTTCAAAGCCTGAAAAAGACCCTAAGGCAATTGCTGCTGCCCTTAAAATGAAGCAAAGCTCATACCCCTTGTGTATGCTTTGCCCTGAAAACGAGGGCTATGCAGGTAGGGTAAACCACCCTGCAAGGCAGAATCACAGGGTGATACCCCTAGACCTTGAGGGTGAAAGCTGGTGCTTACAGTATTCACCATACGTTTATTACAATGAGCATTGTATAGTGTTTGATAAAATTCATCAGCCTATGAAAATCAGCGAAAAGGGCTTCCGTCGACTTTTTGCTATAGTTAAAAAATTCCCTCACTATTTTGTTGGTTCAAATGCTGATTTGCCTATAGTAGGCGGCTCGGTGCTTACACATGACCATTTTCAGGGTGGTAATTACACCTTTGCTATGGCAAAAGCACCTATTGAAACACCTGTAGAATTTAAAAACTACCCCGAGGTTTCAGGTGGTATTGTTAAATGGCCAATGTCAGTTTTACGCCTTGTGGGTGATGATACTGATAAAATTTGCTCACTTGCAGGTGAAATTCTTGCAAAGTGGCGTGGCTATACTGACGAGGCTGCATTTATCTTTGCCGAAACAGACGGTGTACCACATAATACAATTACACCTATTGCGCGTTTCAGAGATGGCAAATTCGAGCTTGATTTAGTTCTCAGAAATAACATCACCACAGATGAATATCCCGATGGCGTATATCATCCACATCCTCAGCATCACCATATCAAAAAAGAGAATATCGGTCTTATCGAGGTTATGGGTCTTGCGGTGCTTCCCTCACGTCTTAAGGCTGAAATGGCAATTCTTAAGGATGCTATGGTCAGCGGTGCAGATATTTCTGCTGATGAGCGTATTGCAAAGCATACCGAATGGGCAAATGAGATTATGGCAAATAATCAGGTTACTGCAGAAAACTGTGAAGAAATTTTACAGAATGAAATTGG
Organism: Acutalibacteraceae bacterium; assembly: GCA_045629785.1. Classification (GTDB taxonomy): domain Bacteria; phylum Bacillota; class Clostridia; order Oscillospirales; family Acutalibacteraceae; genus DTU089. The sequence continues at coordinate 126,661 of JAZQRX010000048.1, read as the reverse complement.
TAAGGTATTTGCAGATATTCTTGGTCAATGCGGTGTGTATGACAGAAATGAAGATGGTAAAAAACAGTTCCTTAAATTTATTGATTTTGTAAATAATTAAGTGGGAGAAAATATTATGTTTGAAAAAATCAGAAGTGAATTCTTAATAGGTAAAGTACTTGTTAAACAGAATTGCCTTGACGGCAGAGGTTATACACTTGACCTTAAGCAGGACGATAACTCAATCAAATGTGTACTTAAGGCAAAATGCAACCTTGAAATGAAGTCATTTGAAATTGAATGTGAAAAGGATTTTGATGACGAAGATTTATTCTTTGCAAATGGTTATCAGGCATGGACTACAACACGTGAATTTTCAAAGTTTGATAAATTTGATGGTCTTATTAGGGCTGCAAATATTAATAAATTTGTAAAGCACTTTGCAGGTCTTTCGGGTGACTACCACTTTGAAAGCTATGGTGAAGAGGGTAAATTCCACGCTTACACATATTGCTATTTCCGTGAAATGGGTGAAAAGGAAATTAAGCTTTATGGCTCAAGAAGTGAGCGTAACGGCTTTACCATTTTTGCCGTTGATATGAAGGATGATAAGTTTATTATCAGAAAAGACGTAGATGGTCTTAAGCTTAAAGCAGGTCAGGAGTATGAGCTTTTTGATATTGCCATTATTGAGGGCGATATGGATGAGGTTATGGATAAATACTTCTTTGATTTTGTTGGCTGTAAAAAACCTGCTATTGAGCATCTTTCAGGCTACACATCATGGTACAACTACTTCCAGGATATTAACGAGGGCATTATTCTTCGTGACCTTAATGGCCTTGACAGAGCAAGTGACGAGGTAAAAATCTTCCAGGTTGACGACGGCTATCAGCAGGCGGTTGGTGACTGGCTTCTTACAGATGCAAGTAAATTCCCCCGCGGAATGAAATTTATTGCCGATGAAATTCACAAAAAAGGCTACAAGGCAGGTATCTGGCTTGCTCCCTTCAGTGCACAGGTAAGCTCACAGCTTGCAAAAGAGCATCCCGATTGGCTCTTAACTCACAACCGTAACGGCAAAAAAATGCTCGGTTGTCAGGGCTGGGGCGGTGCTTATACAATTGATATTTATAACCCCGATGCACGTGAATATATCAAACACGTTTTTGATGTTGTGCTTAACGAGTGGGGCTTTGATATGGTTAAGCTCGATTTCCTTTACAGCCAGTGTATTGAGCCCCGTAACGGCAAAACACGTGGTGAAATTATGTGCGACGGTGTTGACCTTCTTCGTGAGGCTTGCGGTGACAAATGGATTCTCGGCTGCGGTGTGCCTATCGGTGCATGTATGGGTATTTTTGATGCTTGTCGTATCAGCTGTGACGCAAGTAAAAACTGGAAGTTTACTCTTGCAGGTAACCTGAGCGTAAACGCACTTGTAAGCTCTATCAGAATTAACTGTGAAAACCCCTCATCACAGAATGCAATTATAAACACAATCTTCCGTAATCACCTTGACGGTAGAGCATTCTGTAATGACCCCGATGTTTTCTTCCTTCGTGATATCAATATCAACTACACTATGGAGCAAAAGCTCCTTCATGGTAAAATTAACTCTGTTTGCGGTAACGTGCTTTTCGTTTCTGACAACGCAGGTGATTTTGATGAAGAAAGAATCGGATACCTTAAGGAATTCTTTAAAAACAAAGACTACAAGGTTACACTTGCAGAGTTTGTAAATAAGGATACAATTCACCTTAACTTTACTGAGAATGGTGAAGAAAAAAGCCTTATCTTTAACCTTAAAACAGGTGAAAGCAATATTTACGACGTTCTTTGATTAAGCTAACGATAAATAAACTACCCGAAAAGAATTTTCACTCTTTTCGGGTAGTTCTGTTTTTATTTGTTTAATTCCTTTTCACTCTCTGCGTTGTGGGTCATTAAGCTATTGTAATCTGAATAAATGTCAACCTTTTTCGTAATTGCATCAAGATGGTGCTGGTATTTATGAAACTCTTCAAGGCTACAACGCTTGTCATTGACCATTGTAATCATATCATCACGTTCGCCTTGCCATATATATTTGTTTTCAAGAACAAACTTCTCGCCATTATATGCAAAATAGCAGTCTGCGGTGAAAAACTGATGGTACTTATCATCTACGTTGGTAAAGTCTGAAAGTCCCTCTTCAGGCATATGCAGGGTGTAATTCATATAATTACACAAATAGGTTTTACCATTTTGCTCTGCCAACCAAAGTGTTTTACCCATAAGTCCGCGATAATCATTGACAGGTAAATTGAATTTCACCAGATTAACAACCTCTGTTGCCTGAGCGCCGAATATTTCACATATGAAAATATGCTCTTCGGGGGAGTAGTGGTGAGTATCTTTTTTGTTCAACGTGCCATAGACTATAAGAAACTCCTTGAAGCCATCATTGTTGAAATCAATAAGGTCCGTATATGCCACGCCATCACGGGTGATGGTAGTATTTTCAACTTCAGGAGGAGTCATTTCCCCGTGTTTAGCCTTATAGTCCTTGAGGATATTATTGTATTTACTGTATATTTCTTTTTGTGTGAGCTGTGGCTTTAAAGCTTGTGGGGTATACTCACTCAATACAGTGGGTTCCATACCTAAAGCCGCTTTAGTAGAGTCTATTTGCTTAAGTGCTTTATCAAACAGGTGGGTTGAGGCTTCAATATATTTTGTAACAGGTGTTTTATTCTCATTGAAGGTATATTCAGAGCAGGTTTCACCATTAAGCAAAAACAGGTTGCTTGATGGCGAGCCCTTTTCAATGGCGATTGTTGTGTCAGCAACAAAATCTGTACCATTAAAGGAAAGATATGTGTATTCCAAAAAGCTATGGTTATACGTTGTAATAGGCTCTGATTTTGATGAATCCTTTATTTTTAACGGATAATGCTCTAATTCTATAGTGTGCATTCTTACGTCTATAATACCGGTTTTACCATTATCAGAGGTAAGGCAGAGCGTACGACCCTTGAAGTCACAACCAATTGTGTTTGCAACTGTTGTGCGGATATCTGCAATAGCAAGATTCTGCTCATACACAAATGTTGCTTTACCATCAACCTCTGCATATATATGGCAGGTCAGAACACCATTCAGATTATTTTGCTTTGTGTTCTGGTCAAATATAATAAGTAATTCGTCTGTGCCGTTATTGTCAAAATCAATGAGCTCAATATATGAAACACCGCCAAGGGCATCGTTAAGGCAGAATGACCTTCTGTCCTTTGTTATGGTGCCGTAATCAGCTTCATATTTTCTGATGAGCTTAGTATATTGTGTGTTCAGGTCTTCAGGGCTCTCCGTTGTTTTGCTACAGGCAGCGGTTAACAAAGTAAGTGTAAAGCAAAGTACAATTGAAATAAATTTTTTCAAAAAATCACCTTTTATATTTTTGCAATACCTAATGCATCAAGGATAGATGAAACAAGAATAAGCACAATGCAAACAGGTGCAATATATTTTATAACAACGGTAAATAATGTTTTTCTTTTGAATTTACCGCCAATTTCAATTTCTTCAATTAATGCTTTTGGCTTTATAATATAGCCTACAAGTATGCAGGTGAGGAATGCCACAATAGGCATAAGCACACTGTTGCTTGTAAAGTCGAAGAAGTCAAGGAATGCCATACCAAAAACAGTAACGTCACTTAATGTGCCGTAACCAAGGCAAGAGGGCAGACCCAGTGCAATACAACCAATGAAAACACCTATACATGTTGCGCGTCGGCTCCAGCCGAATTTATCAATGAAAATTGAAACAACAGTTTCCATAAGTGAAATTGATGAGGTTAATGCTGCAAACAGTACAAGTATAAAGAATACAGTACCTATAATGTTGCCGCCTGTCATACTCTCAAATACTTTGGGGAGTGTAACAAACATAAGTCCGGGGCCTTTACCGAGTGCACTTTCATCTCCGCCTGAAAATGCAAAAACAGCAGGTATAATCATAAGTCCGGCAAAGAAAGCAATACCTGTGTCAAAAAGCTCGATCTGTTTTACAGAGCCTTCAAGGCTTACATCCTTTTTCATATATGAGCCGTAGGTGATCATAATACCCATAGCAAGTGACATTGAGTAGAAAAGCTGACCCATAGCCGCAAGGACTGTTGTAGATGAAAATTTGCTGAAATCGGGCTTGATGTAGTAAATAAGGCCGTCAATTGCACCGGGCATAAACAATGAATAAACTGCAATAAACACTGTGAGCACTACAAGTATGGGCATCATTATTTTGCTGACCTTTTCAACGCCCTTTTCAACACCCAAAAGCACAACAAGGGCTGTAAGTGCAAGGTAAATCAAAAACCAGCCTACCGGCTCTGATGGTGAAGAAATAAAGGTATCAAAAAATCCATCTGCGGTAGCCTTTGTCATATTGCCTGAAATGAATACGGTCAGATATTTCATAATCCAACCACCGATAACAGAGTAATAAGGCAGAATGATGATGGGTACTATTGATGCAAGAACACCCACGAAAGAGAATTTCTTGTTAAGCTTTTTGTAAGCACCGATAGCACTTACGCCTGTTTTTCTGCCGATAGCAATTTCAGCACACATAAGGGCAAAGCCAAAGGTGAGTGCAAGAATAAGGTAAACCAAAAGGAATATACCGCCACCATACTGTGCCGCAAGGTATGGGAAACGCCATATATTACCAAGACCAACGGCAGAGCCTGCTGTTGCAAGTACAAAACCAAGCTTGCCTGAAAAACTACTTCTTTTTTGTTCCATAATAAACCTCTTTTGAATAATTTTTAAATAACTTTGGTATTATTACATATTTAAAGAGATTTTTCAATATAAAAAAGAAAAAACAAAGGGTGGAAAAACCACCCTCTGTAAATTAAAAGCTTAATTGAATTTTGGTAAATAATCACCATGTGCCACAATAAGGTCATCGACCATTTTCTTGATAGTGTCAATATCAAGCTCGCTACCCGTATGTGGGTCAAGCATTGCTGCCTGATAAATATGCTCGAGCTTTCTTGTGTGAGCGGCCTCAATTGTAAGCAGCTGAACGTTGATGTTAGTCATATTCATAGCAGCACATTGTACAGGAAGTGCACCTACGTAACAGGGGTGAATACCTCTGCCGTTAACAAGGCAGGGTACCTCAACGCAAGCCTCTGCAGGTAAGTTTGTGATGAGGTGGTTTGAGTTAAGCACGTTGCCGCCAATCTGATAGGGTGTGCCTGTAACGATTGACTCCATAATGTGTGAAGCATATTCGTTTGAACGATTATGCTCCTTAACACCCTTCTCAAGCATTTCTGCATATTCCTCTTTCCACTTTGCGATCTGGTTTACGCAACGGCGGGGGTATTCGTCAAGGGGAATATTGTAGCGTTCAATAAGCTCGGGGTATTTGCTCTTAATGTAGAACATATTGTACTCTGCGTTATGCTCGCTTGACTCTGTGCAGTAATAACCGAAGTTTTTGATATATTCAAGACGTACCTTGTTGCTGAAATCGGGGTCATTAAGCTTTTCGTCAATTTTTGATTTGATTTCGGGGTAAAGGTCGTTGCCGTCTTTATCTTTAATTTCAAGGAGCCATGCCATATGGTTAATACCTGCAATAAGCTCTTTTCTGCCCTCTAATTTATCCTGCATGCCGAGCTGCTCAAAAAGGTCAGATGAGCAAGTCTGTACGCTGTGGCAAAGACCGAGTGTGTTTACACCTGTATATCTTTGCATATAGCCCGAAAGCATAGCCATAGGGTTTGTGTAATTAAGGAAAAGTGCATCGGGGCAAACCTCTTCCATATCACGTGCAAAATCTTCAAGTACGGGGATTGTACGAAGTGCACGCATAATACCACCGATACCTAAAGTATCACCGATGGTCTGACGAAGACCGTATTTCTTTGGTACTTCAAAGTCAATGATTGTGCAAGGGTCATAAAGACCAACCTGAATTGCATCTACAACAAAGTTTGCACCACGCAAGGCATCCTTGCGGTTTTCAACACCAAGGTAGCATTCAACCTTGCCGTAGCCACCCTTTGATTTACGGATAGCTTCAATTATAGTATAGCTCTCTTTAAGTCTGTCACCGTCGATGTCATAAAGTGCAAAGGTGCTGTCACGCAGAGCCTCTGAACACATACAGTCACCAATAACGTTACGGGCAAAAACAGTACTGCCTGCACCCATAAATGTGATTTTCATAAAAATACCCCTTTCGTAGGTGTTATAAACTAATAATAATAGATATTTGTACGTATTTCAATAAGGGTAAGATAGAAAAAAATAGTGTTTTTTTGTGCATAATTGCAATATTTTTATATTTTTGTTGAATATTTATACATTGTGTGTTAATATACAATGGTATATTTTTTGAAAGGGAGATAGTTATGGAAAGTAATACAATTACAATTATTATAACTATTGTTGTTTACCTTGCAGGTATGGTTGGCATCGGTGCATGGTTTACAAAAAAGAATAAAAATACGGAGGATTTCTACCTCGGTGGCAGAAAGCTTGGTCCGTTCGTTACTGCTATGAGTGCAGAGGCATCTGATATGAGTAGCTGGCTGCTTATGGGTTTGCCCGGTGTTGCACTTATTGCAGGTCTTGCAGAAGCATCATGGACTGCAATCGGTCTTGCTGTAGGTACATACGTTAACTGGCTTATCGTTGCAAAGCGTATCCGCTTATATTCAAGCAAAATTGATGCGGTTACAATACCGGAGTTTTTCTCAAAACGCTTTGGTGATGATATGGGCATTTTAAAAATATTTGCCGCTTTGGTTATCATCATCTTCTTCATACCTTACACAGCATCAGGCTTCTCTGCTTGCGGTAAGCTCTTTGAATCTATCTTCGGTGTTCCGTACCTTACTGCTATGATTGTCAGCGGTATCGTTATTGTTATCTACACAACATTGGGCGGCTTCCTTGCTGCATCAACAACTGACTTCATTCAGTCAATCGTTATGACAATTGCCCTTGTTGTTGTTCTTGTTTTCGGTATCAACTACGCAGGCGGTTGGGACGTTGTTTGTGACAATGCAAAAAATCTTGCAGGTTACCTTAACTTTACTGTTACTCATGGTGCCGGTAGCGTGAGCGAGGCTATTGCAGGTACTGCAGGTACAAAGCCCTACAGTGCACTTACAATCGCATCTACACTTGCATGGGGTCTTGGTTACTTTGGTATGCCTCACATCCTTCTCAGATTTATGGCTATCGAAAAGGTTGAAAAAATCAAGCTTGCACGTCGCGTTGCATCTGTGTGGGTTGTAATTTCAATGGCAGTTGCAATTGTAATTGGTATTGTTGGTTACGGCGTTGTTAAGAGTGGTGCTGTTGCAAACCTTCAGGATAGTGAAAGAATTATCATTGAAATTGCAAAGACTATCAGTGGTGAGGGTATTGCCCTTGCAGTAATTGCAGGTCTTATACTTTCTGGTATTCTTGCTGCTACAATGTCAACTGCAGACTCACAGCTCCTTGCAGCATCTTCAAGCATTTCTGAGGATATTATGAGAGCTGCAAAGGTTAAGGTTTCTGATAAAAAGAGAATGCTCGTTGCAAGAGCATCTGTTGTTGTTATTGCAATTATTGCTATGTTTATTGCTAAAAACCCTGATAGCAAGGTTTTTGAAATCGTTTCATTTGCATGGGCAGGCTTTGGTGCAACATTTGGCCCCGTTGTGTTATTTGCACTCTTCTATAAGCGTACAAATAAGTGGGGTGCACTTGCAGGTCTTGTTAGTGGTGCTATTATGGTATTCGCATGGAAATTCGGTATCAGTAAATTGGGTGGCGCATTTGCTATATATGAGCTTCTTCCTGCATTTATTGTTGCTTGTGTTTTCATCCTTGTTGTATCACATCTTACAAAGGCTCCCTCTGATGATGTTGTTAAAACATTTGAAGCAGTTAAATCAGGCGCTGTTGAAGAATAAAATTCAAAACAAAAAGCTACTCCTTGAGGCAAACGCCTCAAGGAGTATTTTTGTTTATTGAATAGTTACAACTCTGTTTTCATAATCAACTACAATCACATAACCCATTTCATTGAGCAAACCGCCTATTGAATGGTGGTCAATAATAAATTCACCATCAACAATTCTGTAAACAGTACCATCTGCCACACCGGGTGAGGGGGTAAGAAGGTTTTCACCTTCACCATTTAACTTAAGTGTGAAGTTGTAGGGGTCTGTATCAAGAATATACTTTTTGCCGTTTGCAGTAATCTGTGCTGTAGAATCAGATGTCCATATAAACTCTGCATCATTACACAACTCTTTAAGCACAGGCATAAGGGCTATTTCTGCATACTTTTTGATTGGTGAAAAATCAACATAAGCAGTATTCGAAATATCCTTACCCTTAACAATAAGTTGGTTGTTCTCATTTCTGGTGGGGGGATTGGGGTTTGAAAGAAGAGCGCTTGGGTCATCGGGGCTTGTTTCAGGCTCCCAATAGCCGATTTCCGACTGAATCATGGATTCCTCCTCAGGTGTAAGGGAGTGTCGCTCCGTTTCGGTTGGAACGTAGCTTTCTCCGTCAGATGCGGTGATTGTACCCAATGCGTATTTTTCATAAAGGGTTGCTGTTTCGCTCGTTGTTTTTTCCAATGAGCTGAAGCCTATTCCCAGAGCAAGGGCAACAATAGCGCAACAAGCAGCGCCTGCCATTCGTGCGAACTTTTTTGAATTATAGACTGTGCTTTTTGTTTCAAGGTTTGCTTTGATTCGTGTTTTCAGGTGTGGGTCAGGGGTCACGGCTTCAAGACTTTTTTTAATATCATTTTTGTTCATTGTCATAGTCCTCCAATTGTATTTTTAATAATTCTCTGCTTCGTTTTAATCGCATTTTAACTGCTGATTTACTGATTTTCAGTATTTTTGCGATTTCTTCAACAGAGTAATCATTGTAGTAATAAAGTATCACTACCGTTTTGTACCTTGTGGGTAGGGCAAATATCTGCTGCAATATGTCGATTCGGGTATCATCGTCATCTGCTTGTGCAGGTATCTGTAAATCGTCAACATCAGAAGAATTAAAGCTTGCTTTTTTAAGGTAATTTATACATTTGTTATGTGTAACACGTATAAGCCATGCCTTGCGGTGCTCTTCTGTTTTAAATTTTGGTGCATTACTGTATAGTGTAACAAATACATCCTGCAAAATATCCTCTGCGGAATATGTATCCCCAAGGTGTACGTAGGCTATTCGGTACAGCATTTCTCCGTACTGTTGATAGGTTGCTTCAAAGTCCATAGAGTTTTGCTCCTTTCACCTATAATACAATTGAAACTGATAAATGGTCACAAAAAAGGCAGAAGAAAAAACTTCTGCCCCAAAATAATTTTAAATTAGTCCCACTCTGCGCCTGTTACTGTGTCAAGGTTGATACCCTTTGTGTCGTGGGTTTTCTTAGCAAGGGTAATAAGTGCGGCTACAAAGCCCGGCACCAGCATACAAATTGATATTATACCGATAAACTGATTTCCCAATATAGCTGAAAGTGGGAAATAGATAATGTAGGATATGCCAACACCGACACCTACCGGGAGGAATTCTGCCGCCATTACAGATGAACGCAGATTAGTAGGTGCGGACTCACCAATCATCATAATGAGAACATCGTTAGTGGAGTAGAAGCTACCCACAAAGCCGCCACAAAGAAGACCAACAATAGCAGGGTGCCAGTTATACTTTGCGCCCAACCAGAAGCCCACAAAGCATACAAGGCAGTCAAATGCGGTTACAAGGGCGGCAACCTTTCTGCCCTTGGCATCGGATATGAAGCCCATAATAACCTGTGCAAGGGAGCAACCTACAGGGAAAAGAAAAATTGCAGATGTGACAACACCTGTACTTACGGCATTCATAGCCGCTTCACTTATAGAGTTATATATGCTTTCGGCATAGCCGTAAGACATAATAACCTGATAATCTATAGAGGCAATAAAGCCAAGGTTTGCAAGTGTGGCGGTTATAAACAGCCAACGTAGCTGCTTGTGCTTCATTGCAAATTTGAATGCGTTAATAAGACCACCCTGAGCCTCGCTTGTTTTCTTTTCTGCCTTTTCCTGCTGAAGCTCTTCGTCAGTTTTTCGCAGGTGCTTAAGTCGTGAGTCAATAAATGCATCGGTTTCACGGGCAAGCATAAGTGCAACAAAGCTTACAACAAGCCCTACAATAGCGGGGATAAGGTAAACGTTTCTCCACTCTGCGGCAGCACTCATAAGGTAACGCCTTAATACGGGAACAAGCATAACACTCATATTTGCGAAAAATTTAATGACTGAGTAGGTTCTTGCTCGGTGCTTTGCAGGAGCTGATTCCATAATGTAAACCACGTGCATATCGTGGGGTATGAAGAACTGTATAAGGCAAGCGCCGATAAAATATAACAAAACATTGTTTGAAATAAAAATAACAAGCAACGCCAGACTCATACCAAAGGTGTTGATAATAAGGAAGGTCTTTCGACCGAGCTTATCTGCAAATGGTCTGTATATAAGACCTATTGCCTGAAAGGGTACACCAAGAACAGATAAAATATTAAGAAGTGTAACGGAGCTACCGCTTGAAAACAAGTCGTTTGCAATTTCTGTTTTCATCAGCGTACCTATCTGTGATGCGATTTCATCGGTAGCGTAAATGAGTGTAATTATAAATACAAGGTAAGCAAAATAATAATTTTTCTTTGGTCTTGCCTTTTCTTTTTCCCATTTGGCTATCTCTTTTTGTTTTCGTGCTGCCTTTTTGGCAAGCTTATCGGTTGACAAGGTTTTAACCCCCTTTGTGGTTATTATGTTTTCATTATATAATTATTCCCTTATAATATCAAGAAATTTGTTTGACGAGTTGTTTTATGTATGATAAACTTAATTTATCAATCATAACCTATGGAGTGTGATTTTATGAAAAAAGTCAGCTATCTGAATGTTAATATAACAGGCGGCTTCTGGAAGAAAAAGCTTGATATGATATCTGATATTACTGTTGATTCTGTTTATAACAGATTTAAAGAAACATATCGTTTTGATGCCGTCGATTGCACGTGGAAGGAGGGCGACCCTAATCAGCCCCACGTTTTCTGGGATTCTGATATTGCCAAGTGGATTGAGGGACTTGCCTATTCACTTAAAAACAAGCCCAATGACAAAATGGTTGCTGTTGCCGACGAAACAATCAGCAAAATCGAGAAAAACCGTGATGAACACGGCTACTATAACAGTCATTTCCTTGTAACGGGTCAGCGCTTTACCGAAAGAAACGAGCACGAGCTTTATTGCCTTGGTCACCTTATTGAGGCAGCGGTTGCTTACTACGAGGCAACAGGTAAAAAAGCACTCCTTGACGTTGTGTGTAAATATACTGACTATGTAGAAAGAATCTTTGTTAAGGAGGATTCTGCTGCATTCGTAACACCCGGTCACCCCGAGATTGAGCTTGCACTTGTTAAGCTCTACGAGTTGACAGATGAAAAACGCTACCTTAAGCTTTCAAAATTCTTTATTGATAAAAAGGGCAACAACCCAAAGGATAAGGAGCTTTACAGAGGTTGTAATCTGTACTATAACCAGGATGAATGCCCTGTAAGAGAGCGTCAGACGGCAGATGGCCATAGCGTAAGGGCATTATACCTTTACTGTGCGATGGCAGATTTAGCATATTATTATGATGATAAAGAGCTTTTTGCAGCAGCAGAGCGTTGCTTTGAAAATATTGTTAACAGAAGAATGTACATAACAGGTGCCACAGGTAGTACCTGTCATGGTGAGGCTTTTTCTGTTGACTATGACTTGCCTAACCGTATTGCCTATGCAGAAACTTGTGCATCTATTGCCCTTGCACTTTTTGCACAGCGTATGATTAAGCTTTGTGATGATACAAAGTATGCCGACATTGTTGAGCGTACAATTTACAATGGTATTCTTTCGGGTATTTCAATGGACGGCAAAAGCTTTTTCTATGAAAATCCCTTAGAAATTGATGTTGATTTAAATAAGGTTAATACAAGCACAGACGGTGGCGAGCGTATGCCTATAACACAGCGCCTTGAGGTGTTTGATTGCTCCTGCTGTCCACCCAACGTTATCCGCTTTATTGCGAATATCGGTGAATATGTATATACCCATACCGAGGACACTCTTTATATTCATCAGTTTATGGAAAGTGATTCTGTAATCGACGGTATGAAAATCACACAGAAAACCGATTACCCCACAACAGGCAAAGTAGAATTTGCCGTAAATAACTGTAACAAAAAGCAGATTAAGGTGCGAATCCCCGGTTGGTGCGATTCATTTGATTTGCACTATGATGGTGTGGCTGTTACCGATGGCGGTTATATTGTAATCACTCCTGATAACACTGACTTTACTTTTGATGTTACATTTGATATGCCTGTTAAATTCATCGGCACAAACAGACGTGTTCACGAAAATGCAGGTAAGGTTGCTCTTATGCGTGGCCCCGTTGTTTATTGCCTTGAGGGTGTGGATAACGGCAGTGATATTAAAAATATCAGGGTAAACCCCAATGACGAGTTTGTTGTTGGTGACGTGGATTTCCTTGTGCCCTCAATTCTTGGTAAGGGCTATATTGAACCCCTTTCAGACGACCTGTATTTTACAGTTGGTAAAAAGATAGTTCTTGAAGCAAAGGATATTAAATTTATTCCCTATTTTGCATTTGCTAATAGAGGCGAGTCTGACTTATTGGTTTGGATTCTTGCTTTTGGCGCATAACTTGTTTTAGCTCACTCGCAGTATCGTTATACAGCGTCGTTCACTAAAACTTCGTTCTGCATCCAAAATCAAAAATCCAAAAACTTCGGTGGCTTTTGGCACATAACAAAAATGCAAAATGCAGAATGCGGAATGCAAAATTAAAGGAACGCTACGCGTTGATTATAATTTAAAATTTAAAATTTCGGAACTACGTTTGCAATTATAATGCTGTCATAAGATTTAACTAAAAGAGAACAAAAAAGCAGTTGGCGATCCTACCTCTCTGTTTGAGAGAGGGGGACCGCCTTTTTATTAAGCAGTTGTTTGATTTTAGTTTTTAAGCGAGTGACTAACTTTTGTATAAAAATAATTGTTATCGGGTGGTGGAGAGTTTAAAGCAAAAATAATGTTGGCTAATTTTATACAAACTGCACACCGAACAAATGTTCTTTTTGTTGCTTTCGTCCATTGTTTTTTCTGCTTAGCTTTTGGTATAATAACTAATGCAAATCAGTAGAAGGGAGCGCACAAGGAGTGGAAAAAACATATATTGCCATAGATTTAAAATCCTTTTATGCCTCGGTTGAGTGTATTGAACGCGGGCTTGACCCTATTTCAACAAATCTGCTTGTGGCAGACCCTACCCGTACTGAAAAAACAATATGTCTTGCGGTTTCGCCTTCGCTTAAGTCCTATGGTGTACCGGGCAGAGCAAGGCTTTTTGAAGCCCTCGAGGTTTTGCGCGTTGTAAATATGAAACGCCGAAACACCTTGCCTGATAAAGAGTTTAAGGGCAAAAGCTACGATAACAATCTTCTTAAAACGGACCCCTCTTATGAAGTGGGTTTTATTACTGCGCCTCCGCGAATGGCGCTTTATATGCAGTATAGCACACAGATATACGAGGTGTACCTTAAATATATTGCCCCTGAGGATATTCACGTTTATTCTATAGATGAGGTTTTTATTGATGCAACACATTACCTTAAAAAGTATAAAATGAATGGTGAAGAGCTTGCCCGTACAATGATTCTTGACGTGCTTAAAACAACGGGCATTACCGCAACCGCAGGTGTGGGCACAAATCTTTTTTTATGTAAGGTTGCTATGGATATATGGGCAAAGCATATCCCTGCTGATAAAAACGGAGTAAGGATAGCTTCACTTAATGAGCGCACCTATCGTGAGCTTTTGTGGAAACACCGTCCGCTTACAGATTTTTGGCGTGTGGGCAGAGGCTATGCCAAAAAGCTTGAAGCCCACGGACTTTACACAATGGGGGATATTGCCCGTTGCTCTGTTGGTGGTGAAAACGAATATCACAATGAAAAATTACTTTACAAATTATTTGGTGTAAATGCAGAGCTGCTCATTGACCACGCCTGGGGATGGGAGCCCTGTACCATATCAGATATTAAAGCATATAAGCCTATGTCAAATTCACTAACCTCGGGTCAGGTGCTTACAAGACCATACAAATATGATGAAACAAGGCTTATTGTACGTGAAATGACAGAGCTGCTTGTCCTTGATTTGGTTGAAAAGGAGCTTGTGACTGACCAGATTGTTTTAACAATAGGCTATGATATCGAAAACCTTACTGACAAAGGCATAAGCAGTAGTTATAGTGGTGAAATAACCACCGACCATTACGGCAGAAAAATCCCGAAGCACGCTCACGGCACAGGGAATCTTGATGGTTTTACGTCATCTACCAAGGATATTATGGCGGTTACAATGGCGCTGTTTGAACGCATTATAAACCCTAATTTACTTACAAGGCGTATAAATATATGTGCAAATCACATCATAAATGAAAAAGATGCACCCAAAGAAGAGGTACAGCAGCTTGATTTATTCACAGATTACAGCACCCTCATAAGGCAAGAGAAGGAAAAAGAAATGCAACTGAAAAAAGAAAGGGATATGCAAAGGGCGATGATAAAAATTAAAAATAAATTCGGTAAAAATGCCATTCTTAAGGGTATGAATCTGCAAGAGGGTGGCACCACAATTGAGCGCAACTCACAGATAGGGGGTCACAAGGCGTGAGTGATTATAGTGATATTATAAATCTGCCCCACCACACATCAAGAACACACCCACCAATGTCAAACGTAGGCAGGGCAGCACAGTTCAGCTCATTTGCCGCCCTTACAGGCTACGAGGCACTTGTGGAAGAAACTGCCCGACTTACCGACGGCAGATTAGAGCTGTCAGCAGAAGAAATAAATGACCTTAATGACAAAATGAATTATCTTATGGATAATATTGCCCTCTGCCCACAGGTTGAAATAATTTACTTTGTGCCTGACGAGAAAAAATCGGGTGGTAAATATATAAGCCTTGATGTAAAAATCAGAAAAATTGACCCCATATTAAGAACAATTACAGATGTTGATAATAATGTTATAAATATTGATTTTATTTATAAGATTAAATTGAAAAATGAAGCTCGGTAAAAACGAGCTTCATTTTTTGTTTTAAAACCATTTTATTTAGTTCTGTAGCTATCCACCATATCGCCCACCTTTTTTGCTGCAAGGTACATATAGTTGAGCATAGCAGGGTAAAGGTCTGTGGGGATATCTGCTAATATATTGTCACTTTCAAGGGTGATATAGCCCTGATAGTTTATATCGGCAAGTGCCTTTGCAATCTCTGTCCAATCAAGGTCAAGGGTAAAGGGCGGAAAATGCCAGTCATCAAAGGTATCGTTATCGTGCACGTGAAGACAGGCAACTCTGTCACCCATTGTTCTTAAAATATCTTGGGGTGTTGAGCCAACAAGGGCACAGTGACCAATATCCACACAACATGAGAAATATTCTGCAGGGAGTGCATCATAAAATTCTGCAAATTCCTCACCAAGGCTGCACACATTAGGTGTTTGCCTTTTTGTAACAGGGTCTTTTTTGCCAAACATATTTTCAAGGGCAATCTTAACTCCTGCATTTTTTGCGTCCTCAAGGTATGACAGGTACATTTCAATATTTTTTTCTTTTTTGTTTTCGGGGAAGAAAACCGGGTGAACAACGATATTTTCAACCTCTAAAATACCTGCAATCTCAATTGAACGCTTGATTTTATCGCGTATAACTCGGTTGTATTCATCCTCACCCAAGCGGATTGTGGGAAAGGGTGCGTGTGCCTGATTAAAGTGCTTGCCGTAGCTTTCTGCAAGCTTTTTCAGTTCAAGCACGTGGCTTTTATAAGAGGGTGTATTAAGAATGTTGTCAGCATCCTGCATGGCAAACATTGAGTAATCAACCGCATCAAAGCCCGCCTCACAAACCATTTTAACCGCGGTAAAATCGTCACAACGTGCAGATACGTATTCTGTCTGGCTTGATAATTTCATAAATTACACTCCTTTTTACGATTAGGGCTGATGGGGTACAGGGATATGCTCTGTGTTAGACTCTATTGTAATAAAGTTGTTGTGGGCGTAGTAATAGCCCGTCATTCTTAAGTTCTTGCAGAATCCGTCAACAGGTGCAAATAGCTGACCCTTTTCAAGTCTAAGGCAGGGTGCTTCCATTTCGTACTCGCCGTCCTGTGTGATAACTGTAGCAGAATTTTCGGTAAATTCTGATGTTCTGCCGTAAATACCGATTTTGATTTTACCGGGTGTTCTTTCAACGTCACCGCCAACAAAGTTTATAAGCTGACCGATGGGAATGTACCATACACCTTTTATATTCTTAGGTAATGTTTCACGTACGCACATACCCAGATCGTAGCCCTTGAATTTAAGTCGGGGTCTGTTATATACAGGTGCAGGGTCAGGTGGGAAGATTGAGTCGGTATCCTTGTCAATAACACAGTAGTCAACTGTTCTGCCATCCTCAACGTAGGCGGTGAGTGTGCATTTGTTACCGTCAACGTTAACTATTGAATACATTGATAAATCTTCCTCGTGGGCATAGGTCTTTGCGTTCCATACCTTTGGTACAACTCTTGTTCCGGGAGGGTTTCTGTTAGATGAACCAAGGTTATAATGAACAGTACCCTCTGAGGGCTTGTCAAAAAGACCTTCACCGCGTCTGGGGTATGACCTTGCATAGCTGTGCTCGTGGCCTGAAAAAACTATATCGTATTTATCCATACCATCACGAAGCGCAGGGTATGTATCGTCATTTTCAATACAGGGACCTGCATAGCATACAGGGAAATGGTGTGTGGCAAATTTCCAGGTTTTGTCACATTCACTCATTTTAAGCAACCATTCGTTCATTTCCTCATAGCCACTTGTACCAATCATACAAAAGCGTGTGTTACCATAGTCAAATGAATGGTTTGCAATAGGTCTGTCCTCGGGTCCGTTGTGCTCATAAGAGCCCCATAACTGATGTGTAAAATATTCAGCGTATTCTGAATAATATTTATCCTCTTTGGTGAAGTAGCTTGAAAAGCCCATATCGTCGTGGTTACCCATACAAAACATAACAGGTGTTGACTCTGCTATGCCCTTAAGACCCTCAAAAAGACCTGTCCATTGAATGTCTGTCTGACCACAGTTTGTGTTATCACCTGCAGTAAGAATGAAGTCGCATTCGGGGTGCTCCTTGAGTACCTTTTTGAGCACCTCGTTAAGTGATGAATAATCTGCAGGTGGTTCTGCGTCACCTGCCTGTACGTCAGAAACGCAAAGGAATGAGTATTTTGTGCAATTCTCAACAGCGGTTTTAAATGTGTAAGCCTCACTACGGTTAGCATCATCACCACAGGTATATTCATAGTATGTACCTGCCTTAAGCCCTGTAAGGTGTGCAAAGTGGAAGATGCTTTCATCCATATCTGTTTCAAAATAGTGCTTTTCAGAGGGTGCTTTGAGCCATTCCTCGGTACCCTTTTCTCTGTAAAGGGCGTAACCCTCGGTTACAGTTGTATCGGTGCGCCACCTTATTGCCATAGCGTGGGCAGCATCACCCTTTATTGAAATCATAATCTGGTCGGGTGAGGGCTGTGAGCCACGGATACCCTTCCATTCTGCTTTTGTAATCATAAAAGAGTCCTCCTTCGGGGG
This sequence comes from Acutalibacteraceae bacterium, assembly GCA_045629785.1. Taxonomy (GTDB): domain Bacteria; phylum Bacillota; class Clostridia; order Oscillospirales; family Acutalibacteraceae; genus DTU089. The sequence continues at coordinate 108,896 of JAZQRX010000048.1, read as the reverse complement.
ATAAATTATAAAATGATTTTATCACTTTTTATTTAATAGAGCAATAAATTTTACTCTGTTTTTAAAATGTATTTTGTAAGTATTGTGTATTCGCGAAAATAAAGACTGTGATGGTCGGGTGTTTTTTCAGAATATTTTGAAAAAATGTCAAAAGCCTCCTGCAGAGGTACCCAACGTGACACCATTCCGTGGTCAACTTCTGTAGCGGTGAGGGAGCTTTCACCTTTACCCACAATCTCACATAAAAAATAATTTGCGGTAAAGAGTGTATCGTCGAAATATTCATCAATGGTAACAATCGGGGCAATCACTTTTGTTAAATAGCCCGTTTCTTCTTTTATTTCACGCACACAGCATTCCTCAGGTGCTTCACCGTTTTCAATCCCACCGCCGGGGCTCATATAAACGTCGTTTTTGCTTTCGTAGGAAAGAAGTAGCTGTCCGTCACGGATTATAATCCCCCTGCAAGCAGCCCTTACCTTTGGCGTGGGTATAGGTGTGTTGAATACATTCTGAATAATACGGGGTATCCCCCTCATAAAACCACATCCTTATAAAGTTCATATTAACATATACCATAAAATTTCTCAATGTTTTTAGGTGAGTATGACGCTTTTTATTTGATATAAAGTGTGTTATAATATCAAAAAATAAATTTGCAGAGGTAAAAATAATGGCAAAAAAGTTTTTTGATCATATAATACATGGCGGTGACTATAACCCCGACCAATGGATTGATACCCCCGAAATATGGGATGAGGATATGCGCCTTATGAAGCTGGCTCACGTAAATAGTGCCACAATCGGCATTTTTGCGTGGTCACTCATTGAGCCACAGGAGGGCGTTTACGATTTCAGCGTGCTTGATAAAATTATGGATAAGCTCCACGAAAATGGTATGTCCGTAATTCTTTCTACACCATCAGGTGCAAGACCCCCGTGGCTTGCACAAAAGTACCCCGAGGTGCTTCGTGTTGAAGAAAGCGGTATTCGTAATGAATTCGGCGTAAGGCACAATCATTGTCTTACATCACCCCTTTATAGGGAAAAGGTGCGTAACATAAATACTAAGCTTGCCCAGCGTTACAAGGACCACCCTGCACTTAAAATGTGGCATATATCAAACGAATATTGCGGTGAGTGCCATTGTGAGCTTTGTCAGGAGGCTTTTCGTGAGTGGCTTAAGGTGAAATATCACAATGATATTGAGGAGCTTAATTTCAAGTGGTGGAACGGCTTCTGGAGTCACCGTATGACAGATTGGTCACAAATCAATTCACCTAAATTCCGTGGTGAAAATCACGTTTCTGCTATGAAGCTTTGCTGGAATAAATTCGTTTCTGACAGCCATATTTCATTCTTTGAAAATGAAATTGCACCCCTTCGTGAGATTACACCCGATATCCCCATTACTACAAACTTTATGAAGCTTTATGATGGTATCAACTATCAGGATTTTGCAAAGCATCTTGACCTCGTTTCTTGGGATAATTACCCTGCCTGGGATAAGGGCAGGAATATGGGTGAGGCAACAGATACTGCATTTGTCCACGATGCCTTCCGTTCAATGAAGGATGGTCAGCCCTTCTTTATGATGGAAAGCACACCTTCACTCGTTAACTGGCACGATGTAAATAAATTACCAAGAACAGGCTTACAGGAGCTTTCATCAATTCAGTCAGTTGCACACGGCGCAGACAGTGTGCAGTACTTCCAATGGCGCAAAAGCCGTGGCGGTCACGAAAAATATCACGGTGCAGTAGTTGACCATTGTGGTCATGAGCATACAAGGGTGTTCCGTGATGTATCACGCCTTGGTGCTAATCTTGAAAAGCTTTCTGACGTTGTAGGTCAGTATTCTGACAGTAAGGTTGCAATTGTTTATGACTGGCAGAATGGTTGGGCAGTAAAGCACTTTTGTGGATTCAATAACGTTAACAGAAATTATGCTGCCGAGTGTATTAAGTGGTATGAGCCATTTTACAAAAAAGGTATTGCCGTTGACGTTATACCTATGGATGCTGATTTCACTAAATATGACCTTGTAATTGCACCATTCCTTTATATGCTCAAAGAGGGCACTATCGACCGCATTGAAGCCTATGTTAAGAATGGCGGTAATTTTGTTGGCACATACCTTACAGGTATGGTAGATGAGGACGATATGTGTTACCTTGGCGGCTTCCCTGCAGGTAAGCTTAAGGATGTTTTCGGAGTATGGCAGGAAGAAACCGATTCCTTACCTGAGGGCATAAAAAATGCGGTATCATATAATGGTAAGGAATATACAGTTGAGCATATCTGCGATATTATTCACGCTCAGGGTGCAGAAATCCTTGGTGAATACGGTAAGGATTTCTACAAAAATATGCCTGCTGTTACAAAAAATGCCTATGGCGAGGGCAAAGCATTCTACGTTGCATTCCGTAATGATGAAGATTTTGCAAGGGATTTCTGTAACGATTTGATAAATGAATTGTCATTACCCCTTGATGCAAACCTCACTCTTGATGACGGCCTTGTTATGCGTAAGCGCGGTGACGTGATTTTTGTAATGAACTTCACCGACGATGAAAAGACCGTTACACTGGACAAGGAGTATAACGATTTGATTAAGGGTGAAAAAATCAGCGGTAGCGTAATAATTGCACCCTGTAGTTACGTTGTAATTGAGTGATGCTATGAAAAATCAAAATAAAAAATGCAACAAGGGTGTAAAAGCCCTTGTTGTAATATTACTTGTGGTTGGGATATTGTTTGGCGGTTTCGGTGTATATGTAAATGATTATTACAGGGCACAGACCGAGGCAATTGCAGTGCTTTCCTCAAGCTCACTTGTAAAAGAAAAAGAAATTGATGACGGAGTTATTGCTTTTTTGCCACCTGACCCTGTAGCGGGCTTCATATTTTACCCTGGCGGTAAGGTGGAATACACAGCATATAAGCCCTTGATGCTTGCTTGTGCACAGAAGGGTATATTGTGTGTGCTTGTTGAAATGCCCTTTAACCTTGCGGTGCTTGATGTTAACCGTGCAGATGGTATTACTGATTATTTTCCTCAAATAAAAAAATGGGCAATAGGTGGGCACTCTCTGGGCGGGTCAATGGCAGCATCGTATATTGAAGCCCATACCGATGGGTTTGATGCTTTAGTGTTGTTAGGCTCATATTCAACTGCAGATTTAAGTAGTAGAAATATTGATGCTTTGTCAATATATGGTAGCAAAGATGGCATAATGAACAGAGAAAAATATGCAGAATATAAACCCAACCTTCCACAGAATATGGTGGAATTTGTAATTGATGGTGGTAATCATTCAGGCTTTGGTGTGTACGGCTTGCAGGATGGTGATGGCAAAGCTACTATTACAAATGAGGAGCAGGTAAATATTACGGCAGAAAAAATTGCAGAGGTTATATATCAATAAAAAATTCGACTCAGTACAATTAATTTGTACCGAGTCGTTTTTTATTTCAATAAGCTTTTTATATCATCATAATCAATTCTGACGATTTTTGTACTGTTAAGGCAGACACCTGAATTATTACTATGGTAGTATGCAATAAGGCAATAGTCACCGCAGTCAAGGAGTGCAGGGTAGCAGTAGCCGTTTTTACGGTCATCCTCAAGGTAGAAGATGTTATCCTCGTTAAATGTAAGACCACCGTCGGTGCTTACTGCAATTGTGTATGGTGTGCGACCCCACAGGTCTGTGTTTTCCCATCCGCGTAAAACGTGCTCGGATTCAGGGTTGAATATAGCAAATGTAAGGTCATTAAATGGCTTTACGTGCATTGGTGAGCAAGGGGAAGAGAAAAATAAATTAGGCTTTGGTACAGTCCAGGTAACACCCTCATCAGCTGAAAAACACTCAAACTGATAACCCATATTTGTTCTTATATAGCACCACAATCTGCCGTCGGGCAAAATGTGAACCCCCGGCTCCTCGTAGCCATCAATTGTTTCAAAGGGGCATTGAAGCACCGCAGGGCTTCCTTGCCATGTAAAGCCGTCATCATCTGAATATGCAAAGCATATTTCACCGGGTACGAACCCACCGTGTGGGGTGTGTATGGTGTGCCTTGCAAGGGGTAATAAAATTCTGCCCGATGGTAAGATTTTTACTCGGTCATTGTTGAGAATGTAATAGTCATAGGGCATACATGCGGTGCAATCAAGGGGCTCACCCCAGGTGCTACCATCGTCAGTTGAACGTGTCAGCATAATACTGTCAGCACCATCAGCGTGCTTGAGTATGTAAAATGCACCAAGGTCACCATTGTGCATTCTCAAAAATGACAGGCTCATAATGTTCTGTGAACCGTCAGGCTTTGTGAAAAGTACACGCTTATTACCCCAGGTGTTGCCACCGTCAGTTGATGTGATTGCCACAATCTGCGCGTGGGCATCGTCGTCACAGCTGTCATTACCCGAAAATTCTGTGTAGCCGAACATAATATTGCCGTTTAAAAGCTTTATAAACGAGCCTTCACCATTTCGGGGGTTGGTGTCTGATGTGCCTATAAGCAAAATTTCTTTTGCGGGTTTTACCTTAATCATAAATTATTCCTCAATATATTTTTCTGCCTGTAAGCGGAACATATAAGCATATTTGCCGTCCTGTGCCATAAGCTCCTCGTGGGAGCCGTGCTCAATTATCTCACCATTTTCAAGCATAAATATTTCGTCTGCCATAACTGTTGTTGACAATCTGTGCGAAATGAAAACAACTGTCTTATCATCGGCTGCCTTTGACATTGATTGGTTAAGGGCATATTCTGCAACGGGGTCCAGGTTTGCGCTTGGCTCGTCAAGCACCGCAAAGGGGCAATCCTTGTAAAATGCCCTTGCAATAGCAATCTTTTGTGCCTCGCCACCTGAAAGTGAAACACCATTATCATCAAATTCACGTAGCAGAATGCTGTTTGTATCATCAGGTAATTTTCTGTTAAATTCAGCGGCTTTAAGTGCTTTTTTTACCCTTTTTACATCGTGGGTATCATTCATTGAAACATTTTCACCCAATGTTGCACCAAATAATGAGAAATCCTGAAATACAGCAGCAAAATTCTGGTGATAGGTTTTGATATCCCATTCCTTTATATCTGTGCCGTCAATTGTAATACTGCCCTCGGTAACGTCATAAAGACGTAAAAGCAGGTTGGTGAGTGTGGTTTTACCCGCACCATTGTAGCCAACAAGGGCAATTTTTTTGTATGGTGAAAGCTCAAGGTTAATGTTTTTAAGCACGTATTTATCCGTGCCGGGATATTTGAATGAAACGTTGTTGAATTTAATGGTAACGGGCTTATTGAATACAGTTTTATTTGTGCCTGAAACCATCTTTTCTTTAGCGTTCATAAACCTGCGGAATTTTTCAATATAAAGTCCGTTTTCGCGAATGTTTATGGCAAAACGGCTTGTAAGTGCAAATACACTTGTGCTTATAGATGCTGCACCATTAAAGGTTGCGGCAAAGTCACCCATAGAAACCTCATTTGTTACAATAGCCTTATAGCCCATAATCAGGGATATACCAAGGTAAATAAGGAGTGTCATTGGCAGAGATTCCTGACAAAAATAAAGCTGCCATTGTTTTGTAAGGTAGGGCGAGATTGTTTTTAAGCGGTCGGTAATATTTTTGTTGTAACGCTTTTCAACCATTTTACCTGCACCTGAAAGGCGCAGCTCCTTTGCATAGTCCTGCAGGTAGAAAACACGGCTGAAATACAGATTTTTTCTGTCAAGGGGGGTCATAGCCTCGGTGCGTTCAACGTTAACGTTTGCAATAAGTCTGCCGATTGGTGTCATTATTGCAACACACAATGCAACAAACAACAGACAAATAGGGTCTATTGATATGATAACGGCACCGATTGTTACTACACCTACCACGCTTGAGATAACCTCCTGCATATCTGACAGAATAGCATAGGCGCGGTCATTCATTGCGGTCATAGCAAGAACAAGGTCATTGTAGAATTCGGGGTTATCATATGCCTCGTAGTCCATTTTTGCGGCTTTTTCATAGATTGTTTTGTATATTGAAAAATACAGCTTTTCTTTTTGCTTGGGTAATGATATTTCGTAAAATAGTGTGGTGCAAAGGTTTGTGATTACAACAAATACCACAAAAAATGCAAGGGCAATTGCAACACGGTAAAAATCCTTACCCTCGGTGGCTACATCAATAATATATTTCAGCAGTACAACGTTTGAAAGTGTCCAGGGCAGGTTTGCCATAACATCAAAGAATATATATCCGAATACCATAAACGGAGTGTGCTTACACAAAAACTTCATCATATAAATATGATTTTTAAAGGTAAGCCTATTTTCTTTTTTGCTATTCTGCTTCATTATGACACCACCTCCTTATAGCCTGATGCCTGTAAGGTGAACATATGGTTATATTCACCATCACGGCTCATAAGCTCAGCGTGTGTGCCTTGCTCTGTAAGAATACCATTGTTGAAAACAAGAATATTATCAGAGCGTGTTGCACTTGAAAGTCTGTGTGAAATATAAATAACTGTTTTACCCTGTGTGCCCTTCAGTAGTGCATCATACATTCTGCTTTCTGCAACAGGGTCAAGGGCAGAGGAGGGCTCGTCAAGAACGGCAATATCAAAATCACTTGCAAAAAGCCTTGCAATAGTGACCTTTTGTGTTTCACCGCCTGACAGAAGTATGCCATTTTCATCAAATTCCTTGGTAAGAAGCGAATTTTCTTTGTTGGGGAATGTGGCGATTTTGTCATATACACCTGCCATTTTAAGTGCATCAACGGCAAGCTTTTCGTTTTCAGGTGTAATTTCCTCAGTAAGCACGTTTTCAGAAACAGTCATGGCAAATACCTTGTAATCCTGAAAAACGGATGCGAATTTCTGCCTGTATAAAAGCAAATCATATTCCTTTATGTTAATGCCGTTGTAAAGAATTTCGCCATCTGTAACGTCATAAAACCTCATAAGTAGCTTTGATAAGGTGGTTTTACCTGCACCATTATGACCTACAACAGCAATAGTCTGTCCCTTTTCAATACGGAATGACGCATTTTTAATGATATAGTCACCATCATCTGTGTATTTGAATGAAACGTTTTTGAATTCAAGGCTTCTGAAATCGTCGGGTATAACGTCACCACCCTGAATTTTAGACTCGTATTCAAGAAAATCACGTAAATTCTGTACCCACAAACAATGCTTTTGCTGCATAGCAAAGTAATATGCCAACTGATTAAGCTTGTTTCGACAGGTGGTTATAGCAGAAACGAGTACAGAAAACTCTGATATAGGTATATCCTTTACAACCATAAGGCGGTAGCAACCATACAAAAAGCCACCTGTAACGGGTATGATTTCTGCAAAATAGTCAGAAAAGCATTCTAATAAAGCAATTTTCCAGCCGTATTTTTTGATTGTTTTTACATTATCCTCAATAGCGCGACGAAAACGCTTTTCAAGCACAACAAAAATGTTTGTTGTTTTAATTTCTTTTGCAAAATCCTTGAGCAGAATTGTACGCCTTACGTAATCCTTCTGCCTTTCGTAGGGGGTCATGGCCTTTTCTTTTTCAAGCTCAATATTGTTTTTGAACACTCTGAAGCCCATAACAATAACGGGGCATATAAGGAATATAACAAGAATAGGGTCGATAGAAAAAAGGTATCTTATAAGCAGAATAAGGCTTACAACAGAGCCTAATGTCCAGGCAGAGCCCTCTATGATACGCTTGAAGCCACCTTTTTCAACCACCCAGGTTGCGCGGTTGTAGTTGTCAAAAAAGTCAGGGTTTTCGTAGCAGCCTAATTCAACCTGCTGTGCTTTTTTGAATATAAGTGAGTTTATGTAGCTTTCACATTTTATTTCAAACTTTATTCGTACAGTATAAACGTTTATGTAGCCGATAAGGTCAACCAACAGCTTACCCACAACGATAATAATCATACGAATGGCAAACTCGTGGAATGTACCGTTACCCTCAATGATTGAAAGTGCGGTTTCAAGAAAAAGTACGTTTACCACAACTGCGTAGTAAACATTTTCAAGCACGTATGCAAAATAAATTGTGAAAAGCGAAAAGGGTGCACATTTAAGAGCACATTTCAGCATAAATGCAGTGTTTTTTATGATATGTGCTTTTTGCTTTTGTTTCTTATTTATCTTCATTTTATTCTCCGTAAAAAATTAACAAAATAATGGTTTAATTATAATATAAAAAGATTTAAAATCAAGTATATATAAGAATAATATGGTAATTTTGTGTTGAATACTATGTAGTCAGATGATATAATCAAAAAGGAAAAAGACTGTTTGTCTTTTGTCAGATAAATGGTAGGTGATTTTATGGCAACAAAGCTTTCTGCAAAGCGTATTTACGAGTATTATAAGGGGCTGGAAGAGAGCAACATTGAAAATCATGCATTACTTATAATGCAAGGTGATGACATTATTTTTGAAGAGTATAATTATCCTTACTCTGCAGATATGCCACACACCTTGTTTTCTGTTACAAAATCTATTGTTTCTACGGCAACAGGCTTTGCTATAGATGAGGGCCTTTTGAGCCTTGACAGTAAGATTAAAGATATTTTCAGTGATTATAAACAATGCGAAAGCCCGTTGTGGGGTGACGTTACGCTTCGCTCGGTGCTTACTATGAGCAGTAATAAGGAGTTTACCTTTTTGCAGGATATGACAGGGGATTATAACGAGATTTTTATGAAAGCCCCTTTCAGAAAAAATCATGGCTTCTTGTACAGTAATAATGATGCTCACATAGTAGCCGCAGCGGTACAAAGGGCAGCGGGTCAGAATCTTGTAGAGTATCTGACACCCCGACTTTTTGAGCCGTTGGGTATCGAAATCCCTTTTTGGGAAACTAATTTCTGGGGTGAGTGTATAGGTGGCACAGGCTGTTACCTTAAAGCACGTGACCTTGCAAAAATCTGCCGTTGCTATGCAAATGGCGGTAAATATAATGGCAAACAGGTTATACCCGAATTCTGGTGCCGTGAGGCAACAAAAATACACGTTGAGTTTAAAGAGAATGAGGGCTACGGCTATTTGTTCTGGATAAAGAACGGCATTTTCAGTATGACGGGAATGTATGGTCAGCTTATTTCATACATACCGCAGTATGACGTAGTTATGGTCACTCTTAACAGCTGTATTGATGAGGGGTCATGTGGTCGCCTTGCAGAAAATGTGCTTATAAAAGCCTTTGAGGAAGCTTCAACACCTGATGATGAAAAAATTCTTGCGCAGTATCTTGAAAATCGCAGGTTAAAAATCAAAAAAGGTGATAAATTGCCACTTGTTGAAAATAATAAAGAGTATCATATAACAGGTTTTTCAGATTCGTTGGCAAAAATAATTTTTCCGCAGAGCGTTATTCCGCGTACGCTGACCTGTAGCTTTGCTAAAAGACCAAAAAGTAATCTTGATAAGGTCAGCTTTGACCTTTTTGACGGTGCTTTGAGGATTACATGGTACGAAGAGGGCGATAAAATCACAATCAATTGTGGTGTTGACGGTAACCCTCGTATGAGCGAATGTATTATCAAAGGCTACCCTTATAAAATATGGTCTTATGGCTATATGGAGGGTAAAATATTCAAAGCGGTTGTCAAACCCCTTAATACATTGGCAACACACTATATTGACTTTGAGTTTAAGGCGGATTGTGTAAAAATCGGCTTCAGGTCAACACCTTGTTTTACCGAATTTATTGTAAAACAAGCTACAGATCCTGCTTTTGTAAGGAACAACAAGCTCATTAAGGGTATTACCGAGGGTACAGTAGGTATGTTGCTTAAAACTGCAGAAAAACCCCTCAGGTTCAAAGTGAAAAAAGTGAAAAACTCGTAAGAGTAGTTATAAAGGAGAATTATTATGAAAAAAAGAATTTTTGCGTTAGCGATGGCAGTACTTATGGTGCTTTCATTTGCTGCTTGCGGTAAAACAATTGAGGCTACAGATGCTATTCAGATTGAATCATCAGTTGCATTACTTGACAGCATATGGACAACCTATGGTGAAGAAGAAAAATTCCCTGTAATGGGTGGTGATTTCTCTGCTCCTGTAGATGGCGCCGCAGGTGCGTTCAACCTTACTGATAAAGAAAATGCTGTTGCAACACTTCATATTGCAGCGGGTGATATTGCTCTTGTGAGCGAGGCTGCAACACTCATTCATTCTATGAATGCAAACACATTTACCGCTGCTGCATATCGCCTTGCAGAGGGTACAGATGGTGAAGCCTTTGTTGCATCACTTAAAGATAGCATCAAGGCTACACAGTGGATGTGCGGTTTCCCTGACACGCTTGTTATTTACACAATCGGTGACTATGTTGTTGCTGCATTCGGTAATGCAGATGCAATTAATACATTCAAGACAAAGCTCATAGCTGTTTATGCAGATGCAACACTCAGCGTTGAAGAGCCTCTTGTATAATTAACAAAAATTTATTTCGTACAATAGGGTAGAGTTTTATGGTCTTTTCAAGTATTCCGTTTTTATATTACTTTTTACCCTGTGCGCTGATACTGTACTTTGTAACCCCCAAAAAGTTAAAAAACACAGCCTTACTTATTACAAGCCTTGTTTTTTACGGCTGGGGTGAGCCAAAGTATTTGCTTCTTATGGTAGCCTCAATCATAGTCGGTTACGTAGCCGGTTTATTGATTGAGGCTTTCTCTGAAAAAAAGGCATCAAAGGTTGTTTTTATAATATCAACCGTTATACTTGCGGGCTTTCTTGCCGTTTTTAAATATGCTGACTTTTTTGTAGAGAATTTTAACGAGGTAACGGGCTTGTCGGTAGGGTTACTTAATGTTGCCTTGCCTATCGGTATCAGTTTTTATACTTTCCAGATACTCAGTTACACAATTGATGTTTATAGGGGGAGTGTACCTGCACAGAAAAATTTTATTGACCTTGCATCATATATTGCGCTTTTTCCGCAATTGATTGCAGGGCCTATTGTGCGTTATTCAGATATTGCAAATCAGTTAAAAAATCGTACCCATAGCTTTGAAAGATTTGCCACAGGCTTCAGACGATTTGTAGTAGGACTTTCTAAAAAGGTGTTTATTGCAAACGTGCTTGGTGAATTGTGTGCCACCTTCAAGGGCTCTGACGATAAATCTGTTCTTTTTTATTGGATTTATGCCGTAGCCTTTGCCTTGCAGGTTTATTTTGATTTTTCAGGCTACAGCGATATGGCAATTGGTCTGGGCAGAATAATGGGCTTCGATTTCACAGAAAATTTTGATTATCCCTATATCTCAAAAAGTGCCACAGAATTCTGGCGAAGATGGCACATTTCACTGGGGACATGGTTCAGGGATTATATTTACATTCCCTTAGGTGGCAACAGGGTATCAATGCCACGCCACTTTTTTAATATTTTTGTTGTATGGCTTTTAACAGGCATGTGGCACGGTGCAGCATGGACTTTTGTTGTATGGGGTCTGTATTTTGCCGTTCTTCTTGTAATTGAAAAAGTATTTTTATTAAAATACCTTAACAAGACTAAAATTATAAGCCGTATTTACACCTTGCTTATGGTGCTTATAAGCTTTGTAATATTTAATGCAACTGATATGGGTGAGGGCTTTGAGTATATTAAAGGTATGTTGGGCCTTGGTGGTGTACCCGTAATTTCAGGCGAATTTACCTATTGCCTTAAAAATTATGGTATGGTGCTTGTTTTGGCTATAATTGGTGCAACGCCCCTTGTAAAAAGACTTTCGGTGAAATTAAACGAAACAAAGATTATTTCAGGTATTCTTACAGTAGTTGAGCCTGTTTTAATTGTTGTTGCACTTACAGCTGTAACCGCTTACCTTGTGGATGGCTCATTTAACCCGTTCTTGTATTTCAGGTTTTAGGAGGGGGTAATTATGAAAAATAAAATTAAGTATATCATAACAAGTGTAGTCATAATTGCCTTTATCCTCGGCTTTTCTCTTTTTGCCTGGCTGAAGCCTACCGATGATGTTTCTCTTTCGGAGCGTCGTGTGTTGGCACAGATGCCCGAATTAAATAAAAATTCGCTGCTTTCAGGCAGTTTTACAAAGAATTTTGAAAAATATGCCACAGACCAATTCCCTTTAAGAGATGACTTCAGAAAAATAAAGGCTTTTTGTAGCTTTAATATATTTAACCGTAGTGAAAACAATGGTATTTATAACCATAACGGCTATTTATTCGAGGTGGAATACCCTGTAAATGAAGAATCAATAGACTACGCCTCGCAAAGATTTAATCACGTTTATAACAAGTATTTAAAGGAGCAGGGTATAAGGCCTTACCTTGCGGTAATTCCACATAAGGGTCAGTTTACTGCACAAGCTAATGGATATCCTAATGCGGATTATGATGAAATAGTTGGCATTCTGAAATCGAAAACAACTGATTTTCAGTATATCGACATCAAAAAAACACTTAATCTTGAAGATTACTACCATACAGACACCCATTGGCGGCAAGAGAATATTAAAGATGTTGCTATTTTGCTCGGTAACGCTATGGGCGTGGATGTTACTGCACAATATGAGAAAAACGAGTTAGATAATGAGTTTAACGGCGTTTACAGCGGTCAGTATGCTCTGCCTACGGAGTCTGAAAAAATATATTACCTTACAAATGACACATTGAATAATTGTAAGGTGTTTGACTATGAAAATAATAAATCAATAAGTATTTATGATATGCAAAAGGCGTATGGCAAGGACCCCTACGAAATGTTTTTGTCAGGTCCATTGTCACTTGTTACCATAGAAAATGACAATGCTGAAAATAACAAGGAGCTTGTTGTTTTCCGCGATTCTTATGGTAGTGCCCTTGCACCACTTATGGCAGAGGGTTATAGCAAAATAACACTTGTTGACATACGCTATATGCACCCTGATATGGTAGGGAAGTATGTTGATTTTAAAAACGCCGACGTACTTTTTATTTACAGTACATCGGTACTGAATAATAGCGAAACTATAAAATAGTGAAAGGAGTGTTCCCGTGGCAAATGGAATGATTAGCCCTGAAAATATTTTAGCTGAACTCGACTCATATCTTCATAAAAACGATTACACATCTGCACGGGAATACTTATTGAAAACCCTTGCAGAGGCACATTCTTTGAATGACGATGGGGTACAGATACTTGTATTTAATGAGCTTATGGGTCTTTACCGTAAAATCGGTGATAAAGAAAACGCCCTTGATTGTGTCAATAAAGCGCTTACCAAAATAAGTGATATGGGTATATCGGGTCAGGTAGGCTCTGCAACTACACTCCTTAACTGTGCAACTGTTTTTAAGGCGTTTGGTAAGTCAGAAAAGGCTTTGGATTTTTACCGACAGGCACAAAAGATATATGAAGTAAAGCTGATGCCTACTGATAGTCGGTTAGGTGGTCTTTATAACAATATGGCTTTAGCCCTTGTTGATTTAAAAGAATTTAACGAGGCTTTTATTCTTTACGAAAAGGCAATTTCAATAATGCTTTGTAATGAGAATGGTAAGCCCGAAGCGGCTATAACTTACCTTAATATGGCAAATGCCCTTGAGGCACAAAAGGGGCTTGAAAATGCCTGCGAAGAAATTGATTTGTGCCTTGATAAAGCAGAAGGCTTGTTAGAAGGCCACACTAAGCGTGATGGCAATTATGCTTTTGTGTGTGAAAAATGCGCCCCCACGTTTTTATATTACGGCAGATTCAGTTATTCTGAAGAATTGTCTGAGCGTTCAAGGAGGATTTATGAAGGGTCTTGAATTGTCTTATGAATTTTATCGTCAGTATGGTGAGCCAATGCTACAAAAAGATTTTTCTCACGTTTTATCAGTTGTTGCCGTAGGTATGGCAGGTAGCGGGTCTGAGTGCTTTGGTTATGATGATGAATTATCACGTGACCACGATTTTGAGCCCGGCTTTTGCATTTTTATACCTGATGAAAGCGTTGTAGATGAAAAAACTGCATTTGAGCTTCAGCGTGCATATGATAAATTACCCCGTGAGTTTATGGGCTTTAGTCGTAGCATTGATACACCTGTGGGTGGCAGACGTAATGGTGTTATACGTATGGCAGAGTTTTTTACCTCCAAGGCGGGTACACCTGACGGCAGACTTCATAAAAAAGAATGGTTTTTTGTACCCGAGCAAGGATTGTTGGAGGCAACAAATGGCAGAGTTTTTAAAGATGATTCAGGTGAGTTTACTGACATCCGTCAAAGGCTTATCAATATGCCACGCGATGTACAGCTTAAAAAATTGGCAGGTAATATACTGACAATGGGTCAGGCGGGTCAGTATAACTACAATCGTTGCATTGGCAGGGGTGAAACAGCCGCTGCACAGCTTGCCGTTACAGAATTTGTGAAAAGCGCAATACATACTATATTCTTACTTAATGGTGAATATATGCCCTATTACAAATGGTGCTTTAAGGTGCTTCGTGATTTATCTGCTTTAGGTGAATTGCATAGTGACCTTGAATACCTTATTTCAAGCAGTAATGATGAACAAAATGCTATGAAAAAGGTAATGGTAATTGAGGATGTGTGCAGTAAAATCGTAGAGCAGTTAAGGGTACAGAATTTAACAACCTTTAACGGTGCAGAGCTTGAGGGCCATGCTTATTCTGTGAACAATATGATAAGTGACGGTGAAATCCGTAATCTGCATATTTTATATGGTGTTTAATATGAAAAGCTTTATTTTATTTATTATGGTGCTTTGCCTTGCTTTTTTGGTTGGTTGTGGTGGGCAAGGTGATAAAACAACCACAGAAATAATTACCACAACAGAAAGTGGAGCTGTAACTATGAATCAAAGTTTAGGTTATGAACAAATCACAGGTGCCGAGGCAAAAATGCTTATGGATACTGAAGGTGATTATATTATTATAGATGCCCGTACTACCGAGGAGTTTGACGAGGGTCACATTGAGGGTGCAATACTTATACCCGAATATGAAATCGGTAACCGAGCAGAAAATGAATTGCCACGTAAAGATCAATTAATTTTAGTTTATTGCCGTAGTGGTAGGCGTAGTAAAATTGCCGCAGAGGCTCTTGTAGATTTGGGCTATACAAATGTAAAAGAATTTGGCGGAATTATCGATTGGGAATATGATATTGTAACTGAATAAATATGAAAGAATAAAGCCTTTCTCAATACCATCAATTCCTTTTCTATATCTGATTATGTGTACAACTTCGTTTTTTACATTTGCTCTGAAGTGCATCAAACTTCTCGCAGAAGAGAATATTTTAATAAGTTCAACTAAAATCGTAATAGCTTGTTGTATCATTTTTTATAGAAGAAGTGACGCATATTATTGATGCTTTACAGTTTTATACTATTTTATTATTTGCTCTATTGACAAATAGGAGTGAATTGTATATAATACAATGGTTGAGAAAAAGCAACAAAGTTATCGGGGTGTAGCGCAGTTGGTAGCGCGCCTGCTTTGGGAGCAGGATGTCGGGAGTTCGAGCCTCTTCACTCCGACCATAAAAAGAGTAATACCGCAAGGTATTGCTCTTTTTATTTTTGAAAAGAAGAGCTTTAGCCCCTATATCCTGAACACAATGTGAACGTGGCTGGTGGGCAATTTGGTAAGGGGATTTGAATTTATAGGGCTTGCTGACACTACTAAACAAGTGTTGCTTTTTATTTATTCAGAAGGTATAATTATTTCAGAAGGTTGGTGAGCAAAAGCACAAATGGGAATTATATTTAACATACAAAAATTTTGTATGCATGATGGTGATGGCATACGCACCTGCGTTTTTCTGAAGGGATGTCCGTTAAGATGTATCTGGTGTCACAATCCTGAAAGCCTTGAAAAAGCTCCGAGGCTTTCTTTTAGTAAGCTGAAATGCTCATCATGTGGCAGATGTCTTGCAGTATGTAAAGCTGCACGTACAATTGAAAACGGTGTTTTAAGCATTGAGCGTGATAAGTGTATAGGCTGTGGTAAGTGTATTGATGTCTGCCTAAACGATGCTAATGAAATCATCGGCAAGGAAATGACAGCAGCCGAGGTTATGGATGAGATTCTGAAGGACAAGATGTTTTACGATGCATCAGGTGGCGGTATAACTGTTACAGGTGGTGAGCCGTCATATCAGGCTGATTTCACCCTTGAAATTCTCCGTCTTTCAAAGACTGCCGGGATTTCTTTTTGTATAGAAACCTGCGGTATGGGTTCGCGTGACTTCTATAAAAAAGCAGCCGATTTGGGGACAACTTTTTTGTATGATATAAAATGTATTGATTCTGACCGTCATCGTAGGCTCACGGGGGTAGACAATGCCCATATTATTTCAAATCTACAATATCTTATGGATAGGGGCGCAGATATAATTATCAGATTGCCCTTGGTACCCGATTGCAACGATAGTGATGAGGATATTGCTTTACTGGCTGATTTTTTGAAAAATTGCAGAGGCAGATACAGATATGCAGAGATTATGCCTTATCATACTCTTGGTACAGGTAAGGCTGAAAAAATAGGCATAGCTACATCATATGCTCACGCCAATGCAACTGATATAGAAATATCCCGTTGGTGTTCACTATTTGCTACTCACGGTATAGATGTAAGAGTATCAAAATAAAAAGGGGTTGTTATAATGAATATAGCTCAGATTGATCCGTTTCTTTATGGGTATTTTCTTGATGATACACTTGAGCATGGCGAGAGGGTAGGCCTTGCTCTGCTTTATGCTGCAAAAAATATTGAAATCAGATTATCGGGTCAGTTACTTCCTGAAACTGCATTTGAAACAAAGTACGGCAGTTCCGGTTATTCCCCATCTGAGGGTCTTTGGTTTAATGTTGATAATATTATGAAGCTTGTTACAGAATTCCCTGAGCATAGGGAAACTCTTATGAAATATATTGATGAAATAAATATATTTAAAAATAAAGCCAAAAGACTATATTCTGAAACCACAGAGACGCTTAACCGTTCAGGTGCTGAATGGGGCGGTGGTTGGGGTGGTCACTCAAACCCCGATTACGGAAGAATTATAAATTTCGGTACAGATCATATCCGTTCAATAATTGATGAAAATCGTGGTAATCATCCTAACGAGGGTTGGTTTTATCGCTCATGCTTATATACGCTTGATGCTATTGATATTATAGGTGAAAGATACAGGGAGCTCCTTCTTGAAAAAGCCGAAAATTGCGAAAGCATAGCTGATAGAACGCTTTTACTTCGTATGGCAAAAGCATTTGAAACAGTACCCCAAAAGCCTGCTTATGATTTTACTTCGGCTATGTGTTCATTTATGCTCATCTTTGCCCTTGACGGAAGTGATTCCCCGGGCAGATTTGATCAGTATATGTATCCTGCATATTTAAAAACAGATAATAAGGAAGAAATAACAGACCTGCTTGAAAGACTTTGGGATTATTTTCACGAGCATCGCTCCTGGAATCTGTGCATTTCAGGAAGTGATGAAAATTGGAATGACGAAACCAACGAGCTTACATACGATATACTTGCTGTTGTGAGAAAAAAAGGCTATAACACCCCTAATCTTACCTGCCGAGTACACAAAAATACACCTGATAAGCTCTGGAATGAAATAGTTGATACCCTTGCCCTCGGCACAGGGTTACCTGCACTATATAATGATGATGTGGTATGTACCGCCCTTGAAAAAATCGGTATTTCATCTACAGACAGCCATGATTACTGTATGAATGGGTGCAATCAGATAGATATTCTTGGTAAAAGTCATATGGGGCTTGAAGATGGTGAGGTTATATTTACCAAGTGCCTTGAATTTGCACTTCACAATGGTACAGATGATATGACCGGTGAAAAGGTTTCTGTCGAAACAGGAGACCCACGTGATTTTAAGACGTATGAAAGATTTGAACGTGCTTTTATGGATCAGCTTGAATATGTGACCTATAATTCGTGTAGCAGTGCAAATGACTGGCAACACCTACGCGGTGTATATGAGCCTCATCCGTTGCGCTCGTGTCTTATTGAGGGTTGTCTTGAAAAGGGGCGCGATTACAGAAACGGCGGTCCTGTTTATAATCATGGTCAGATTTTAGCCGAAGGTATTGCCGATACAGGTGACAGTCTGTATGCAATAAAAAAGCTTGTCTACGATGAAAAGAAATACACAATGTCAGAGCTTGTTGAAGCGTTACACGCTGATTTTGTGGGGTATGACAAGCTTTACCATGATTTTAAATGTTGTGATAAATTCGGTAATGATATTGAAGAGGTTGACGTAATAACTACACGCGCCTTGAATCGTTTTTTCACCGTACTTAAACGAAATAACACTTACCGAGGCGGTGTTTTCACAGGTGGCTGCAGTACATTTAACCGAGCTGCAGGTTACGGCATGAAAACAGCAGCACTCCCTAACGGAAAACGCAAGGGTGAACCATTACTTGCTGACAGTATTGCTGCCACTCCGGGGCGTGATGTAAACGGCCCTACTGCACATATTAAATCTGTGCTCAGATATCATCACACCGATGCTTGTAGTGGTTTTGTATTCCAGAATAAATTTGAAAAGAAAATGTTTAATAGTGAAAAGGGCAGGGCATCTTTTATTGCACTTGCAAAAGCATTTTTTGCAGGTGGCGGACAGCAATATACCATTACTGTTGTTTCACCCGAAGACCTTGTTGATGCAAAAAAGCATCCTGAAAATCACCGCAACCTTATTGTTCGCGTTGGTGGTTATAGCGATTATTTTGTAAATCTTAGTGATGAGCTTCAAAATAATGTCATCGAGAGAACCTTATGCACACCTTGACTAACCACCCCACACCATGCGTCAGGCTGAGCATAGATATACACTTAAACTGTTGAACAAAGCTTAAAATATAGTCGAAAAATAAAATAAAGAAAAAAGCAACAATTCATTCACGGAATTGTTGCTTTCCTTTTTATTGTTTTTTAAAAATATAGTTTAGTATTGAGTATATAAACGTTAACGTGCTTTACCCTTTGTCAGAGTGTGGCTTATTTCTGTTAACCATTTAAGCTTTTCGGTATCTACTGTACCATCAAGCACAACGGATATCCAGTAGCTTTTGTTCATATGGTATGCAGGATAAATACCATTATCTTTATGTAATGACCCAATAAGTATAGGGTCACACTTAAGGTTAACAATACTGATTATTTCATCGTTTTCTAACCCTAATTTTGATGCAGGTATATCCATAATTACCGCAAACCATTTTTTATTATGACGATGCCTGTAAACGCCATAGCTTGGGGCACTTGCCCATGGGTATTCCGCTGTGGCGCCATAGGTATGGGTTATGTGGTTATCTAAAAATTGTCGGACTGACATTTTAGCCTGTTCCTTTCAAAAATTCAATTCACAATAATTGTTGATATAAATATCTACAGTTTCCTTTAGCTCTGCCTGGTTAGGCTCACTTTTATCGTATATACCCACAACGTTATAGTCTGCCTTTTTGGCGGTAGTGGCGGCATATAAGGCATCTTCAAAAACCCAGGTTGTTGCTTTGTCTGTACCCAATTCCTCTAAAACAACGTCATAGACCTTTGGCTCTGTTTTAGATGCACCTACGGTGTATGTGGAATAAATTGCCGAAAAATAATGCATCATATTATACTTTTCAAGCACAGCAATAAGGGCAGGTTCGCCTGTGGCGGTGGCAATACCCATTTTTACGCCATTTGCCTTTAATTTTTCAAGGAATGGTATAATATCGTTCTTTGGTTCGGTTTCTTTAAGATATCGACCCTTGATGTAATCAAAAAGCTTTGCTAAAAGCTCCTCGTAGGACTGTGACAGATTAAATCGCTCTATAGCAAGTAAAAGTGATTCACGTAAAAAAAGTCCGTTGAATGCGGCTAAATCATCTTCTGTTAATTCAATGCCAAGGCTACTAATAAAGTTGTAGCGAATGCCCTTCCATACGTGCATAGAGTCAAAAAGTGTGCCGTCAAAGTCAAAAATTGCACCTGTAATGTTCATTTTCGTCTCCTGATATAATTATCTAAATTAATTATTAATGTTTTTCACAAATATATACATTACATATTGAGTTTTGTGCCTTGCGCCTGTCAGAGAACAATGCATAAACCTTTACTGTTTTGCCTTGTGCATCATCGGGCAAGGGCAGGTAGAACGTATTGTTTTTATCAGAGCCACATACTGCGTGCTCCCATTGATTCGCCTTATAATCGGGTGCGCGTTCGGGGAAGCCGACGGCTTTACCATCGATTTCTGCCACACAGTAAACACATTCTTCACCATGAGTGCCTTCAACTGCAACTGTCAGACGGGCATCCTTTTTATATTCAGGTAATGTGAACTCATTATATTTGCATATAGCAGTATTTTTGTATCTGTAATGTGCTTGCATATTATTGGCACGTGGGTTTGTAAGCTTGATTTCCTTGCCGTCTTTAATAACGCGTACAGCGTAAATTCTGTCAACAGGCTTTTCTATTGAAAAATAGCGGATTTTATCATTCACGCCATAGCTTGCTATAAGCTTTTTGCCGTGCAGGTCATAGTAATCGTGAACAGTAAAGCGTATTATTTTTGCTGTAAAGTCATCATCTGCGATACTTGTTTTAACAAGGTCGGTTGATTTCCAATCCGCAAGGTTGCAAGAATATTCTGCAATTAACGGGAGCTTCTGCACCTCAACCTCGCGTGTGGGGTAATCAGGTGAGAAAAATTCAACCTCAATACTGTCACAGGTAAGCTCTTCACCCAAATCTACACGCAAGCAACCGCCATTTATACGTAAATCCATATCGCAATACGTCTTACTCTGACTGTCAAAGAAGGTGTCAGCCTTACCGTCAAACATATACCTGCACTCGCAACCACGGAGCGCATAAATATCCTGGTTGAAAAATGCATCACGGGCAGCCTGTACCTGAGAAATTTTGGTTTCACCTGAACGACGAGTGCTTTGAATTTCAAGACAATCGTTAGTAATTGCCTGCATAGCGGTTTCGTAAAGGAATCTGCCGTTTTCAGGCTTTTGTTTTTCATTTGAAAGTGCGCCAAGGTATAGTGGTGCATTTTCAAGGATATTTATTGTTTCACCTTTTTTAAAAGGTTTTTCAACGCCATTTTTCAAAAGGTTGATGTCTGTGACGTCACACTCAAGTATTTTAACCTCTTTCGGGGTGCCGTCGGTGTCTTCAACAACAATTTCATATTTACAGTTTGTGAGCATAGGCTCTGCCTTATCAACTGTGGCAACCTCGATAAGCGTTGCGCGGAAGGGCATAAGGGTAATTTCAACAGTATCGTCTGAATTAAACGTACCAAGATACTCCTCATATGGATGGTGAATATTCACCATAACAGGGGAGTCGGTTTTTATACCCGTTTCTGCAATATTCAGGTTTATTTTAAGTGACTCCCAGGAGTTGTTGCCTGTTGCAATAAATCTTTTTGTGTCTGTACCGCGAGAGCAAGGGTTATCGCCATATGAATCGGGTAGTAATTTACCTTCGGTTAAAATTTCAGCATTTCTGCGGTGTAAGTTATAAACCCTTGCAAGCTTGGGTAATTCATCGTCACGCATAAACCAAGGGTTGCCGTAGATTTCGGGTGCAAGGATAAGGGAACGGTTAAACGCCTGATAAATCAGCTCATCCTCAAAGTAATCAACGTTTGATGAAATACAAACTCCATGGTCCTCGGCAAGGCGTTCAAGGTTGTCAGTATGACCGCGTGTAAACATAAAGCCGCGGTGGTGCATAGCTGTCTGCTTGTTGCAGGTGCTTACGTCAACATATGTTTCGTCACCATTCCACAAATAAGTGGTAACATGCTTTTCTGCCTCGTAAAAATCAAGGCGGTGATTAAGTACAACAAGATCGGGATTGTATTTACGGCATTCCTTAAGCATACGTGCAAAGACATCTGCCTTTTCGGGACGGAGAGTACCACAAACACCATCAAGCTTAAATAACCCGAAGCTGTAGTCACGGCAAAGGTGTACGAAGAATTCAAAACGTTCATTTTCTTCTTCGGGAGTGTCACCAAATCCATCGGGACTGCCCCACAGACCCATATGAATACCTGATTCTGCCGCCTTTTTTACAACATTCTTGTAGCCGTCGGGGTATTGTGACTTGAATTTTTCGCCGTTCAGGTCACCATAACCGCCGCTTGCACCATCAAAGTTACCTGCATCCCAGGCATAGATTTTTATTTCCATACCATATTTATCTTTAAGGTATTTAAAGAAATCAAGGTTAATGAGGGTCTGCTCCTCAGTTGAGCCCTCGTTTGTATTATTTATCCATGAAAAATATTGGGGGATTGATGGGGTAAGATTGTCCGCCCCTGCATCCTTTTTGTTTTTTATCATTATATGCACCGCGCTTTCGTGGGGGATTACCACACTATTTTATCATTTGATGAGGGGGATTACAATAATATAATTGCAATTTGCAAACGAGAAATGGCAAATTAAGGGTGCAAGAGTGGATTATAAAAAGTGAATTTGTATTGTGGTTTCGAGTCCCCGTATATCTTTTCAAGACAAAATAAAAAACAATATAGCTTTTGCTATACTGTCTTTTATGGCGCGCCGGAAGGGACTCGATGGGCTCTGCCCATCGTTTGCTTCGCAAACCCCGATTGTGTTCGGCTTCGCCGAGTGGGGTTCGAGTCCCAATTTTTTGATACAACAAAAAAACAGAGCAACCACTAATGTGATTACTCTGCTTTTGGCGCGCCGGAAGGGACTCGAACCCCTGACCTTCTGGTTCGTAGCCAGACACTCTATCCAACTGAGCTACCGGCGCTTATATGGAGCGGATGACGAGGCTCGAACTCGCTACCTCCACCTTGGCAAGGTGGCGCTCTACCAGATGAGCTACATCCGCAAATGCAAAAAGAATTATACACATAATCGAACCAATTGTCAATAGTTTTTTTGTTTTTATTTAAAATATTTTTTTAAAAAGATTTCTTGAAAAATAAAATTTTTTTGAATAAAAGTATTGACAAATGCGAAATTATATATTATAATCAACAGGCTTTCGAAAAGAAGGCAATCGCCTTTGTAGGTATGTATGTTGTTCATATATATGGCGGTATAGCTCAGCTGGCTAGAGTACTCGGTTCATACCCGATTGGTCGTAGGTTCGAATCCCACTGCCGCTACCAGTTCCAACACACTTACCTACATAAGGTGTTTCATAAAAGGGCTTTAAGCCCCTCATATATGGCCCGGTGGTCAAGCGGTTAAGACACCGCCCTTTCACGGCGGTAACACGAGTTCGATTCTCGTCCGGGTCACCACAAAGTACTTGTAGAAATACAGGTACTTTTTTTGTTAGTTTTTTGTTTTTTCATCACAGAGAATCGAACTCATAATCGTCCATCTTTCGGCGGTTTGCCATCGGCAGAGCCGAAAGGGACATAAAATAGGATATTTGCGAAGCAAATCGTCAAGGCTTGCCTTGGCGATTCTCGTCCGGGTCACCACAAAGTACTTGTAGAAATACAGGTACTTTTTCTTTTTATTATCAGTAAATTTTATCAAAATTCATATTGATTTTTTATGTAACATATAATATAATAAGTCAGTAATATTTGCCGGTGTGATGGAATTGGCAGACGTGCTGGACTCAAAATCCAGTGGTAGCGATACCGTACCGGTTCGACCCCGGTCACCGGCACCAAAATGAGAGTTTACATTTTTTATGTAGACTCTCATTTTTTTATGTATAAATAAAGTATGGGTCGAACCGCCTCGGCGAAGCCGAACATAAAAGCGCCATGTTTTACAAGGCGGTGATATAAATCCTGAGGATTTGTGATATACGCTATCGCGTGTGATATATTGCCTTCGCAATGCGATATATTTTGCTTCGCAAAATGTTTCGGGGCTACGCCGTTATTATAAAGCTTCGCTTCTAACAAACAGTAGGATATCATTTAGTGGAACTACCCACCACCAAAAGCAAAGCTTTTGGTCCCCCTCCCTTGGGAAAGGGAGGTAAGGCTTCACATCACTTTATTTTTGCAAATGAAAAAGAACGACTCGGGGTGAGTCGTTCTTTTTATTTACCCGTATTAACCATCTTCATACCCGTTGCTTTTTGTCCCCAGGCGTTTGCCCAGCCTTCACAATAAAGCTTGTAGTATGACACGTTGTTTTTTTTGTGGTAGCCTGCAAAGCAGTTGCACCATATAACAGAGGGGAGTGCAATCACAATATAATAAAGGGGTCCGAGCAACAAGCACTGCCAGGTGTGGCCGTATTCATGGATACGTGTGTTATAAGTCCATTCGGGCTTTGCGTTGCCGTTCTTTACGAAAATAAAAAGCCCCATTGAAAGTCCGCCGGCATTCCAGGGCAGGTACACTATATTTGCCTTATCGAATTTCTGGTGAGGTCTTTTTAATATGACAGCGCATACAAAGTATGCAATACCACCTACAATATTTACGGGTAAGCCCCATGTCCATTGAATGATATAAAACAGAATATCCTGTATTGTGTGCAGGGCTGTTTTTTCTCTTTTTGGTGGATGCTTTACGGTTATATCAACATTTTTAATATCTTCCATATTACTCTTCCTCCGTAGTCTTTGCTTTTTTTAGTACAACGTATTCTCCGTTTTCGTCTCTTTCAAGCACGTTACCTTCTGCTTCATCATTGTCCTTACCAAGCCAGGTATTTTCAAGCTTATAGCCTGTCAGCAATTCACAACGCTCTTTTTCATAATCAGTAAGTGTAACGCTACCGTATTCACGCTTTGTAGCAATAGCAGCACGTATCATTGTGTGGTCATCCTTTGTCATTTTAAAGCGCTTAATCATAAGCCACGCAATAAGTGCACTTGCCATAGGCAGTATGGCTACGCACACCTTAAGACCAGTCAGTGCAAGGTCTGTCTGCTGAATGTATTCACCCTTGACGTTGCTTGTTACAAGACCAAAAGCATCAAGTGTAGAGCCAACCATAAATGTCATAATGCCCTGAACAATCTGCTTTACCATTGTGTTGAAGGTGCTCATAACACCTTCTCTTCGTCTGCCTGTAATCAGCTCGTCAACATCTGTAAGGTCAGGCAGAACATTGTTGCCGGTAAAACCGATACCGCTCATTCCGAAGGGATAAAGCACAGCACCACCTAATATGAGAAGCACAAGTGGAAGTGTTCCTGCACCGCCTGCTGATGTACCCGGCTTTACTAAAAGAAGCATACCCAAGCCGATTATCATCATAGGTGTTACAACAGCACCACATTTGCTTTTGCCCATTTTCATTGTAAGTGCGTAGTTAAGTGGGAATGCAAGGGATTCAAAAACACCTGCAAAGGTATTGTATATAGGATAATATTTATAAAGATTTGCAAGGTATGTTATGAAATATATGATGGTGGTAGAATAAAAGCTTCGTGCCATTTGCCAGAAGAATGACATTGTAAAATAATCCCTGAAGGACTTGCTTCTGAAAACCTGAATATATTCATTTATTGCAAATTTTATGTCAAGCTTGGGGAAGGTCTCGTTAAGTGAGCTGGGCTCCTTTACGGATTTAAAGGTTGCGAAAATTGCACAGGCATACACTACAGAAAGTACAATGCCGGTAACAAAGAATGGGGCTGCAGATTCCTTCGAAAGCTCGCCCGAGGAGTTGAAAACGCTAAGAAATATAAGCAATATAATATATGAGGGTACCATACCCACAGAATTAAAAATATAGCTTACAGAGGTATATTGTGTACGCTTGTTGTACTCAGGTGCAAGGGTTGGCAGCATAGACATATGTGGAACATCAACCATTGTGTATGCAGTCTTATAAAGGATATAAGCAAAGCCATAATAGATTATGCAAAGGGTGGGATTTGCTTTGCCATCAAGACCATATGAATTCCACAGCATTGAATATGATATAACAATAAACGGAATGCTCCATAAAAGGTATCTTCTGTGTCTGCCGTGCTTTGAGCGTGTACGGTCAGTTATGATACCCATAATTGGGTCGTTAATACCATCCCATATTGTTGCCAGCATAATTATAAAGGTAGCGTGCTTAAGCTCCATGCCTACAACGTTTGTAAGGTAAACGGTAAAGTACATACTTATAATGTAGCCACCGCCACCCAAAAAAATGTTTGCAAAGCAATATTGAATCATAGGCCATACTGTATCAATAAACTTACCCTCAACACCTATGGCTTTTTTAAATCTTTCACCCAAATAAATCACTCACTAAAAATAATATATAAAAATCATACCATTATATATAGGCTTTGTCAATGAAATGAAAAGGCACAGACAACTATTGTAGCTGACTGTGCCTATAATAAATTATTTCATCCAGATATTAAGTATTTTTATAAAGTAACGTAACATTGTATAAAGGAAATCTGCAACGTTAAGAGTTCCTTCAAGTAGGTTGTTACCCATATTTGTCATCTGATCATTTACGCCATAGCCTGTGATAACACCCTTGTTATCGTCAACACCATCGTCGTTTGCAAATGACTGAAGCAGGGGTGATGCAAGTGCCACGATGAAATATTCGGCAGCTGTTACACCTTCTGTTTCATCTGTAACCATATCAAGTATAGCATCCATATTTTCAACGCCGTTAGCAGCAATAAGAGCACCTGCAGCCTGGAAGATAATCTGGTCATCAAGGAAAGCGAATTCCTCTTTAATTACAAGTGACATTGTAAGTAAAAGGATTTTAACGTCACGTTCATAAAGGGGATAGTGCTCACTACCTGCATAGTGTGCAGAAACAAGCTCTGTTGCAACATCCCAACCATCTTTATAATCACTTTCGGGGATTTCTATGTTGTACTTTCTTGCAAGCTCTTGTGCACTACCCTCACCATAAAGTGGAAGGTTAAGTACATCGTTAAGTGCATCAACTGCACCACGAACAAGGTCATAATATATGTCAGAGGGCTTAATGCCTAACTGTTCATCGTTGAATCCGCGCTCAAGTCTGTATTCAACACCATTTTTGAGGTATTCTTTAGCAAAAGCGTTGAGGCCGTTATTCATAGCATCAATCTGCTCTTGTGAATAGCCGTCAACAGCGGCTGTAAGGGCATCTGTATCAATTTTATCAACAGTTTTTGTTTTGTATGAAATTTCATCATCGTTCATTTCAATAAAACGATACTGCAAGGGGTACATTGTAAGTGATGTTGTAGCAAAGTCAGAAATCTGATTACCTGCAGGTGATGTGTGAGTTGTAGCATCACTACAATGCTCGTGACCTGAAAAAACAAGTCTGATACCTGCGTTTGCCCATTTGTTTGCAGTATCGGTATGATTTCTGATGATGAAATCGTGGCTGAGCACTCTCTGCATAGGCATATGGTCAAGAAGGTTGTGGTGCATCATAAGGATAGGATATCTACCCTCATCGTAAGCCCTTTGTGCCTGGTCAATAACCCAGTTAACCTTGTCGTTTGTCATACCATCCTCTGTTGACTTGCTGGGGTCATTACTGTCGAGTGCAATAAGTCGGTATTTTTCACCTAAATCAGCAATATATGAAAGGCCTTCCTCTTCGATTGCCTGGTCATAGCCGAATTCTGCATAGATCTCACGGAATTTAGCGGCATCTGTTACACAGTATTCACCAGGGTTGCCGTAGTCGTGGTTACCGGGTACAACATAAACCTGTTTGCCTGATGTTTCTTCAAACTCCTTGAACATCGCAGCAACTGCCTCGTGCTCTTCAAGAATGCTTTTGCCGTTATCTGCAAGGTCACCTGAAACAAGAAGGAAGTCAATGTTCTTGTCAGCAGCTACTTGGTTGAGCATTTCCTGAATTATAAGACCACTTTCGTTTTCCATAGCTGCACGGCGGTTTGCATAACCGTATATGGGGTCCTCAGAGAACCATTCAAGCTCTTCATCCGGCACGTTGTAGTGCAAGTCAGATGCAACTGCATAAGAAAGGTCGATACCCCTTCTTGCCGCTTGTGCAGAAACTGCACAAAGTGACACCAAAAGCGATATGGAAAGAATTATTGAAATAACTTTTTTCATATTTACACCCTCTAATAAAATGTATATGTAATAATTTAACATATTTAATGGTGATATGTCAATTAAATAAAAAACATCGGTTGAAAATCAACCGATGTTTTGATATCAATCCTCGTGCTGTAAGGCACATATCGCACCGAAGGCATTACCTCTGTACTCTACCTGAGCCGTCGCCGCCTGCAAGCTTTTCAACCTCGGCAACACCAACGCGGTTAAAGTCACCTTCTATAGAGTGCTTGAGTGCAGATGCAGCAACCGCAAACTCAATTGCAGATTGTGTATCCTTACCGCTAAGAAGTGCGTAAATAAGGCCACCGCCAAAGCTGTCACCACCGCCAACACGGTCAACAATGTGAAGGTGATATTCCTTTGAGAAACAGTAATTCTCACCATCGTAGAGCATACCTGCCCAGTCATTATCGTTAGCAGAAATTGAACTACGGAGTGTAATAGCAACCTTTTCAAAGCCGAATTTGTCAGCTAACTGCTTTGCAACAGATTTATAGCCCTCTTTGTTGAGCTTGCCGCCATAAATATCTGTGTTTTCAGACTCAATGCCGAAAACATCCTTAGCATCTTCTTCATTTGAAATGCAAACGTCAATGTATTTGCAAAGCTCGGTCATAGCCTCGCGAGCCTCAGCCCTTGTCCAGAGCTTGCCACGATAGTTAAGGTCGCAAGAGATTTTTACACCCTTTGCCTTTGCTGCAATACAAGCCTGCTTGCAGATTTCAACAAGATTACTGCCCAGTGCAGGGGTAATGCCTGTAAAATGGAACCAGTCAGCACCATCAAAAATTTCATCCCAATTAAAGTCAGAAGCGTCAGCTTCCTGAATAGCAGAGTGTGCGCGGTCATAGATGCAAACGCTACCACGCTGTGATGCACCCTTTTCAAGGTAGTAAATACCTACTCGGTCACCACCGCGAACAATTTTTGATGTATCAACACCAAAATAACGGAGTGAGTTTACAGCTGCCTGACCGATAGCGTGGGTGGGGAGCTTTGTAACGTAAACAGACTCCATACCATAGTTTGCAAGTGAAACTGCAACGTTTGCCTCACCGCCACCAAAGGTAGCCTGAAGCTGATCATCCTGGAAGAAACGATTATAGCCGTTAGGTGCAAGACGGAGCATAATTTCACCAAATGTAACAACCTTTGCCATTATGAACGAGCCTCCTTAACAATTTCAACAGACTTTTTGCAAAGCTCTGTAATTTCATCCCACTTCTGGTTATCAATAAGGTCTGCGGTAACCATATATGAGCCACCACAAGCCGCAATAACAGGGCATGAGAGGTATTCCTTAAGGTTGTTAAGACCAATACCGCCTGTGGGCATTACCTTAAACATAGGGAATGGTGCACTCATAGCCTTGATTTTTGCAAGACCGCCTGACTGCTCTGCGGGGAAGAATTTAAGCACGTCAAGACCAAGTCTGTATGCTGTATGGTAATCTGTAGGTGTGGTACAGCCTGCGTAAATAGGAATATTCTTTTCCTGACAATATTTAACTATATATTCATCAAGACCCGGTGTAACAATGAACTTTGCACCTGCCTCGATTGCTCGGTCAACCTGCTCTGTTGTGAGTACTGTACCTGCACCAACAAGCATTTCGGGTACGTTTTCGCTCATAAGCTTAATAGCGGTATCTGCACCTGCTGCGCGGAATGTAACCTCTGCCACGGGTACACCACCTGCAACAAGAGCCTTTGCAAGGTCAACAGAATCCCTTTCGGGGTTGTTGAGCTTAATAACCGGCACAACGCCGATAGACATAATTTTTTCAGAAATAGGATTCATAATTATTCCTCCATTATTTATTATAGGCTTTTTCACAAGCCTCAAACAATCCGTTTATATATGTTGCACCAAGGGCACGGTCATAAAGTCCATAACCGGGCTTGCCTGTTTCGCCCCAAATCATTCTGCCGTGGTCAGGTCTAACGTAACCATCAAAGCCGGTTTCAACAAGTGCCTTAACAATTTCATACATATCAAGGCTACCGCATTTTGAAAGGTGACCCTGCTCCTCAAAGCTGCCATCGGCCAGTACAAGCACCTGGCGGATGTGCATAAATGCGATTCTGTCCATAGCAGAATATTTTTTAACCATTTTAACAACATCGTTTGTTGCAGCACAACCAAGTGAGCCTGTGCAAAGGCAAAGACTGTTTGCAGGGCTGTCAACGATAGCGAGCATCCTGTCAAGGTTTTCTTCGCAAGTGATAATACGAGGAATACCAAAAATGGGGTAGGGTGGGTCATCGGGGTGAATTGCCATTTTTACGCCACATTCCTCGGCAACGGGGATAACCTTTTTAAGGAATTTTTCAAGGTTTGTCCACAAGCCCTCTTCGCCAAGCTCACCATAAGCAGAAATTAGCTCACGAACCTCATCCTGATTATAGCTTGGATCCCAACCGGGCAGGTCAATATCATCCTTGTGGGGGTCAAGCCCCTTCATCTGCTCCCAGTACATAACAAGACTTGTTGAGCCGTCATCTGCAAGCTTGTCAAGCTGTGTACGTGTCCAGTCGAAAACGGGCATAAAGTTATATGTTACACACTTGATGCCGTATTTTGCACATCGGCGTATGTTTTCGCAGTAAACGTCAATAAGCTCATCAACGTTATCCCTGCCAAGCTTGATATTTTCGTGAACGGGGATAGACTCAACAATATCAAATAAAAGTCCGTTATCCTCACACTGCTTAACCATTTTTGCGATGCTTTCTTCGGGCCATACCTCGCCGGGCTTAACATCATATACTGCGCTTACAACACTGCGCATATTAGGAATTTGTCTGATATATTGAAGTGAAATAGGGTCGGTTTCACCGTACCAACGGAATGACATTTTCATAGGGTGTCCTCCTGAAAACTGAATTTGTGGCAACCTTCACCACATACAACTTTATTATATCATTTAGTCGTTTTATTGTAAAGTTCTAAATAATAGAAGAAAACGCAAAATGCAGAATGCAGAATACAAAATTAAAGGGCGCAAACGCGGATTATAATCAGGAATCAGGAGTTAGAAATGAGGAATTTCGGAACTGCGTTGCAATTATAATTTTAAGATTCGGAACACTTTGCGTTGATTATATTGCTTTCGCAAGGAATAAACTTATCATAGTGAACACGTTTATGTATTTAAATAACCTCACAAAAACAACCCAAAAACTTTGTCACAAATGCGAATTGAAAAATGTGTAAATAAGTTCATAATTAAAATGTATATTTGTATTTTAAAGTAGGTAATTTTATGGCAGTTTTTAAGTGTAAAATGTGTGGCGGCAATCTTGAAATTGGTGAAAACCAATCTGTTGCAACTTGTGAGTATTGTAACACTCAACAGACTCTCCCCAAGCTTGACAGTGAGCAGAAAATCAATTTATATGACCGTGCCAATCATTTTCGTCGCAACAATGATTATGATAAAGCTATGGCAATTTATGAGAATATTTTAAATACCGATACAACCGATGCGGAAGCGTATTGGTCTATTTTACTTTGCCGTTTTGGTGTGGAGTATGTTGAAGACCCCTCTACACATAAACAGGTGCCTACAATTAATAGAGCACAGTTTACTTCAGTTCTTGCCGACGAGGATTACAAATCTGCAGTTTACTATGCAAATTCTGAACAAAAGGTGATATACCAGAGAGAAGCTGCGTACATAGACGAGGTTCAGAAGGGTATTCTTGAAATTTCAAACAAAGAAGAACCCTTTGATGTGTTTATTTGTTATAAAGAAACAGATTCTACTGGCAGAAGAACAAGGGATAGTGTTCTTGCAACTGAACTTTATCATGGTTTAGTTAACGAAGGTTTCAAAGTTTTCTTTTCTCGCATAACACTTGAGGATAAATTGGGTCAGGAATACGAGCCCTATATCTTTGCGGCACTTAATTCTGCAAAGGTTATGGTTGTTATGGGTACAAAGCCTGAAAACTTCAACGCCGTATGGGTTAAGAATGAATGGAGTCGTTATCTTTCACTTGTTAAAAGCTCTAATGGTAAGAAAATACTTATTCCTGCATATAAGGATATGGACCCTTATGACCTGCCTGATGAATTTTCACATCTTCAAGCACAGGATATGAGTAAGCTTGGCTTTATGCAGGATGTTGTTCGTGGTATAAAAAAGATTATTGGCGAAGGACAACCCAATGTTGTTGAGGCATCTGTTACTACAGCTCAAACTACTAATGTTGCACCACTTCTTAAACGCGCCTATATGTTCCTTGAGGATGGGGATTTTGCGCGTGCAGATGAATTTTGTGAACAGGTGTTAAACATTGACCCTGAAAATGCACAAGCATATTTCTGCAAACTTATGATAGAACTTGGTGTAGTTAACAAGGAAGCTTTGAAAAATGTTGTTGAACCCTTCGATAATAGTAATAATTATCGAAAGATTATACGCTATGGCGATGAACTCCTGAAAAAAGAAGTTGAAGATTTAACTAAATACATAAAAAATCGTATCGAAGGTGTTCGTAAGGATGTTGTTCTTGCTGAAGCAAATAAAGAAATGGCTAGTGCAAAAATCTCTGGTTACGAAAATGCAATTCGATTGTTTAAATCTATTCCAGGTTGGAAAGACGCAGATGCTAAAGTTAAAGAGTGTGAAAAGATGTATGATGATTTTTTGGCAGAAGCGGTTTATCAACAGGCAATACAAAGGATTAACAAGCATGACTATGTTGAAGCAATCAAGGATTTATCAACGATTGAAGAGTGGAAAGATAGTATAAATTTAATGAGAAAGTGTAAAGGTATTTGCCAGCATTGTGGTGGGAAATTCAAGGGTTTATTTGGTAAAAAATGTAGTGTTTGTGGTAAAGCAAAAGATTATTGATTTTAGAATAATACACAAGAACAAACCCTGGAAGGGTGGTAGTGATGCCATCCTTCCAAGGTGTTTTATATCTTTTAATTTTCTCTTTGTTCAATTAGCACGTCGTAAAAGCCTTGTATTACGTAAAGGGTGGCAGAGCAACGCCGTCGTCCCACATTTTATGTTCTGAACCATTGGTGTGGATCTTTTTGACAATCAAAGGGTGTTCTGTATCTATAAATCAAAGTGCAGATTGATATGTATGTTTTAGTGCTATATTGAGTTTTGTGTTCAATTGATATACGATGAGCGGTTGCTTGCGAAAGCAATATAATCGGCACAAAGTGCCCCTGAATTTTAAATTATAAAGCAACGCAGTTCCGACACTTTGCGCTTGGTACGTTGTATTTAAAATCAACGCGAAGCGTTCCTTTAATTTTGCATTCTGCATTCTGCATTTTGCATTTAAAAAATCCCCTGACTCTTGCGAGTCAAGGGATTTTTGTTAATTGAATTATTCAGCGTCAGGAGCGTAAAGGTCCTTAAGTCTGAGGAGGTGTGCATATCTGTCATTTGCTGTCTTAGCTGAAAGAGTGAAGAGTTCTTCTGCTCTGTCAGGGAATGAGCGTGTGAGAGATGAGTAACGAGCCTCGTTAAGAAGGAATGCCTTGTAGTCGCCTGTGGGCTCCTTAGAATCAATTGAGAAGGGATTCTTGCCCTCAGCCTTAAGAGCGGGGTTGTAACGGAACATATTCCAGTAACCGCACTCAACAGCCTTCTTCATTTCGTTTTGGCAGTTTGTCATACCGCCCTTAATTGAATGCATTTCACAGGGTGAGTATGCAATAATAAGTGAAGGACCATTGTAAGCTTCTGCTTCCTTGATAGCCTTGAGAGTCTGATTCTGGTCAGCACCCATAGCGATCTGTGCAACGTAAACATAGCCATAGCTCATTGCGATTTCAGCAAGGCTCTTCTTTGCGATAGCCTTACCTGCAGCAGCGAACTGAGCAACCTGACCGATGTTAGAAGCCTTAGAAGCCTGTCCACCTGTGTTTGAGTAAACCTCAGTATCAAATACCATGATGTTTACATCTTCACCTGATGCAAGAACGTGGTCAACACCGCCGAAGCCGATATCGTATGCCCAACCGTCACCACCGAAGATCCAAACAGATTTCTTTGAAAGGAATTCTTTGTTAGCAAGGATTGATTTGCATGTATCGCAGCAAGCGCCGTCACCGATAGCAGCAACGAGAGCCTCTGTAGCAGCACCGTTCTTTTCACCATCGTTAACTGTATCAAGGTAAGCCTTTGCAGCTGCCTTGAGCTCGTCAGAAGCCTTGTCAGACTCAACGAGAGTTTCAACCTTAGCGATAAGGCTGTTACGAAGAGCAGCCTGACCAAGGAGCATACCAAAGCCGTGCTCTGCGTTATCTTCAAAGAGTGAGTTAGCCCATGCAGGACCCTGACCCTTTGCATTTGTTGTGTAAGGTGATGTAGCAGCAGGACCACCCCAGATAGATGAACAACCTGTTGCGTTAGAAATATACATTCTGTCACCGAAGAGCTGTGTTACAAGACGAGCATAAGCAGTCTCTGCACAACCTGCGCAAGAACCTGAGAACTCAAGAAGAGGCTTCTTGAACTGGCTGGAGATAAGGTTTGCAGCAGATGCAATACCTTCCTTCTCTGTAACGTTTGCTACGCAGTAGTCAAATGCTGCCTGCTGAGCATCCTGGCTCTCACGAGAAACCATCTTAAGTGAGTTTGTGGGACAAACACCGATACAAACTGCACAACCCATACAATCCATGGGAGAAACAGCAAGTGTATACTTGAAGCCCTTGTTTGTTACAGCCTTAACCTTTTCACCGAACTTAGTAACCTCAGGAGCATTTGCAGCTTCTTCGTCGCTAAGTGCGAAGGGACGGATTGTAGCGTGAGGACATACATATGAACACTTGTTACAACCGATACATGTTTCGTTGTTCCATTCGGGAACCATAACAGCCACGCCGCGCTTCTCATAAGCTGATGCGCCGTGCTCGAAAGTACCGTCTGCGTGGTCTGAGAATGCAGATACAGGAAGAGCGTCACCGTTCATAGCAGCAACGGGCTTCATGATGTTGTCAACCATCTTAACAAGCTTTGCGGGGCCTTCTGATGCAACTGCCTCAGCGTTGTCAACAGCGTTTGCCCAATCAGCAGGAACTTCAACCTTCTTGAATGCACCGAAGCCTGCGTCGATAGCCTTATGGTTCATATCAACAATATCCTGACCCTTTTTGAGGAACTTAAGAGCAGCATTCTTCATGTAGCCGATTGCTTCGTCCTTAGGAAGAACGTTTGCAAGAGCAAAGAATGAAGCCTGAAGGATAGTGTTTGTTCTCTTACCGAGACCAATTTCAGCAGCAAGGTCAATAGCGTTAACTGTGTAAAGCTGAACATTGTTCTTTGCAATGTACTGCTTTGTTTCAGCATTGAGCTTTTCAGCAAGCTCTGCTTCGCTCCACTGGCAGTTGATAAGGAATACACCGCCGGGCTTAACGTCGTTAACGATCTTGAAGCCTTTTTCGATGTATGCAGGTGTGTGACAAGCAACGAAGTCAGCCTTGTTTACGTAGTAAGGGCTCTTGATAGCCTTATCACCGAAACGAAGGTGAGAAATTGTAACGCCACCTGTTTTCTTTGAGTCATACTGGAAGTATGCCTGAACGTATTTATCAGTGTGGTCACCGATGATTTTGATAGAGTCTTTGTTAGCACCAACAGTACCGTCACCGCCGAGACCCCAGAACTTGCACTCGATTGTACCCTCAGCAGCTGTGTTGGGTGCTTCCTCTTCGGGGAGTGAAAGGTAGGTAACGTCGTCATTGATACCAAGTGTGAAGTGCTTCTTTGATTCTGCCTTTGCAAGGTCAGCAAAGATAGCAAAGATTGATGCGGGGGGTGTGTCCTTAGAACCAAGACCGTAACGACCGCCTGTTACAGTAAGACCTGATTTGCCACAAGCATCAAGTGCTGCGACAACATCAAGGTAAAGAGGCTCACCGATTGAACCGGGCTCTTTTGTTCTGTCAAGAACAGCAATCTTTTTAACAGTTGCAGGAAGAGCTGCAACGAATTTCTCTGATGCGA
Source organism: Acutalibacteraceae bacterium (assembly GCA_045629785.1). Classification (GTDB taxonomy): domain Bacteria; phylum Bacillota; class Clostridia; order Oscillospirales; family Acutalibacteraceae; genus DTU089. The sequence continues at coordinate 72,856 of JAZQRX010000048.1, read as the reverse complement.
AGGGTCTGTAAAGACGAACCTTAAGAAGACCAACCTTTTCGCCCTTAGCTGTAAGGTAATCAATAACCTCTTCAGCAACGTCACAGATTGAACCCATAGCAACGATTACGTTTTCTGCATCAGCAGCACCGTAGTAGTTGAAGAGCTGGTAGTCTGTGCCAAGCTTTGCATTAACCTTACCCATGTATTCCTCAACAATTGCAGGAACGTTGTCATAGTAAGTGTTACATGCTTCTCTGTGCTGGAAGAAGATATCGCCGTTTTCGTGTGAACCACGCATTACGGGGTGCTCAGGGTTGAGAGCTCTCTTTCTGAAAGCATCAACAGCATCCATATCGCACATTTCTTTAAGATCCTCATAGTCCCAGATAGCAATCTTCTGGAGCTCGTGAGATGTACGGAAACCGTCAAAGAAGTTGATGAAGGGAACACGGCTCTTGATTGTTGCAAGGTGAGCAACTGCACCAAGGTCCATAACCTCCTGTGTATTTGTTTCAGCAAGCATTGCGAAACCTGTCTGACGACAAGCGTAAACGTCTGAATGGTCACCGAAAATGTTAAGTGCGTGTGGAGCAACACAACGAGCTGATACATGGAAAACGCTGGGAAGGAGTTCACCTGCGATTTTGTACATGTTGGGGATCATAAGAAGAAGACCCTGTGAAGCTGTGTAGGTTGTTGTGAGCGCACCGGCTGCGAGTGAACCGTGAACAGTACCTGCAGCACCTGCCTCAGACTGCATTTCAGAAACCTTTACGGTTGTACCGAAAATGTTCTTAACGCCCTGTGCTGACCACTGGTCAACATAGTCTGCCATGGGGCTTGAAGGTGTGATGGGGTAAATACCTGCTACTTCTGTGAAAGCATATGACACGTAAGCAGCGGCATTGTTACCGTCCATGGTTTTCATTTTTCTTGCCATAGTGTATTTCCTCCTATAAAAAATTCAATTATTATATAAGTATTATAAAAAACACCACTGATTATATTACCACTAATTTTGTCGGTTGTAAACCATAAAAGTTAAAAAAATCACAATTTTTGAATTATTATGAAAAATCAACATATAACAGCAAGTATTAAGTAAATATATAGTTACAATACTAAAGCTATTGACAAAAATATGGTGTTTTTATATAATATACCCTGATATGGTGTAAAATCAGCATATTATATTTTTATTCCCGAAAGGAGCTAATCCAACTATGGATGACCCCGGACCTAATTTTATTTTGGCCCAATTTTTAAACCTTTCTGCACAGGATAGTGCAGGTGAGCTTGCAGTTAAGCTTGTATTACTTGCAGTACTTATTCTTGTTAATGCATTCTTTGCTATGTCTGAAATTGCCATCATTTCACTTAATGATGCCAAGATGGAAAAAATGGCTGATGAAGGTCATAAAAAAGCAAAGCTTGTGTTAAAGCTTACAAGCAATTCAACTAAGTTTTTATCAACAATCCAGATAGGTGTTACCCTTGCAGGTTTCTTATCATCTGCTTCAGCGGCAACATCATTTGCCGAAATGCTTACTGACGCAATCACAAAGGTGGTTGACGTTCCGCAAAGCGTTATTGCGCCTGTATCGGTTGTTGTTATCACACTTATCATATCATACTTCTCGCTTGTTTTTGGTGAGCTTGCACCTAAGCGTATCGGTATGCAGGTGCCTGAAAAAGTTGCTTTTGCGGTTGTAAAGCCCTTGCTTGTTATTTCAAAAATAACCACACCATTTGTTAAATTCCTTTCACTTTCAACTAATGCGGTTGTACGTATTCTCGGCTTTGACCCCAATGCAGATGAAGAGGTTGTTACCGAAGAAGAAATCCGTATGATGGTTGATGTGGGCGGTGAAAAGGGCGTTATTGAGGATACTCAGAAAGAGATGATTAACAACATCTTTGAGTTTGATGACCTTGATGCCGGTGACATTATGACTCACCGTACAGACGTTATTGCTGCAGATATCAATACAGTAACCCTTGATGAATTTATGGGTCTTGCTATTGAATACGGCAGGTCAAGAATCCCCCTTTATGATGAGGATATTGATAATATCGTAGGTATTGTGTACGTAAAAGACCTTCTTAAATACGTCGGTAAAGAGGTTAAGGCAAAGGGTACGCTTAAAAATATTATGCGTGAGCCTTACTTCATACCCGAAACAAAGGCCTGCGGTGAGCTTTTTAAGGAAATGAGCTCGCGTAAAATTCAGATGGCTGTTGTTGTTGACGAATACGGTGGCACAGCAGGTATTCTTACACTTGAAGATATTGTCGAAGCTATTATGGGTAATATTCAGGATGAATATGACCAGGAGGATGAAGAAATTTCAAAAATTGACGATAATACCTTCACAGTTGACGGTACTATTGATATTGAAGAAATTGATGAGCTTATTGGTAAGGCTTTACCTGAGGGTGACTATGAAACCCTTGCGGGCTTTATTATGGATGAGCTTCAATGCATACCCAAGGATGGTGAAATGAACGAGGTCATCTTTGAAAACGTTAAGTTCACAGTCCTTAAGGTTGACGATAAACGAATTGAAAAAATCAAAGTAGAAATCACGCCTGTTGTTGAGCAGGATGATGAATCAGATGATGATTAAAAACATAAACTGCATCCGTTGAGGGTGCAGTTTATTTGAATGAAGGATAATATATGAAAAAGCTTTTATGCCTGTGTATGGTGGTTGTTTCACTTGTATCAATGGTAGTTACAGTTAATGCCGATAAGGTTGAAAAAGAACAATATACAATAGAATTACCCGATGGTTTTACTGAAACATCAGAGTCTAAGTTTGTTGGCAGTAACAAAGAAAATCTGTTGGTGAGTATTGAAGAAAACACAAGTGAAACAATCTGTGTTGCAGATATGTCGCAAAAGGACGTCGAAAAATATGTGAATAATATGACAGAGCTTTCAGGGAGTGCCTTTGAGCTTGTAGACCGTCAAGGCTCAATGGAGGTTTTGAAGGCAGGCGTAGAAAAGCACAAAAACGGCAGAGAGGTTCTTGTGGCTACATATAAAACAACCGCTGTAAATGGTGATAAAACAACGGTTCTTTATCAGCGTATTTATGATTTTTCTTGTATAAATAATAAGTATTCATTTATTTTTACGGCACATAGTGAAAATGAGCTTGATGAATTTCAATCCGCTTTTGATTCAATTACAATCGCCGAGGCAGAGGATAAAGGCTTTAAGGGTGATATTGGTGCTTACATAATTGTTGCCGTTATTTTCGGCTTGTTCGGTTGGGGTGTAATAAGGTTTATCAGAACACCTGCAAAGCGTAAGGCAGGCAAAATAAAAAATAAGAAGTAAAATGAAAAACAAAAGACTAACCCGTCACACTGAATCAGTGCGACGGGTTAATTTTATAGTGTTGCTTCAAATATACCTATACTCTCTCTGCCTGTGATGTTATTTGCAGTATTACGGGCGTTAAAGTATAGTCTTAATTTATTGTCATAATATGTAAGACAGCAGGCGTAAACATACTGTGCCATCCATTTGCTGCCATTGTGTACCTGTGGTGTAAGGAATTGCTTTACAAACTCAAAGCTTACACCATCATCTGAGCGTAAAAGCATAATAGCAGAATAGCTTTTGCCGTCTTTTTCAAAAATGCCATTTTGCAGACCGATATAGCAATCCTTTAACTTGTATACCTTTAAACAGCCTGAGCAAAGGTTTAAATATGGGTTGCTTTTGTCGGGGCTGATAATCGGCTCGGGCAAAGATGTGTAGCCCTTATTGATATGTTCACTTTCAGCAAATGAAATATGTGTAGGCTCACAAAATCCACAATCCTTAATAAAGGTCTGACCGCAGGAGTAGTACATACGATAGCGGTCATTTTCTTTTATAAGGTATGGGTTTGATATAGCCGTGCCGTGACTGTCCTTTTCATAATAACGGCTTTGTGTTATTACGGGGTAGGGGTCTGTCCAGCTCTGTAAATCAGTTGACTCTGTACAGTAAATTTCACTTTTCCATTTGAGGCCTGCAAGTGCAAGTAGATTTAACAGAACAGGCTTTGTTCTTTCATAAAAAAGGTAATATTTTCCGTCGATGTAATTTATGTTGGGTCGCATAGCTCGGTTTACAATCTTGCTTTTGAATGTAAAGTCGATGCCGTTTTCGCCCTCATAGTGACGCACACCAAAAAATGTATGGCAGAATAAGTGCCATTTGCCATCGTGTGATTTATCGGGCGTAATTACAGAGGGGTCTGCAATAACAAAGCTTGATGGTGGATTTTTGATTATGGGATTTCCATCATATAATTTAAAATCCGCGTTCATTATATCGTTGAAGGTAAGGTTTATCATATGTCACCTCAATATTATTTATGCTTTAATAATAACACACAGTAGATTTTTTGACAAATAATTTGTTTTCGTTTTTATAAAACGAAAGTGGTTTTGTTAATTTTTACCAGTTTTTTGTGCTGGTATTTGTTCCAAGCGCGGAAAAACAAATTACATATTGACAGAAATAACAACAAAGTGTATAATGAGGTTGTTGGTTGTTAAATATACTTGAGGAGGGGTTTTATGAGGAAAACAATTTGTGCAATTCTTGTGGTTGCAGTATTTTCGGCTATGGTTATGGGGTGTAGCAAAACAAAAGACGAAGAAAAGTATGTATGTGTTCTACCCACCATTTTGTATGATGAAGAGGGGAATGAAATTACGGGAAGCACAGAGCCTGTATCTGCAGAGATTAAGGATAAGTCTTACTATATACAAGACCATCAGGACAGTAAGGTGTATTTTGAGGATGATTACAGCATTGAGTACACAATACCTGAAATACTTGTTGACAGCGATTACGCAAGGGAATGTAATGCTGAAATTTACGCTATTGCTCAAAAGGATCTTGCAGAGCAGGACGGAACCTTCAGTACCGTATGGGGCATGGAGTATGACAGCTACCTTAACGGAAGTATTCTTTCTGTGGTTATGAATCACTTTACCGATTCAGGTAACTTTTATTACAGCATATATAATGTAGATGTTGTTACAGGTGAAAAGGTTTCTCTTGAACAACTTCTTGAGGCTGCAGGTATGACAACTGATGACTATACCACGGGCTTGAAGGATGCTCATCTGGAGGGTATAAGAGTCGGATGGTTCATTCCTGATGGTAAAACAATTGAGGAGTACATACAAGAAACCAATGAAAAAACTCAACAGGGTGACTTTGAATCCTTTATAAGAACACAAATGGATAATACGTTGAGTGTTGATAATATGAGCAAAGCAAAGGCTTACCTTGGTGAGAATGGCAAACTGTGGTTAGCAAATAATATCTATTCATTAGGCGGAGCAGATTGTTACGAAAGATTGTTTGAGTTCCCTACAGAATAATATGAAAATATCCGTACCTTATCGGGTTGATAAGGTACGGATTCTTTTTTTATTCATTCATACCGCAGCATTTTTTATATTTTTTACCGCTACCGCAGGGGCAGGGGTCATTTCTGCCGGGCTTTTTATCTGCCTTTTTAGGCTCTTTTTTGACTGTGCCATCATTTGAACCTGATGTTGAAGTGATTTTAACGGTTTCTTTACGTTCAACGGGCTGCTCCTTACGGATTCTTGCCTGAAGAACAAAGTCAACAGTACCCTCACGTATACCGTTTGTCATTTCTTCAAACATATCAAGACCCTGATCACGGAAGATAATAACGGGGTCCTTCTGACCATAGCCCATAAGGTTCATACTGCGCTTGAGCTGGTCCATTGTATCGATATGCTCCATCCAACGAAGATCAACGTTACGAAGAAGACCAACACGCTCAATCTCTTTAATGGTTTCTTCACCATATTCTTCTTTACGGCTGTCATAAAGCTCTTGTGCCTTATCAAGAAGTACCTCGGCAACATCCTCGGTTTTCTTAAGACCTTCAATATCGCTCTCTTCAATAAGCCAAGCGTACTTTGTGAGAAGACCCTTGATGTTCCATTCGTCTGTGCCTACGTTTGAGGGACAGTAGAAATCAACCATTTCAGAGATTGTGTCAACAATCATCTTCTGTATAAGTGCACTTATATCTTCACCATCAAGCACCTGATTACGCTGACCATAAATAACCTCACGCTGTTTGTTCATAACGTCATCGTATTTAAGTACGTTACGGCGGATAGCAAAGTTGTTACCCTCAACACGCTTTTGTGCGTTTTCGATTGATGATGTAAAGATTTTTGCCTCGATGGGCATATCACCAATACTTTTGAAGGCATCAAGTGTGTTATAGAAACGGTCGCCTGCGAAGAGTCTTAATAAATCGTCCTCAGCTGAAAGGTAGAAACGGCTTTCACCGGGGTCACCCTGACGGCCTGAACGACCGCGGAGCTGGTTGTCAATTCGTCTTGATTCGTGGCGCTCTGTACCGATAATAAACAGACCGCCTGCTTCGCGTACCTTGTCTGCCTCTGCGCTTGTCTGCTTTTTGAATTCTGCTTCAAGCTCACGGAATTTTTCACGGGCATTGATAATATCCTCGTTGTCAGTTTCAGCAAAGCCTGTAGCCTCTGCAATAAGCTCCTCTGTAAAATCGAGCTTGCGCATCTGATTTTTTGCCATAAATTCGGGGTTACCGCCAAGTATAATATCGGTACCACGACCAGCCATATTTGTTGCAATTGTAACGGCGCCGAATTTACCTGCCTGTGCAACAATTTCCGCCTCTTTTTCGTGGAATTTAGCGTTAAGAACCTCGTGCTTGATACCACGCTTTTTGAGGAATCTTGAAAGCTTTTCACTCTTTTCGATGTTAACTGTACCTACAAGCACAGGCTGACCCTTTTCGTGACATTCAACGATAGTGTCAACAATAGCGTTGAATTTAGCCTCTTCTGTTTTGTAGAGGATATCGTCATTATCAACACGTGCGAGGGGCTTGTTTGTTGGTATTTCAACAACGTCAAGTGAGTAAATTTCCTGGAATTCTGCGCTTTCGGTCATAGCAGTACCTGTCATACCTGAAAGCTTTTTGTAAAGACGGAAATAGTTCTGGAATGTGATTGTGGCAAGGGTTTTGCTTTCGTGCTCAACCTTAACGCCTTCCTTTGCCTCAATAGCCTGATGAAGGCCCTCGCTGTAACGTCTGCCAAGCATAATACGGCCTGTGAATTCATCAACGATGAGCACTTGACCATCTTTAACAACATAGTCAACGTCACGTGCCATTGTACCGTGTGCCTTAAGTGCTTGGTTGATGTGGTGCTGAAGTGTAAGGTTTTCAGCATCCATAAGGTTTTCAATGTTAAATGCAGCCTCGGCTTTTGCTATACCTGATTTTGTAAGGGTAGCGCTCTTTGCCTTTTCGTCTACAAGGTAATCGCCACCGCTTTCCTCGGCGACGTCTTCTGCGTCAACCTTTGTGTCAAGCTCTTTAACCTTAACCATTTTAAGGCGTTTAACAAAGTCGTTTGTCATACGGTAAAGGTCTGTTGATGCCTCACCGATACCTGAAATGATAAGGGGTGTTCTTGCCTCGTCAATAAGGATTGAGTCAACCTCATCTACAATGGCAAATGCGTGGCCGCGCTGTACGCGTTGCTCGGCATACATAACCATATTGTCACGAAGGTAGTCAAAGCCCATTTCATTATTTGTACCGAAGGTAATATCGGCGGCATAAGCCTCTTTACGCTCGGAGTTTGTTTTTTCGTGGATAATAAGACCAACCTTAAGACCCATAAAGCGGTAGATTTTGCCCATCCATTCAGAGTCACGCTTTGCAAGGTAGTCGTTGACTGTAACAATGTGTACGCCCTCACCGCTGAGTGCATTAAGGTATGCAGGGAGTGTAGCAACAAGTGTTTTACCTTCACCTGTTTTCATTTCAGCAATTCTGCCCTGATGAAGGATAATACCGCCAAGAATCTGTACGGGGTAGTGCTTCATACCAAGCACACGCCATGCTGCCTCACGGCAAGCGGCAAAAGCCTCGGGTAAAATATTATCAAGAGTTTCACCTTTTTCAAGGCGCTCTTTAAATTCAGGCGTTTTTGCCTGAAGCTCTTCATCTGTAAGCTTAGAAAATTGCTCATCAAGTGCAAGCACGCTATCCTTTATTTTAGATATACGTTTGATTTCCTTTGATGAGTAATCACCAAAAAGTTTTTTGAGTAAAGACATTATGGTATCTGTCCTTTCGTGGAATATAAATATACAAAATACATTGTATCACATACTAATTATTATTGCAAATAAAATATGGTAATTTATTTTTATTTACATTTGATTTAAAAATTGATAGGATAATATCAGAAAAAACAAATTTTTTGCAACAAAACGGATTATAGCTGACTCTATATAGTTGCAGGGCGCAAAAATCAATAAAATTTTATTCGATTACAATATTAACTCTAAAGAGGGGTGATTTTCGGTGAATGAAGAAAACTTAAAGCTTATTGAATTATCTAAAAAAGGTGATGCCCACGCTTTTTCTCAGTTGTATTCAATGTATAGCAACGAGCTGTACAGGTATGCTTTGTATATGACAGGCAATACGCAGGATGCAGAGGATGCTGTGCAGGAGGCGGTGATTTCTGCCTGGCGAAGTGTACATAACCTTAAAGAGAATGATAAATTCAAGCTATGGCTTTTTAAAATACTTACCAATAAGTGCAAAACCTTACTTATCAGAAATAATAAAAGTCATGATGCCTTGCCTATTGATGAATATGATTTTATTGGTGCGGATGATGATTTCACCGTGAGCACCGAGTTGAAATCTGCCCTGCAAAGCCTTACACCACCTGACGGACAGATTATAATGCTGTCAATAATCGGTGGCTTTAAAAGTGATGAGTTAGCACAAATTTACAATATGAAGCCTTCAACAATCAGGTCACGCCAGAAAAGGGGACTTGAAAAATTAAAGGCTATACTTTCCTGAAGGGAGTGCGTGTTATGAGTAATGAATTTGAAAAAGAGCTTCTTAATGAAGATTTAAAATCAGTTGATGATGCTTTAAAAAAGATAGAAAAAGCAGAATTACCTCAAAGCCTTTCTGCTGAAAATATTGAGAAAATGCTTGTAGCAGATGCTAATGAGCAAAAGGTGACAAATGTCACACCCTTACCTAAAAAGAAAAATCATAAGAAATATATCGGGGCAATAGCCTCTGTGGCTGCAGTTTTTGTGGTGGCTTTTGTCAGCCTTTTTGCTATAAAACCTTGGGATAAGCCTGCAGAAGCGGTTAAACCTGCAGAGCCGAATGGTGCACCTGCCAATGACTATGTGCAGATTGAAGAAATGTTCAGGGATTACTCTCAAAAATATAACAGCAGAGGTAACGGCTTTAAGGAGTTTGTTGATGGGTTCGGAGTGAAAAATGAAGCAGCAATTATGGAGGACAGTATTGATTTTGAGTCAGCTGTTTCAACAGGTGCCTCATCAAGCGCCTCATCAAGCTCGTCTGCTCCTACTGAAAAATATGGTAGTGCCCAGCTTAAAGGTGAATACGGCAAAACAAATGAGCAGGTTGCGGGTGTAAGCGAAGCCGATATTATTAAAAATGACGGCAAATATCTTTACAGCGTATCAACCGATAACGCTGATTGGGATAAATACTATCGTCAGATGGATAGCTACAGAGCCTATCTCAGTGGTGATGAAGAAACAACCTTCAGCGGTCAGACCTCACCGGGCTACAACCCACAGGTAAAGGATGATGTGGCTGAAATTGTTACTGAGGACCCAAATGAATATAAGGTGCAGACAACCATGCCCGTGCTTGAATATAACTGCGGTTTTACTATTGTTGAGCCTTTACAGGACGGTAAATTCAACCAGATTTCATCAGTAAAAATTACTGAAAATACAAGGGGTATATACCACGCTACAATTGAAGAGCTGTATGTGAATGGCGATAAGCTTGTTGCACTGCTTGATTGCAGTACAATGGAAGAATTGACCGAAGAAAACGTTAAAGAATATTATACCGGTAGGTTATCAAAGCAAATTACAATGGCTGTTTGCTTTGATATAACAGACAGAAAAAATCCCACAGAAATGTGGCGCACTTATCAGGATGGTAGCTACATTTCATCACGCCTTATAGGTGAGCAGCTTGTTATTATGTCAACCTATGGTGTTAATCTTGATGGTGATGAGGAAAAGGTTGTTGAAAATTGTATTCCTATGTATGGTGTAGCATCTGATTATGCACGTGTGCCCTGCGACTGTATCTGCATTATGGAGGAAATCTATGATACTCGTTACCTTGTTGCATCAACAGTCAATCTTAACGATGTAAATACCCTTAAAACACAAGCCGTTTTAGGTGCAGGTGAAGATGTTTATTGCACAACTGAAACACTTTATGCCGTAAGCACAAAATATGATAAATACAATACCAGAGCAGAAATTTTTAACTACGCTTCAGAGCCACAAACACAGATTTATAAATTCGATATCCGTAATGGGGATATTAAATATCTTGGCAACGGTACAGTTAAGGGTAGTACACTTAACCAATTCAGTATGGATGAGTACAACGGATATCTTCGTATTGCCACTACAACAGGTAGTTGGGGCGATAGCCTTGAAAATCAGGTTTATATCCTTGATGAAGCCTTGCAGATTGTGGGTGAAATCACAGGTATTGCAAAGGGCGAAACAATAAAATCAGTACGTTTCACAGGTGATACAGGCTATGTTGTTACCTTTGAGCAGACAGACCCATTATTTGTTATGGATTTAAGTAATCCTCAAAGTCCTGTCATTACGGGTGAACTTAAAATACCGGGCTTTTCTGCATATCTTCACCCTGTAGGTGACGGCTTACTTCTTGGTGTAGGTGTTGATGGTGATGAAAACGGAGAAAACGGCGGTATGAAGCTTTCTCTCTTTGATGTCAGTGACCCACAGAATCCCGTCGAATGTGATAAAATAACAGTATCAGCACCCCAGGGTGAAAATAATTATACTTACCTGCGTTGTGACGCATATTATACTCACAAAGCATTGTGTTGGGATGATGTGAATTCGGTAATGTATGTGCCTTACGTTGAAATGATAGATATTTATACAAATACAGATTATGATCATAAGGAATACAGCAATATTCTCGCGGTTAAGGTGGATGCACAAAACAAAAAGCTGATTTCAGATAATGGGTATAAAGTTCTCACGTCTGAGGGTGACATTAATTCTTATGGTGGCTTCAGCCGAGTAACCTATATTGATAACGTGATTATGGGTTACGTGCAAGAGGGGAATGCATTCTACTCATTTGATAAAACCACCAAAGAATATTTCGATAAAATAAAATTAGGTTGAATATCATAAAAAACAGAGGCTGACGGAAGTTAGCCTCTGTTTTTTGTACGAAATGTATAATTTGTACGTTGTTTTTTGTGAGAGTGGTTGTTGAAATTGTGAAACACCTATGATATACTATATACAGTATTATTATATAAGGGGTAGTACATATGGCTGAGATGGGTAAAAAGCAAAATGCATTACAAGCAATAAAATTTGCTTTGTTTTCTGCATCTGCAGGTATTATACAGGTTGGTTCATTTACTTTACTTAATGAGGTAGTAGTACCAAATATAAATATTCAGAATGAAGCTGTTATGAAAATTCTCAGCTCAGAGTATGGTGTTTGTTATCTTATAGCACTTATTCTGTCAGTTATCTGGAATTTCACCTTCAACAGAAAATTTACCTTCAAATCTGCTACAAATATCCCTGTGGCTATGCTTAAAATATTCGGTTTTTATTGCGTTTTTACACCTGTTTCAACAATTGTTGGTGAAATGGTTATGCGTAACACAACATGGGAGTTTGCAGAATATATAGTTCTTGCAGTTACTATGATGACCAATATGATAACCGAGTTTTTGTTCTGCCGTTTTGTGGTTTACAAGGACAGTATGAATACAAACGACCTCGCAAAAAAAGAAAAGGAAAAGCTTAATGTCACAGAGTAAAAAGATAAACAATACCCGTATCTGTCCCGTTTCACGTAAGTGTGGCGGTTGTCAGCTTATGAATATGACTTACCCCGAACAGCTTAAGTTCAAGCAGGCAAAGGTAGGTAAGCTTTTATCGGGCTTTCACAAGGTTTTACCAATAATCGGTATGGACGAGCCCTTTCACTACCGTAATAAGGTTCAGGCGGCTTTTGGCAGAACAAGGGGCGGTGAAATAATTTCAGGTGTGTATCAGTCAAGCACACATAATATTGTTAAAACTGATTCATGCCTTATTGAGGATAAGGCTGCAGATGAAATTATTTTAACTATACGCAAACTTATAAAAAGCTTTAAGCTTACTGTTTATGATGAACGTGCAGGCAAGGGCTTCCTCAGGCACGTGCTTGTGAAAAGGGGCTTTACAACTAATGAGATTATGGTTGTGTTTGTTACGGGTACGTCAGCTTTCCCTTCAAAAAACGATTTTATAAAAGTGCTTTTGAAGGAGCATCCCGATATAACAACCATTGTACAGAACGTGAACAACAAATTCACAAGTATGGTGCTTGGTGAACGTGAAACGGTGCTTTATGGTAAGGGTTATATTGAAGATGTCCTTTGCGGTTGCCGTTTCAGAATTTCACCTAAATCATTTTATCAGATAAACCCCGTGCAGACCGAGGTGCTTTACGGTAAAGCGGTTGAGTTTGCAGCGCTTACAGGCAAAGAGCGTGTTATTGATGCGTATTGCGGTATCGGCACAATTGGTATTGTTGCATCAAAGGGCGCAGGTGAGGTGATCGGCTGCGAGCTTAATGGGGATGCTGTGCGTGATGCTAAGGTTAATGCTAAAATCAACAATATTGAAAACATAAGCTTTATTTGCGCCGATGCAGGTGAATTTATGTTATCAATGAAAGAACAAAATGAAAAATGCGACGTTCTTTTTATGGACCCGCCAAGGGCAGGCAGTGATAAAAAGTTCCTTTCAAGCGCAATTCACCTTGCACCTGAAAAGATAGTTTATATATCATGTAATCCTGAAACACAGCAAAGAGATTTATATTATCTTACCAAGAATGGCTACAAGGTAAAGAAAATTCAGCCCGTTGATATGTTCCCTTATACAAACCATGTGGAGACAGTTGTTTTATTGTGCAAGGCACAATAACTCGATATAAATCTCTGCGAGATTTTCGATATATCCCGAGAAATTCGATATGTTTCCTTCTGGCACGAGAATTTACTGATATAAAACAATAAATATTACCCATAGATTAGGAGAATACCAAAATGAACAGACAAGAAGCAATCAAAAGAGCAACCGAGCTTGTTAGTAAGATGACAACCGCTGAGAAGGCATCTCAGCTCAGGTTTGATTCACCTGCTATTGACAGACTCGGCATACCGGAATACAACTGGTGGAACGAAGCACTTCACGGTGTTGCACGTGCAGGTACTGCAACAATGTTCCCTCAGTCAATCGGACTTGGTGCAACTTTTGATGAGGATTTGCTTAAAGCAATCGGTGATGCTATTTCCACCGAGGGCAGAGCAAAATATAATATGCAATCAACACGCGGTGACCGTGATATTTATAAGGGTCTTACCTTCTGGTCACCTAACGTAAATATATTCCGTGACCCCCGTTGGGGCAGAGGCCACGAAACCTATGGTGAAGACCCTTACCTTACCGCTCGTCTTGGCGTTAACTTTGTTAAGGGTGTTCAGGGTGACGGTGAGTACCTTAAGGCTGCTGCCTGTGCAAAGCATTTTGCGGTGCATTCAGGTCCCGAGCCTCAAAGACACTTTTTCAATGCTATTGCATCACGTAAGGATATGGAGGAAACTTATCTTCCTGCTTTTGAGGCTTGCGTAACCGAGGCAGGCGTTGAGGCGGTTATGGGTGCTTATAACCGTACAAACGATGAGCCCTGTTGTGCACACGAGGTGCTTATGAATGAGTATCTCCGCGGTAAATGGGGCTTTGAGGGTCATTACGTTTCTGACTGCTGGGCAATTAAGGATTTCCACGAAAATCATAAGGTTACAGAAACGCCCGAGGAGTCGGTAAAGCTTGCTCTTGAAAAGGGCTGTGACGTTAACTGCGGTTGTACTTATGAAAAGGTTATGAATGCCTATGAGCAAGGCATTCTTGATGAAAAATACATCGACCGCGCTTGTATAAGACTTTTCACAACAAGATTTTTACTTGGCTTGTTTGATAAAACAGAGCTTGATGATATTCCCTATACAAAGGTTGAGTGTAAAGAGCATATTGAGCTTACACACAAGGCGGCAAAGGAAAGCGTTGTTATGCTCAAAAATGACGGTGTGCTTCCCCTTAACAGAGATAAAATCAAGTCAATCGGTGTTATCGGCCCCAACGCTAATAACAGAGTATCACTTATCGGTAACTATCATGGTACTTCCTCACGCTATACAACTGTGCTTGAGGGTATTCAGGATGTTGCAGGTGATGATATCCGAGTTTACTATTCAGAGGGTTGCCACCTCTGGCAGGATAGAATTGAGTTCCTTTCGAAGGAGGGTCAGCCCGACCTTCTTGCAGAGGCACAGGCAGTAGCAGAGCTTTCCGACGTTGTTGTGCTTGTTGTTGGTCTTGACGAGGTGCTTGAAGGTGAGGAGGGTGATGCAGGCCCCGGTGATAAGGTTGACCTTCTCTTCCCCAGACCGCAGAGAATTCTTATGGATACTGTTTTTGCTACAGGCAAACCCGTTATACTTGTTAATATGTGTGGTAGCGCTATGGATTTGCGCCTTGCAGATGAAAAATGTGCAGCGGTTATCCAGGCATGGTACCCCGGTGCACGTGGCGGTACAGACGTTGCCGAAATTATGTTTGGTGATTGCTCACCTTCAGGTAAATTACCCCTTACCTTCTACGAGTCAAGTGATGATTTACCCGATATTACAGACTATTCAATGAAAAACAGAACGTATCGTTACTTTGAAGGCACACCACTTTATCCATTCGGCTTTGGTCTTACTTATGGTGATTGCTACGCAACCTCAATGAATGTTGAAAAAGCAACCCTTAATGGTGAGTTTGATGGTGCAATCGTTAACGTAACGGTTAAAAATGACGGTACAGTTGCTACCGATGACGTTGTTCAGGTTTACATTAAGGATGAAGACTTTGCAGATGCAGTAAGGAACTACAGTCTTTGTGGTTTTAAGCGTGTAAGCCTTGGTGCAGGTGAAGAAAAGGTAGTTGAAATCAAACTTGATAAGCGTGCGTTTACAAGCGTTGATAAAGATGGTAACCGCCAAATCTTCTCAAAGAATTTTACTTTGTTTGCAGGTACCTCGCAGCCTGACAGCCGTAGCGAAGCGCTTACGGGTCACAAAGCATTGTCGCAGGCAATAGAGCTTTAATTACAAAACTGAAAATACACGAAAGGGGGATACACAATGGAAAATTTGCTGTATTGTACAATAAATGTTTTTTGCGTTATGATTCTTGTTATCGTTTTGCGAAAGCTCTATGTCAGCGTTGATAAGCGTATGAATAAAATTATGCTTACCTGGTTTATAATCGCAGCAATAATTCTCTGCCTTAGTGATACATTGTGGGGGATTGTTGATTTTACGAACTCATGGGTTGCACGGCCGGTATGGTCGGTTATAGCCAATATGAGTTATCATATGTTTACCGGTGTTGTATCCTGCCTTTGGTTTATTTATTCTGAAAGCGAACAGAAATCCAAAAGCGTTACAACAAAGGTGGGTATTGTACTCAGTATTCTTCCTATGGTGATGCTTATTTTCCTTGTGGGTTGTTCTGCAAAAACAGGCTGGATTTTCCGTATAGATGACAATGGTATGTATCATAGGGGTGATTATTATCTTGTATTGACCACCATTTGTTATCTTTATATGATAACCACATCAGTAAAGGCTCTTATAAAATCCTTTATGAAAAAGCATTTCCTTGAGCGTCAGCATTATCGTTCACTATTTGCCTTTTGCCTTGTACCTGCTGCTGCAGGTGTTTTGCAGGTATTATTTGTTGGTTCGCCTATGCTTTCTGCAGGTATTGCCTTTGCTGCGTTGCAGGTTTATATGAATACAACCGAGCAGGTTGTGTCTGTTGACCCTATGACCCAGCTTAATAACAGGGCACAGCTTGAAAGACATCTTTACCAAAAAATGAAATCGCGTAATGATAATAAAGAGCTTATTCTCTTTATTATGGACCTTGATTATTTTAAAAAAATCAACGATACATATGGTCACGTTGAAGGTGATGAAGCCATAATTATTGCCGCAGACGTAATCAAAAGGGCGGTAGCTAAAAGCAATTTCTTTGCTTGTCGTTATGGCGGTGATGAATTTGTTGTTGTTGCCGAAACCCCTAAGGACTATAAACCAAAAGAATTTATAGAAGAGCTTAACAATGGGCTCCTTGAGGTTGTTAAAGCAAAAGAAAAGCCCTATACTCTTCACTTTAGCGTGGGCTACAAACGCTATGATGAAAGTATAGAGGATGTTCCTGCGTTTATTGCCAAGGCAGATGAAGGGCTTTATCATATAAAAAATGCTCGTCCTAAATTCAAGGATATTTTATAAATTTACAGTCAGCTCAGTTGTATTTTATTGAGCTGACTTTTTTGTTTACTTTTTAAAATAATTTATAAAAAACTGTTGACTATAAAAACAGATGGATATAAAATTATATCTGTTAATTTAAAAATCTATCCCGATGGAGTTGATATATAATGATTAGAATCGGTCTTTACGGCTACGGCAATATTGCCAAGGGTGTTGAGTGCGCAGTCAAGCAGAATAATGATATGGAAATTGCTTGTGTTTTCACTCGTCGCGCCCCCGAAACAGTAACAACAATTTCAGATGCACCTGTTTACAGAACAGACGATGTGCTTGCTCATAAAGATGATGTTGACGTGCTTATTATGTGCGGTGGCAGTGCAACTGATCTCCCTGAGCAGACTCCTGCTATGGCAAAGTACTTTAATGTTGTTGATAGCTTTGATACTCACAAAAACATCCCCGTTCATTTTGATAACGTTGATGCTGCTTCAAAAGAAAGTGGTAAAATCGGCATTATCTCTGTTGGTTGGGACCCGGGTATGTTCTCACTTAACAGACTTTACGGCAGTGCTATCCTTGTTGATGGCGCAGATTACACCTTCTGGGGCAAGGGCGTAAGTCAGGGTCACTCTGACGCTATCAGACGCGTTGAGGGTGTTCTTGATGCAAGACAGTACACAATCCCTGTACCCGAAGCACTTGATGCAGTTCGTAGTGGTTCACAGCCTCAGCTTACCACAAGGCAGAAGCATACAAGAGAATGCTTTGTTGTGGCAGAGGAGGGTGCAGACCTTAAGAGAATTGAAAATGATATTGTTACAATGAAAAACTACTTTGATGAGTATGACACAACAGTTCATTTCATTTCACAAGAGGAGCTTGACCGTGACCATAAGGGTATTCCCCATGGTGGCTTTGTTATCAGAACAGGTAAAACAGGTAAAGACCTTGAGCATAATAATGTTATCGAGTACAGCCTTAAGCTGGATTCTAACCCCGAATTTACATCTGCTGTTATCGTTGCGTATGCTCGTGCAGCATACAGAATGAATAAAGAGGGCATGAGCGGTTGCAAAACTGTATTTGATATTCCCCCTGCATATCTGTCAGCAAAATCGGGTGCAGAGCTTCGCAAAGAGATGCTTTGATAAATAACGTTCATTAAAGGGTTCTGTGTCAGGCAGAATCCTTTTTTATATAAAATAGGTATACACTTGAAAAAATACTCAGAAGATGGTATATTGAGCTTGTAAACTTGTTGCGGAGGAGTTTTATTATGAGTAAAAAGATTCTTGCGCTCATTATGAGCGTTGTTATGATGTTTACAATGTTTTCTGCAGTGGCAGGTGCGGTTTATCAGCTTACAGATGACATTACAGATTACCCCGTTATTATTGTACCGGGCTACAGCGGTTCAGAGCTTGTTATGACTAACGATGACGGCACAGAAACACAAATCTGGGGTCTTAATATGGATTCTATTCTTGACCGCGTTCTTAACAGAATTGTTGATTTGGGTAAGGGTCTTGTGCTTACTGTTAAAGGTAACCCCGAATATCTTGGCAAAACTGTTGGCGAAGAAACTGAGGCAGAGCTTGAGTTTATGAAAATGAATCCCGATGGCACAAGTAAATACAACGTTCGTATTGCTAACCCCGACGTGCTTTCAACAAATATGGCATATATTCTTGAAAATGGTTTGCCTGAGGCTTATATTCACGAGCCGGAGCTGTCTGCAGAAATGGCAGAATATATCGGTGAAGAAAACATTTTCTTCTTTACTGAAGATTGGCGCACAAGTGTTTATGACTGTGCGGTAAGGCTTGATGGATATATTCAGGATGTTAAAGAGTATACCGGTAAGGATAAGGTTAATATAATTGCCGTTTCTCATGGCGGTCAGGTAAGTGCAACATATTTTTCGCTTTTCGGTTATAAGCAGGATGTTGACAATGCGGTGCTTACAGTACCTGCAATTGGCGGTGCAGCCCTTGCGTATGATATTATGAGTGGTACTGCAAAACTTGATGAAGAAACTCTTATTTACTACATCGAGCATGGATTTGATACTGATGGTCATTACGCTTGGCTTCTTGAGGCGCAACAGCTGGGCTTCCTTGATGATATTGTTGCAGAGCTTTATCCGTACGTTTATAATGTAATAGGTAACTTTGGCAGTATATGGGATTTTATTCCCCTTGAGTATTACGAAGAAGTACGCGATATGCACCTTGACCCTGTGGAGAATGCTGCAATTATTGAAAAAAGTGATTATGTACACTTTGAGGTAATGGCAAATTACCACGAAAATCTTCAAAAATGCGTTAATGAGTACGGCATTAATATCAGTATTATTTCAGGTACCGGTATTCATGCGGTTTCCGGCCTTATGGAAAATTCTGATGCTATTATTGCCACAGATGATTCAACAGGTGCAAAATGTGCCCCCTTCGGTAAGCGTTATGCAGATGGTTTTACAGGCGCACTTACACAATGTGATAATCCCGAACACGACCACGTTTCACCTTCAATGGAGGTTGATGCTTCAACAGCATTCTTGCCTGAAAACACATGGTTTGTTGAGGGGCTTTATCACGGAATGACCTTCCATGATGAATATAGCAGAAGTCTTGCACTTAAAAATCTGCTTACAGATGAAATTGTTAATATATATTCAGACCCGATGTATCCGCAATTCCATGAATCAACAAATAACAATAATGGAGTTTACGTAACTTTCGGTAATGCTAATCCTGGTGTTGTAACAGGTAGTGATAAGGTTATTGTTATAAAGAATATTTCAAAAGCCTATCCCTTAAAAATAAGCTCTGTTGAGGTTATGGGTGCAAACCTTGTTGTTCAGTCAATGGGCGTAAAGGCACTTGACCCGGGCGAAGAAATCCGTTTACAGGTAACAGGCAAATTACCGCAGGTTAGCAACGCCCTTATGCAGGTTAACGTGAGTTACGAGCTTGTGGGTAATACCACCGCCCCTATAGGCAAAAAGCTTGTCAGCTTTAAAATAATGAATGGTGAAAGCCCTGTTTATGACCCTGCAAAGCCTTATGCAGATGCAGACTACGTTGTTGGCTATGAAAGTGCTATTGGTGAGAAGGCTGACGGCATTTTAGAACAATTCGGACTTTCATATTTCGTAAGTCATATTTATCAGCTTATAATGTCATTACTTGACCAGATAGGTGTTGGGCAGTTTTTAAAATAAATAGTAAACACCCCCTTGACTTATTGATGAAATAGTGTTATAATGCGTAATCGTCGTGGAATGTCCGCGGCGATTATTTCCTTGCTTTCGAAAACATCTAACGAGAGCCGGAGTCCATAAGGAGGTGCAAACGATGTCAAACTACGAAACAATCATCATCTATTCTGTAAAGAATGGTGAAGAAGCTGCAAAAGAGCTTTCAGAAAAGTTTAAGGCTATGATGGAAAAGAACGGTACAGTTGACAGCGTTGATGAGTGGGGTAAGCGTAGACTTGCATACCTTATCAACGACGAAGAAGACGGCTATTATGTTCTTTACAACCACGCATGTGAGCCTGAGTTCCCCGCAGAGCTTGAGCGTGTGCTCGGCATTACTGACGGCGTTCTTCGTTCAATGGTTATTAAAAAATAAGAGGTGTGAATAATGCTTAATTGTGCAGTTATTATGGGTAGACTTACAGCTGACCCGGAACTTCGCCAGACTCCCAACGGCGTATCTGTTACAAGATTTTCTGTTGCAGTTGATCGCGGTTATGTAAGAGCAGGTGAAGAAAGAAAAACCGACTTCATCAATGTTGTTGCATGGCGTCAGACTGCTGAATTTGTTTCAAGATATTTTTCAAAAGGTTCCATGATTGCTGTTCAGGGTTCTATTCAGACCGGTTCTTACGAGAAAGACGGTATCAAACGCTCAACTTTTGAGATTGTTGCAGATAACGTTAGCTTCTGTGGTTCAAAAAGTGAGTCAGGTAATGCTGCCCCCAGAACACAGGATACTGCTCCCGCTTCTTTCTCAAATGGCAGTGTAGATGATTTTTCAGCTATTGCTGATGACGATGACCTGCCGTTCTGATTTTAACAGGAGGTAATTATATTATGGCATACGATAAAGCTGATCGCCGTCCCAACAAGAAGGGCCGCAAAAAAGTTTGCGCTTTCTGTGTTGAGAAGGTTGAAAAAATTGACTATAAGGATGCTGCAAAGCTTCGTCGTTACACATCAGACAGAGCAAAGATTCTTCCTCGTCGTGTAACAGGTACATGTGCTTACCATCAGAGAGAGCTTACAACAGCAATCAAGAGAGCAAGAATGATCGCTCTCCTTCCCTATACAGCTGATTAATTTTAGCAAGTTAGAGTGTCGAGTAATCGGCACTCTTTTATTTTTGGTTAAGCAAATGTTTCAAATAATCCTACAAAAAGGAATCAAAAACTTTGTTACAAATGCGAATTGAAAAAAATACAAAAAAGTTCATAATTGTAGTGTATTGTTATATTTAAAAGTAGGTATTTTTATGGCTGTTTTCAAATGTAAAATGTGTGGTGCTAATTTAGAGGTTAGCGAAAGTCAATCTGTTGTTGCTTGTTCATATTGCAACACACAACAGACATTACCAAAGGTAGATAACGAAAGAAAACTGGCTCTTTTTAACAGGGCTAATAATCTTCGCTTCAAAAGTGAATTTGATAAGGCATCGGGTATTTACGAAAGCATTATTGCAGAATTTTCTGATGAAGCAGAAGCCTATTGGGGGCTTGTGCTTTGTAAATATGGTATAGAATATGTTGATGATAAGGATGGAAGTAAAATCCCAACCTGTCATAGAACATTACCTACATCTATTATGCGTGATGCTGATTTTCAGCAGGCTTGTGAATATGCCGATATAACCGCCAAAAATATTTACCGCGAAGAAGCAAAGGTTATTGATGGTATTCAGAAAAAAATTCTTGAAATTGCGGCAACTGAAGAGCCTTATGATATTTTTATATGTTATAAAGAAACTGATGAGGTTTCCGGTGTACGTACAGAGGATAGCTCTATTGCGCAAGACATTTATATAGCCCTTACAGAAATGGGGTACAAGGTTTTCTATGCAAGAAACACTCTCCGCAAAGTTGCGGGTGCAGAGTATGAGCCATACATATATGCTGCGCTTTCAAGTGCAAAGGTTATGATTGCTATCGGCACAAAATATGATTATTACGATGCTGTATGGGTTAAAAATGAATGGTCTCGTTTTATATCTATGATGGCAGACAACACATCGAAGGTGCTTATTCCTTGTTTTAAAAATATGGATGCCTACGATATCCCAGAAGAATTCAGCAATATGCAGGCGCTTGATATGGGCGATGTTATGTTTTTTAACAGTCTTGAGACAAGTGTCAAGAGAGCGTTTGGTTTTAATAAGCAGAGACACGAAAAACCAGTGGATACCTCTACAATTCCTCAAAGTCGAGTACAGCAGAGTGTAAACAATAATAGGAGTTCTTACAATCCTCCACAACAGCCTGTAGTTGCTCCTCCACGTCCGTTGACAGCAGTACCTCCACCTAAAAAGAAGAATAGTTTGGCACCGGGGATTATCGGGGGAGTTGTTTCCCTTATTCTTATTGTTGTTTTTATTGTGGGTTTTCCCATTTTTCAAGCAGTAACAAAGAATGCACGTACAAAAACTTGTATGGCTAATCAACGAGAAATTGTTTCGCAAATTACAAACTATTGCATGATGGGTGATGTTCCCTTTGAAGATAGTGACGAATTTATACTTATCACAAACAGTGCAGCTACTAACGGCACTTGGAGTGGTGATCCTGAGAAGGTAGCTTTTATTGAAGATATGTTTATGAATACACCCTTCTGCCCAGTAGCAGATAATCAAATAAAGGTTACTATTACTATTTTAAATCTCGGTGAGGATAACGAATCCTTTAAAATTACAACAGAGTGTATTGCAGCAGATGATGAATCGCATGGTGTGATGGGTAAATAACAATAAAATTGGTGGTCAACCTCTCTGGTTTAAGAGAGGGGGCAAGGAACACGACCGCGCCCAGTGGGCGATGCAGGGCGTGTGAGTTGGCGCAGTGGTCAAAATTGTGCGAAGTGAATAACGAGCAAACAATTTTGGGTATCACAAGAGGACTTAACGTTGCTTGCCTATACAACAAGCTTTCAAGCGATAAATAAACTTATTGGCGGTCTACCTCTCTGGTTTAAGAGAGGGGGACCGCCTTCTATTTATTTTATTATACAAATCAAGTAACAAACGAGTGAATAATTACCTGTTTCATATTAAGTCCGACGGGCGGTGGAGAGTTCCAACGCGTTAGCGTTTTGAATCGTAAGATTCAACTGTAATATACTGAATGTCTATAAAAATGAAATATGAAACATTATATTTTTTGTTCGTAAATAAATGATATATCCATTCAGTAAATCACCAATGGAAACGTTGTTTCCACGATACTTCGTATCGGGAACTCTCCACCACCCGACAAGCCTTGCTTTTATACGAAAGTATCCACGCGCTTGTAAAATAAATTAAACATCAACTTAACAAAAAGGTGGTCCCCCTCTCTTAAACCAGAGAGGTAGGACCACACAGCAATTTTTTTGTTCTGCTTTAAATTATTCGTGTACTTTTTGAACCACCGTTGTTCTAACAAACTGAAAAATAACAGTGAGAGAACTACCCACCACCAAAAACTCCGTTTTGGTCCCACTCCCTTGGGAAAGGGAGGTAAGGCTTCGCATTACTTCAGTTTAGTGTTAGCATTATAATCAACGCGTAGCGTTCCTTTAATTTTGCATTTTGCATTTATATACTTCCTTCATAAAACGCAGTTTTAAACCACACGTCGTCAACCTCAAAGCTTTTGCCGTTAAGGTAGTTGAGTATGCCTGCATCACCTTCAAAATCAAAGGACAATTTGTATGAATATAAAAACTGCTTTTTGTATCCGCCAAACTGCTTGTTTTGTGCGTTGGTGCCGTATTTGCCGTCACCTAAAAGGGGGTTGCCCAAGTGTGAAAAAGATGCTCGTATCTGGTGTGTTCTGCCTGTGAGCAGCTCAACCTCTACAAGTGACAGACCTGCTTTATAATCAAGCACGTTGTACTTTGTGGCAATAGCCTTTGTTTTATCGTTTGATTTTTCGCTTATATATACTCTGTTCTGCTTTTCGTTCTTTTCAAGGTAGCCCTTGATAATACCCTCGCGGTTTTTAAGCTTGCCGATTGCCACGCAAAGGTAGTATTTATGAAGCTCTCTGTTTTTCAACTTCTCGTTGAGTATTCTCAGACTTTCCGCATTCTTTGCACCGATGATTATACCGCAGGTGTTGCGGTCAATTCTGTTAACAAGGGCAGGGGCAAATGACATTTCGTTATCGGGATTGTATTCGCCTTTTTCATACAGATACCTTTTCACTCTTGTAATTGCAGTATCTGTATAATTGCCCTCGTCGGGGTGTGAGAGTATACCTGCAGGCTTGTCTATGAGAATAATGTTGGCATCCTCATACACAACCTTAAGTGATTTACCTGCACCAAGAAAGTCATATTTCGGTTTAACGGGCTCAAAAAATTCATCGTTTATATACATTGATATAACGTCATCAACACATAATTTGTATGAAATTTCTGACTTTTTGCCATTCACCTTTATACGCTTGTTGCGAATATACTTATACATCAACGATTGGGGTATAAGCGGAAAAGACTTGGTAATATATTTATCAAGCCTTTGACCTGCATCATTCTTTTTTATTACAAATTCTTTCATTTCGCCTTAATCTCCTCGGCGATTTTTTCAAGCTTTTTGAAGCGACGGCTTACTGCAGAGCGTGAAAGCTCAGGCTTCATTAATTTACCTAACTCGTCAAGTGAAATATCGGGGTTTTCAAGCCTTAGTTTGCAAAGCTCTGCAAGGTCATCTGTCATATCATCGAGTGAAATTTTCTTAAGGACCTCTTCTATAAGTGAAACCTGCTTTAAACCTGCCTCGATAGATCTGCTCATATTAGCCGATTCAAAGTTTGAACGACGGTTAATCTGGTTTTTTATATTCTTCATGGCACGGGTCTGCATTACCGTCATAAAGGCATTGTTTGCACCCATTGTACCGATAAAATCTTCTACTGATTCAGCATCCTTGCTGTAAATAACATAGCTGTTATTTCTGATAATCTTTTTAGCCTTAAGACCGATATCATCTATAATCTGTAATAAATCATCACAAAGCTTGGCTTTTGCTACACTTAACTCAAAGTGATAATCCTTTTCAGGGTCAGTTACGCTACCGCAAGCGAGGAATGCTCCACGCAAAAACGCCCTTGAACAGCAATCGTTGTTTGATTGCTCAAGGTTTGACAGATTAACCCTTAATGACAATTCCTTGCCTGTGTAACCAAAGTAATTCAGTATGGTTAGCCTGTCCTCACGGTCGGGTATAGTAACCTTGTATTTACCTGCTTTTGAACACTCTGTTGTGGGTGTAACGCCTGTCAGATCACGTATGCTTGAGCTGAAATGCTCTGCTACACTTTTTATTTCTGTCATAAGTGAGATTTCTGAAAGTCCGAAAGCTCTGCCATATAACAGCATGCCGAAAGCCTCCGCCTTGTAGCAACAGGCGGAGGAAATTATTGTGGCTAATTCATTTTTAACATCAGCTGAAAAAGACATAGTTTACCTCAGGACAATAACTTCGGGTTCAAGTGTAACACCGGTTTCGGTTTTTACTGTGTTTTTAATAAGGTCAATCAGATTTAAAATATCTGTAGATGTGGCGTTATCTTTATTTATAACAAAGCCTGCGTGCTTTTCGCTTACCTGAGCACCGCCTACTGATTTGCCCTTAAGGTTGCATTCCTGAATGAGTGCGCCTGCAAAATAACCCTCAGGTCGCTTGAAGGTGCTACCTGCACTGGGGTATTCAAGGGGCTGTTTATCCTTGCGTCTGCCAAGAAAATCATTCATTCGTTCCTTGATATTATCTTTAGAGTCCTTAGAAAGCTTTGCCTTTGCAGAAAGAACAATACAACCATTCTTTTTATAAACGGAATGTCTGTATGAAAGCTCTGCATCTGCGGCAGAAATTGTTTCAATCTGCATATCAGGTGTAAGGTGAGTAATTTCTGTAAGCACGTCTTTCATTTCGCCACCATAAGCACCTGCATTCATAAATACTGCGCCACCACAGGTGCCGGGTATACCGAATGCAAATTCAAGACCACTTAATGAGTTTTCAAGTGCAAAACGGCACAGTGATACAAGATTTGTACCGGCAGAGAAAACTAAAGTGTCTTCACCCTCGACACTATATTCTGCCATATTATCACCAATGATGATAATGGCTTTATCAATGCCTTCGTCGGGCACAAGCACGTTTGTGCCGTTGCCTAAAACGGTAAACGGAATTTCAAGCTGATTAGCTTTTGCGATTACATCCTTAAGCTGTTCAACGCTGTTTGGTGAAAGCCTTACACCGCAGGGGCCACCAGTTTTGAAGGATGTGTTGAGCGACATATTTTCGCCAAGTACAGCTTCACAGCCGATGCTTGAAGCGTAATTATATAATTCCTGAAAATTAAATGTGGTATTCATATATCCTCTTATTCATCAAGTAATGCTGCACCAATGATACCTGCATCGTTGCCTAAAAGTGCGGGTACAATCTGTGCCTGTTTGTCAGCATAAACACTGTAACGCTCGGCTTTAACATTATCACGGATAGGCTGAAGAATCTTTTCGCCCTGGCCACTGATACCGCCACCTACGCATACAACGTCGGGCTGAAGAGCGTTAACGATATTAGCAATACCGATTGAAACATAGTGAAGGTATTTGTCAACAACAGCCTTTGCAACATCATCACCCATATCAACAGCTTCGAAAATGCTTCTGCCGTCAACTGCGTTAAGGTCGCCATCACATGTCTGCCATAAAAGGCTACCCTTGTTGCCCTGCATAGCCTCAACTGCCTGTGAAACAAGTGCTGTTGCAGATGCATATTTTTCCCAGCAACCCTTTCTGCCGCAGTTACAGGGGATACCGTCAACGTTTATAACTGTGTGACCGATTTCACCACCGCAGAAGTTACTGCCGCGGTAAACCTTGCCGTCAAGTACAATACCGCTACCAACACCTGTGCCGAGAGTAACTGCGATAAATGATTTTACACCGCTGCCGCAGCCTGCAACAGCCTCACCAAGTGCAGCTGCATTTGCATCGTTCTCAAGGTAAACGGGCTTTTTGAGTAATTCCTCAAGCATCTCTTTTGCCGGTACGTTTCTGAACTGAAGATTGTTTGAAAATTCAATAGTACCTGTATCCTGGTTAACTGAACCGGGAGTACCGATACCGATTGATTTAACCTCAGAGTAGCTGATGCCTGCGTTAACTACAGCCATATCAATAGCCTCTTTGATTGAATCAAATATAGCTTCAGCAGGGCGGGGTGCACGGGTTTTAACCTTACCTCTGCCGATGATTTCATTCTTTTCGTTTACTACACCTGTAGCGATATTTGTACCGCCAAGGTCAACGCCAATTCTGTACATAATATATTCTCCTTTTAGTTGATTTGTAATTTATCAATGCCATGCATCAAGCTCTTTGGGTTGAGTTTCAACCTCGCCCATACCAAGCTGCGCCATAAGCTCCTTTGCAGCGTTGTAGCCAAGCTTTTTCTGTCTGTTATTCATAGCCGCAATTTCAATGATGATTGCAAGGTTTCTGCCGGGCTTAACAGGTACGGTTGTTGTAGGTATCTTTATACCAAGGATTGAAATATATTCATCCTCAATACCAAGTCTGTCATAAGCCTTTGTGCTATCCCATTGTTCGAGCTGAATAACCATATCTATTTTTTCGGTAAGCTTAACAGAACCTATACCAAAAATATTACGTGCGTTAACTATACCGATACCGCGCAATTCAATGAAATGGCGGATATTATCGGGTGCCGTACCAACAAGGGTCTTTGATGATACCTTGCGGATTTCTACAGCGTCATCTGCAATAAGACGGTGACCACGCTTGATAAGCTCAACTGCAGCCTCGCTTTTACCAACGCCACTATCACCTAAAATAAGTATACCTTCACCGTATACCTCAACCATAACACCATGACGGGTGATGCGCTCTGCAAGCTCTGTGCTGAGGTATGAAATAAGGGTTGCCATTATGCCTGAGGTGGGCTCTGCTGAACGCAACAGCGGTACCTCATATTTCTTTGCAAGCTCAAGCATAATGGGGGATGCATCAATATTACGTGTAAGGATTGCAACAGGGGGTGTAAGGCTGAAAAAAAGCTCAAGTCTTTCACGCTGTGTTGCTTCGTCAAGCTCCTCAAGATAACTCTTTTCTGCAAGACCGATGAATTCTACACGCTCTCTGTCATAGAATTTTTCGTAGCCTGCGAACATAAGTCCGGGACGGTTTACGTCTTGTGAACGTATAACAAGCTCGCTTTCGGGTTTGTCAGGCATATAAATAACCTCGAATGAGTTTGCCTTTATAACCTTACTGAGCTGAACGGAGTATTTTGAACCCAAGGGAACCCCTCCTATAAATATAATTGTATACCCACACATTATAAAACAAAAAATATAATATTCCAATAGTTTATTGAAAAAAATTTAAAAATTTGATATAATGCGAATGCAATTAAAGGCTTGAAAATAAAAAATCAAAAATGTGTTGACATTAAGAATCTCCTGTGGTATAATCCATGTACCTCTCGTGGAGGGTTCTTTTTTTGTGCCCTGATTTTCTCACAGTCAGTTTACAGAAAAGGTGCTTTCTTCGGAATGGGCGGGGATAGGCTCTGCTCACCGTTGAGAGGGAGGCTAATCAAAAATTGGAGGTGCCGTTAGTGAGAGTTAAAATTACACTTTCCTGCACAGAATGTAAGCAGCGCAATTACAACACTATGAAGGAAAAGAAAAACAACCCTGACAGGTTGGAGATGAAAAAGTATTGCAGATTCTGCAAGAAACACACTCTCCACAAGGAAACAAAGTAAGGAGGTAGCACAATGGCTGATGAAAACAAAAAAGCAGTAGCCAAAGCTGATACCTCAGAGACTGCTAAGTCTGAAAAGAAGGCAAAAAAGTCTTCTAATAAGTCACCTAAGAATCCCGGCAAGGCTATTGCGCGTTTCTTTAAAGATCTCCGTGGTGAGACTAAAAAGATTGTTTGGCCCGGTCGTAAAATGGTTCTCAAGAGCACAGGTATTGTTCTTGCAGCAATCCTTGTGATAGGTGCTGGCATTTGGCTTATCGACTATGCCGTTTCAGGTGCAGTTACAGCATTGAACAAAGCTGCAAATGAAACAACAACGGCTGTAACAGAGGTTGTTGAATCAACAACTGAGGAAGCTGTTGAGGAAACCACTGAAGCTACTACAGTGGCTACTACAGAAGCTGCCACAGAGTCAACAACCGCCGCATAATCTGATTTAAAAATATCAGTAATTACGGAGGTTTATTATGGCTGCAGAAGCAAGATGGTATATTATCCACACCTACTCAGGCTATGAGAATAAGGTTGCGGAAAATATCGGTAAATTCGTTGAAAACCGCAAGATGCACGACAAAATTTTGGGTGTATGCATTCCTGTAGAAAAGGTTGTTGAAGTCCGCGATGACAAAACAGTCGAAATCGAAAGAAAGATTTTCCCAAGCTACGTTGTTGTAAAGCTTGCAGTTGAGTACAGCGATAAAGAGGGCGAAGAAAACGTTCTCAAGGTTCCCGATGAAACATGGCATGCAATCCGTTACACAAGCGGTGTAACTGGCTTTGTCGGTCCCGATGGCAGACCCGTTCCGCTCACCGCAGAAGAGGTTCGTAAATTAGGCCTCGAAAGCACAGGTGCAGAGGGCGAGGGCGCAGTTTCAACAGTAACAGAGGTTCCTTACGAGGTAGGCGATCTTGTTACAATTACCGAAGGTCTTATGGAAGGCAACTCAGGTGTTGTTGAAACAATCGATACCGATAATGGTGTTGTTCGCGTTATCGTTTCATTTATGGGTAAAGAAGCACCTGTTGAGCTTCCGCTCAATCAGGTAAAAAAAGCGATTGACTAATATCGCAGATTAATTTGGTAATCAGTAGCAAAGCTACTGTTATATGCGGTACAAAGTACCGCGTGTGGGAGGAGTAAGGCGAGCTTCTTATTCCGCCATACCACGAATTTTGGAGGTGCAAAACATGGCTCAAAAGGTTGTAGGTTATATTAAACTACAGATTCCCGCTGGTAAAGCAACCCCAGCACCACCCGTTGGTCCTGCATTAGGTCAGCACGGTGTAAACATCATGGCATTTACAAAGGAATTCAATGAACGCACAAAGAATGATATGGGTCTCATTATTCCTGTAGTTATTACTGTATATGCCGACCGTTCTTTCACATTCATTACAAAAACTCCGCCTGCTGCTGTTCTTATTAAGAAGGCTTGCGGTATCGAAAGCGGTTCTGGTGTTCCAAATAAGACTAAGGTTGCAACAATTACCGGTGAGCAAGTAAGAAAAATCGCAGAACAGAAAATGCCTGACTTAAACGCTGCTTCAATCGAAGCTGCTATCTCAATGGTAGCAGGTACAGCTCGTAGCATGGGCGTTACTGTTGTTGATTAATGCTCCCGGGTGGGAGGTAAATCCGATTTAACCACTCTATTGGGAGGAAAAAAATTATGAAACATGGTAAAAAGTATGTTGAGAGCGCAAAGCTCGTAGACAAAGCAAAGCTCTACGAAGTAAAAGAAGCTCTCGAGCTTGCAGCAAAGACTGCAAGTGCAAAGTTTGACGAAACTGTTGAAATGCATATCCGTCTTGGTGTTGACTCTCGTCACGCTGACCAGCAGGTTAGAGGCGCAGTTGTTCTCCCCAACGGTACAGGTAAAAAGGTTCGTGTAGCTGTTTTCGCAAAGGGCGATGCTGCTAAGGCTGCTGAGGCTGCAGGCGCAGATATCGTTGGCGAGATGGATCTCGTTGAGAAGATCACTGGTGGCTTTATGGACTTTGACGTATGTATTGCAACACCTGATATGATGGGTCTCGTTGGTCGTTTAGGTAAGGTTCTTGGCCCAAGAGGTCTTATGCCTTCACCCAAGGCTGGTACTGTTACTCCTGACGCTGCAAAGGCTGTTGAAGAGGCTAAAGCAGGTAAGATTGAGTACCGTCTTGATAAAACAAACATCATTCACTGCCCCATCGGTAAAGCTTCATTCGGCGGCGACAAGCTTACAGAGAACGCAATGGCTCTCCTTGACGCTGTTATTAAAGCAAAACCTGCTGCAACAAAGGGTACTTACATCCGTTCATGTGTTGTAGCAACAACAATGGGTCCTGGCATCCGTGTAAACGCTGCTAAGATCGGTACTTCTTCATCAGAAGAATAATTAAAAAACACTTGACATACCGTAAAAGGTGTGTTAAACTACTAACGCTGTTCTAAAGACAGCAGGTGCAAATTTTGTTTAATGGTCTTTCAACCGCCTGCCGAGGAATGTGCTAACTTACTTGATTTATTAGGTAACTATGCCCTCCTCGCATTATGCGGTGAGGGCATTTAAATTTGGCAACAAATTTAACGGAGGTGAATTTATTTGCCAAGCGTAAAGATTTTAGAAGCTAAAAAAGCTGAGGTTGCTGCTATTTCTGAAAGACTTCAGAATGCATGCGCAGGTGTTATCGTTGACTACAAGGGTATCAACGTTGCTGATGACACAGCTCTTCGTAAAGAGCTCCGTGAAGCAGGTGTTGAATACACAGTATCAAAGAACACAATGATCGAGCTCGCTATCAAGGGTACTGACCTTGAGGGTCTCGGTGAGTGTCTTGAGGGTACTACTGCTCTTGCTACATCTAATGATGACTATGTTGCAGCTGCAAGAATCCTTTGCAAGTTTGCTTCAACTCACAACAATTTCAAAGTTAAAAGTGGTTTCCTTGACAATGAGGTTATCAGCGTTGAGAAGATCGACAGTCTCGCAAAGCTTCCTTCAAGAGATGTATTGCTTGCTACTGTTTGCAGCGTATTCAATGCTCCTATCGCAGCATTCGCACGTGCAGTACAGGCTATCGTTGATAAGGATGGCGAAACAGCAGAAGCAGCTGCTGAATAATTGCTGCTAAAACAAAATAAATTAAAAAATAGGCCTATATAGGCGACTAAATGGAGGAAAATAAAATGGCATCTGAAAAGATTACTGCTATTGTTGAAGAATTAAAAACCCTCACAGTTCTTGAGCTCTCAGAGCTTGTTAAGGCTGTTGAAGATGAGTTCGGTGTATCTGCTGCTGCAGCTGTAGCTGTTGCTGCTCCCGTTGATGGCGGCGCTGCTGCTGCTGAAGAGAAAACAGAGTTCGACGTTGTACTTACAGACGTTGGTGCAAACAAGATCGCTGTTATCAAGGCTGTTCGTGAGCTTACAGGTCTTGGCCTTGCAGAAGCAAAGGCTAAGGTTGATAGCGCTCCTGCAACTCTTAAAGAGGCTGCATCTAAGGACGACGCTGAAGCTGCAAAGGCTAAGCTTGAAGAAGCAGGCGCAAAGGTTGAGCTTAAGTAATTTAAACTTAACATTAGCTTAAATGCAAATTAAGGGTACTTCAAACGAAGTACCCTTTTTATTTTTATTTATTGACTTGATTTATAAAATAAACTATGATAAATATAATTGGTGTGAATATATAATTAGTTGGGGTGGTTGTGTGCGAAAACGTGTTTTTTCTATAGTTTTAATGATGGTGCTTTTATTTAATGCTTGTGGTAAAAATTCTGAAGTAGCAGAGACTACTGTTATTAAAGAGCCTACAACCGCGTATTTTCAGCGTGAGGTTTATTCAAAATACGCTGAGAAGGATTATATCCCCTTTGAAAATTCTTCATGGTTAAGGGAATATAAGCCCGAATTTGTAATGATTCATTTTACAAGCGCAGTTATGCTTGACAGAGATAACCCGTATGACCCCGCACTTAACCGAAGTATTTTTGTAGATTATGAAATCGGTATTAACTACATAATTGACCGTGACGGTAAGATCATTTGTTACCTGCCCGAAAACCGAGCTGCATGGCATGCAGGCGAGGGCGAGTATAATAACGAAAAACGCCTTGTAAACAAAATGAATAAATATTCAATAGGTATTGAGCTTATGGCGATAGGCTCAGTTAATGATATGGCACAGTATATGTCAAGTGCTGAGTATTATTCACTTAATTCTGATAATTATGGTTATACCGAGGCACAGTATGAATCATTAAAGCTGCTTGTAGATGATATATGTGAGCGACACGATATACCTGTTGACCGCTTTCATATTATAGGTCACGAAGAATACAGCCCCGAAAAAACCGACCCCGGTGAGTTATTCGATTGGAGTCGCATTGTGCCTGAGGAGAATTCAACTGATGGAAATTAAGCCTGTTGCATATATAAAAAACGGATTTACTGATAAATTTGGCATACCACGTCAAAGTGGTCTTGTAAATACAGTAGAGTCAAGAATCGTTTTCTGTGATGAATTTAAGGATGAAAACGCTGTAAGAGGTATCGAGCAATACTCTCATTTGTGGCTTATATGGGGCTTTTCAGAGAATGAGGGTGAATGGTCGCCTACAGTAAGACCACCTAAATTAGGCGGTAATACACGTGTAGGCGTGTTTGCTACACGCTCACCATTCAGACCAAACTCAATGGGTCTTTCGTGTGTTGAATTAAAGTGTGTCGAAGATTCCCCACAAGGCAAAATTCTTGTGGTAACGGGTGCCGATTTAAAAAACGACACACCAATATATGATATAAAACCATATCTGCCATACGTTGACGGTATTGAAAATGCCAGAGGTGGTTTTTCTGACGCTCACAAAAATGATACTGTTGAAGTGGTTTTCGCAGAAGCTGTTAATGAAGTCAGCCTTGAATTAAAAACTCATTTAGTTGAGATTTTGTCATATGACCCAAGACCATCTTACCAGAATGATGAAAACAGAGTTTACGGTCTTGATTTTGACGGGTATAGTGTAAAATTCACTTGTGATGGTAATGTATTAACAGTAACAGAGGTAAAAAATGATTTACGTTAAGCCTGATTTTTTTGATGATTTTAAATGTATTTGCGGTGAATGTACCGATAATTGTTGTATCGGATGGGAGATAGATGTTGATGACTCAACCTATCACAATTATTGCAATATGGACACGCCCTTTTCGCAAAAAATAAAAGATAATATAGTGACGTCGCCCGACGGAAGTCGTTGCTTTAAGCTTTCAGAAGGTGAACGATGTCCCTTTTTAAACAAAGATAATTTGTGCGATATTATCATAAATTGCGGTGAAGCTGCGATTTGTGATATTTGTCGTGAACACCCTCGTTTTTACGAATGGTTCCCCGGTGTTACAGAGTGTGGTTTGGGTCTTTCTTGCGAAGCGGCTTGTAAGCTTTTGTTAGAGGGCGAAAATATGTTTAAGCTTACAGAATATAATGATGGTGAAAAAATCGCCCTTGAAACCAAGGAAGAGGTTATTGAGTCGGATATATACATTTTAACTTCTGCTTTGCGATTGTCATTTTTTGAAATACTCAGTAATAAAGGATTATCTTTAGAGGATAAGATAGTAAAAATTATTGAAAAAACACAAGCATTTACAGGTGAAGACATAAAAATAAAAAGTGATGTAAGGCTTGTTGAGGCTTACGAAGAAACAGAGCCAATTGATGATTGCTGGGTAAAATTTTTGAGTGATTTGAAATCAGCCCTGCAGGATATTACAAACACAGAGCTTTTGTGGAATGATAAAGAGTGTAACGAATTGTATTCACGTACACTTGCTTACATTATTTATCGTCATTTTATAAAATCTGTTTTTGATAACAGCTTTGCTGAAAGGGTAGTGTTTTGTATTGAATCACTCAGGTTTATTATGCTTACAGATGCTAAAAAGCTTAAAGAAAAGGGCTCTTTGACTATTGAAGACAGAGTTAATAGTATCAAAAACTGGTCAAAACAAATTGAATATAGCGATGAAAATACAGAATTACTGATATACGGTGACATTTTATG
This sequence comes from Acutalibacteraceae bacterium, assembly GCA_045629785.1. Lineage (GTDB taxonomy): Bacteria > Bacillota > Clostridia > Oscillospirales > Acutalibacteraceae > DTU089. The sequence goes on along the minus strand of JAZQRX010000048.1, from coordinate 38,253 downwards.
AAAAAGCAAGAAAAAACTAACGTAATGCGATTACTTGATCAAAAGAAAATCCCCTACGAAATGCACGATTACTCTGATAGTGGTGCAATTGCAGGGGATGATGTTGCTTCTGTTTTAGGTGAAGCACCTGAGCAGGTTTTTAAAACCTTGGTTACTGTGGGTAAATCAAAGCAGAATTATGTATTCCTTGTGCCCGTTTGCAGCGAATTAAACCTTAAAAAAGCTGCAAAAGCAGTGGGTGAAAAAAGCATTGAAATGATAAAAGCAAAAGAACTTTTGCCACTTACGGGTTACGTGCATGGCGGATGCTCGCCTGTGGGTATGAAAAAGTTTTTTACCACTACCATTGATGAAACTGCCCTTCTGTATGATAAAATATTTTTCAGCGCAGGTAAAATCGGCTATCAGGTAGAGGTTGCAACAGATGATATTTCAAAAATAATAGATGTAACATTTAAGGATATTACAGAATGTTTTTGATTTCGTTTAATTCATTAACTATATAAGTTGGTTTAACGGGGGAGAGATTATCTTCTCCGTTTTTGTTAAACCATATTGTGTCTATACCGTAGTCATTACCACCCTTGATGTCTGCACTAAGGCTGTCACCTATGAGTATAACGTCATTTTTATCAGGGTTATCCAAAGATTTAAAGCAATAATCAAAAAATTCTTTTGCAGGCTTCGGTATTCCGATATCCTCTGAAACAAATATGTTGTTAAAATATTTGTTGAAATCACCTATTTTTAAACGGCTTTCCTGCACATAACGAAACCCGTTTGAAACTATGTACATTTCATATTTATCCTTTAAATAATCAAGCAGGTCATAGGCACCTGTGACAGCATAAGCACCCTGTGCCACACCGTTTTCAAACATTTCTTCAAGAATTGTACCGTCAAATTCAATGCCCAATCGTGCCAGGATTATATTCCATCTGTTGGCGCGAAGCTGTGGTTTTGTTATTTCTCCACGTTCAAGTCGCTTCCATATTTTTACGTTTTCTTCAATAAATGTGTCAAAAACTACAGGGGAGTAGTCAAAGCCAAGCTTTTCGAAAGCATTCATTATAGAGTGACGGGCGCACTCGTTAAAGTCAATCAGGGTATTATCCAAATCAATTAATAATATCTTCTTCATAAAATAAATTCCTGTTCAAAAAAGAACACTCGCTGTTGCAGACAGCGGGTGTTCGTGGTTTTTAAAGAAGCTTTAAAAGCTTGTCTGCAATATTTTCAAGCCAATCGCCCTCAAACAATTCGATTGCACCTGCATCAACTGCAGCAGCAAGCTTATTGTTAATGGGGATTTGTGATACTGTGTCAACATTGTGCTTGTCTGCAATTTCCTCAATATGGCTTTCACCAAAGATATGGTGCTTTTTACCACAATCGGGGCATTCAAAGTAAGCCATATTCTCAGCAAGGGCAATAATCGGTATATTCATAAGGTCTGCCATTTTAACAGCCTTTTCAACAATCATACCAACAAGCTCCTGGGGTGATGCAACAATAACAATGCCATCAACAGGAAGACTCTGGAAAACTGTAAGGGGTACGTCACCTGTGCCGGGGGGCATATCAACAAACATAAAATCAACGTCATTCCAGATAACGTCTGTCCAGAATTGCTTTACTGCACCTGCAATAACGGGACCACGCCAAACAACAGGGTCTGTATCATTTTCAAGCAAAAGGTTAACAGACATAATTTCGATACCTGTTTTTGATTTGCAGGGGATAATACCTGTTTCGGTGCCCATAGCCTTTTCTTTAATGCCAAATGCTTTGGGGATAGAGGGACCTGTAATATCTGCATCAAGTACAGCAGACTTAAAGCCGCGGCGATTCATTGTAACTGCAAGGAGTGATGTTACAAGTGATTTACCAACGCCACCCTTACCGCTGACAACACCAATAACCTTTTTGATGCTTGAAAGCTCATGTGGATTTTCAACTAAGCTTTGTGGCTCCTGACGTGAGGAGCAATTCTGCGAGCATGTACTGCAATTATGAGTGCATTCGCTCATTTATATCATCTCCTAATTAAATATATATTTAAAAAGCTTCAAATTACTTAAAGTATGATAACACAACAAACCTAAAATATCAACGGAAAAAGTAGTTTTTATAATGCAAAAATAGGCAAAAATCACTATTACTTTATTTGTGGTATAAGTATTGACTTTTTGAGTCATTTTTTGTATAATGCTATGTGCTACTGTCAGATGGTATGGTTTGTAGCAACTCAATTTATTAATAACAGGCTGCATTTACTACTTCTTACACTTCTTTAATTAAGCCTGAATATACAGATAGGAGAATAAAAAATGAAAAGAACTTATCAGCCCAAGAAAAGACACAGAAAGATGGAGCATGGCTTCCGTAAAAGAATGGCAGACAGAAACGGCCGCAAGGTTCTTGCTCGTCGCCGCAGAAAAGGCAGAAAACAGCTCACATATTAAGGTCTGTTGACCCGCTCTAAGTAGGAGAATAATGTGTCAGATTTCGTCACACTTAAAAGTAATCCCGATTTTCGTCGGTTGTATAATAGGGGCAAAGCTATAACTAATCCTGCGCTGGTTGTTTATTACACCAAAAACCGCGCGGGAATTTGCCGTATAGGTATAACTACAAGTAAAAAAATCGGTAATGCAGTTGAGCGTAATCGTTCTCGTCGCGTAATTAAAGAGGCATTCAGGTCTGTGTGCCCCAACCTTAAGCCCGAGTACGATATAGTGCTTGTTGCCCGCTCAAAAACAAAGTATGTAAAAAGTACCCGACTTGCAGAAATTATGAACGATATTTTCACTAAAGAGGGTATGTTCGTTACTGAGGGTGACGAATAATGAAAAAAGCCTTTATGTCATTCATCAGATTTTATCAGCGCCGCATATCACCCCTTTTCGGGCCTAAGTGCAGGTATTACCCTACTTGCTCACAATATGCGTTAGAGGCGTTAGAGGTACACGGTCTTTTAAAAGGCTCGTGGTTGGCAATCAGGCGATTAATGCGATGCAATATTTTCTTTCCGGGCGGAGTGGACCCTGTCCCCCCGAAGAAGGAGAAAAAGTAATTCTTCTTATTACTCGAAAGGATATTTAATTAATGAGAGATTTTCTTGCTATACCTTTCAGTTATGTGCTTAGTGGGCTTTACAGTCTTACTGACAGCTATCTGCTTTCAATTTTTCTTTTGACACTTATTGTGCGCCTTTTATTGTTGCCATCATCAATCAAGCAGCAAAAAAACAGCGCAAAGCAGGTTCGCCTTAACGCAAAGGTAAACAAAATCAGACAGAAATATGCCGGCAATCAGCAGAAAATTCAGGAGGAAACTCAGGCTCTTTATCAGCGTGAGGGATTTGGTGCAGCTAATATGGGTTGCTCATCTCTTGCAATTACTATGATTGTTATGATTGGTTTGTATGAAGTTATTTACAGACCTCTTTCAGGTGTGCTTAAATTCTCAACAGAGACTGTTGAAAAGTTGAAAACAGCTTTAGGTATTGTTGTTGATGCAACTAAAAAAGGTAGTACAGACCGTATGAGTGAGCTGCATATACTCAACAAGTTTTCTGAAAACAAAGATAAAATTGCAGATATTCTTAATGCAGACCAGATCGAAGCATTAGAGAATTTTAAAGATAATTTCAATATCTTTGGTATTGACCTTTCACTCACACCCGATAGGTCAGATTTAAGCATTTTATGGATTATTCCCATTCTTGCATTCCTTACAGCGATGGCATCATCTATATTTATGTATATCCGTCAGCGTAAGCAGAATCCTGATATGGCAAAAAATCCCGCTATGGGATGTATGACATTTATGTCACCGCTTATGTCACTTGCATTTACATTTATGTTCCCTGCAGGTGTAGGCGTTTATTGGATTATTTCAAACATTTTCGCGTTCATTCAGCAGGTTGCACTTGCTGCGTTGTACAGCCCCAAAAAGGTTATTGCACAGCAGATGGTTGATGAAACTGTTGTACGTCGCTCTAAAGAGAATAACACCAAGCGCAGAGTTGAAATCGAAAAGAAATAAGGTGAAAATATGATTAAAGAAGCAATAGGCGTTGCTGCTACTATTGAGGAAGCCAGAAAAATGGCTCTTGAAAACCTTCACGCTCCTGTTGAAGCAGACGTTAAGGTTGAAGTTGTTACATTCCCCAAGAAAAAAGTTTTAGGTCTTTTCGGTGGTGCAGATGCTCAGGTTAAAGCATCTTACGATGATGGTGTTGAAGAAAAGAAAGAAACACCTAAAAAAGAAAAGAAACCTGCCCCCGCAAAAGAAGTAAAAACAGAAAATAAAAAGAAACCCGAAAATAAAAAGCCACAGCCTAAGAAAGAGGTTAAAAAAGAAGCACCTAAAAAAGAGGCTGCTCCTGCAGTTGACCTTTCAGGCATTGAGGCAAAGGAAACACCCGCAACAGCTTACCTTAAGTCAATACTTGAGGGTATGGGCTTTAATGGTGTAAGCGTTACAGCAAAAGAAACAGATGAGGACATCTATTTTGAAATCACCTGCGAAGAAGATTATGGTAACATAATCGGCAGACGTGGTGAAACACTTGATGCTTTACAGTACCTTACAAGACTTTTTGTAAATCGTGCTGAAAATAACAACAAGCGTGTTGCGCTTAACGTAGGTGACTACAGAGCACGCCGTGAAGAAACACTTAAGGCACTTGCAAAACGCCAGGCAAACAGAGTGCTTAAGTACGGCAGAAGCACTGCCCTTGAGCCTATGAACCCCTATGAGCGCAGAATCATCCATACCGCTATTCAAGAGGTTGAGGGTGTTACATCTCACTCAGTTGGCGAGGGTGACCGCCGTCGTGTAGTTATTACTCCCGAAGGTGGCGAAAAACGCGGTAATTACAGAAATGACCGTCGTGGTGGCCGTCGTGAGAAACGTGCACCTTACGTGCCCGAGACTCCTGCTGAGCCCCGTGAAAAGAAGGTGGATGCAGCTGCATCTTCACTTTACGGCAAAATTCAGCCTAAGAAAAAGGTTGAAGAAGCTGCTGATGCAGAATAATTGTTGACAAAAACCGAAAACAGCGTTATTATTTATTTAATACAACAAATAATATCATAAAATGTTGACGGAGAAAGTAAGGGTATTTCACCTTTTCAGAGAGTGCACCGGTTGGTGAAAGGTGCAAAAGGCTTACCCCCAAGACCACTCCTGAGTGCGATACGAAATAAGTACCGCCGTTTGCCGCGTTAAGGCATCTCGAGTGACGGTAATGTGCCGTAATTTGGGTGGAACCGTGGAGTATTCTTCACCCCAAATACCTTAGGGTATTTGGGGTGTTTTATTTTTGTGAATTATCTTTTGAAAGGATGATATATATGGTTAAAATTAAACTTCGTGACGATGTAAAGGAATTCCCCAAGGGGATTACACCTGCTGATGTATGCAAAGAAATCAGTATGGGTCTTTACAGAAATCTTTGTGCTTGCCTTATTAATGGCGCAAGCGCTGATATCCGTACACCTATTAATGAGGATTGTGAGTTAGAGCTTCTTACCTTTGATAGTGCAGAGGGTAAGCACGCGTTCTGGCACACAGCATCACATATCCTTGCACAGGCTGTAAAAAGACTTTTCCCCGAGGCAAAGCTTGCAATCGGCCCTGCTATTGATAACGGCTTTTATTATGATATAGACAGTGACGTTTCATTTACCCCCGAAACACTCGAAAAAATCGAGGCAGAAATGAAAAAAATTGTTAAAGAGGATCTTCCTCTTGAAAAATTCGAGATGGAGCCTCAGGCAGCTATTGAAGAAATGAAGGCTAAGGGTGAAATCTATAAGGTTGAGCTTATTGAAGAGCACGCAGGTAAAAATGAGCCTATCAGCTTCTATAAGCAGGGTGAGTTTACCGACGTTTGTGCAGGTCCTCACATCCCCTCAACAGGCAGAGTAAAAGCATTTAAGCTTACTGCGTGTACAGGTGCTTACTGGCGTGGTGACCAGAATAACAAAATGCTTCAGCGTGTGTATGGTACTGCTTTCCCCAAGGCAGCAGAGCTTGAAGAGCACCTTGCACGTGTAGAAGAAGCAAAGAAGCGTGACCATAATAAGCTTGGTCGTGAGCTTGAAATCTTCACAACTGTTGATTCAATCGGTCAGGGACTCCCCATACTTCTTCCTAAGGGTACATTTATTGTACAGACACTTCAGCGATTTGTTGAGGATGAAGAGGCAAGACGCGGTTGGGTTCGTACAAAAACTCCCCTTATGGCAAAGAGTGACCTTTACAAGATTTCAGGTCACTGGGATCATTATAAAGATGGTATGTTTGTACTTGGTGACGAAGAAAAGGATGATGAGGTTTTCGCACTCCGTCCTATGACTTGCCCATTCCAGTATCAGGCATATCTTAACAGAGCACGTTCATACCGTGATCTTCCTATGAGATTGGCTGAAACATCAACTCTTTTCAGGAACGAATCATCAGGTGAAATGCACGGCCTTATCCGTGTTCGTCAGTTTACAATTTCAGAGGGCCACCTTATGTGCCTTCCCGAGCAGCTTGCAGATGAGTTCAAGCGTTGTCTTGACCTTTGTATCTTTATGCTCAAAACACTGGGTCTTTATGAGGATGTTTCATACCGCTTCTCACAGTGGGATCCTGCTGATACTGAAAAGTACATCGGTACAAAGGAGCAGTGGGATGAGGCTCAGGGCGTAATGAAGGAAATTCTTGATGATATCGGTCTTGACTACAAGGTTGGTGTTGGCGAGGCTGCCTTCTACGGTCCTAAGCTTGACATTCAGATTAAGAATGTTTACGGTAAAGAGGATACTCTTATTACAATTCAGATTGACCAGATGCTCGCTGAAAAGTTCGGTATGGAATACGTTGATCGTGATGGTACAAAGAAGAACCCATACATTATTCACAGAACTTCAATCGGTTGCTATGAGAGAACACTTGCACTCCTTATTGAAAAATATGCAGGTGCATTCCCCTTGTGGCTTGCTCCCGAGCAGTTCCGTATTCTTCCCATTTCAGAAAGACATCACGATGCTTGCTACGAGCTTAAAAATAAGCTTGAGGCAGAGGGCTTCCGCGTAACTGTTGATGACAGAGCAGAAAAAACAGGCTACAAAATCCGTGAAGCACAGCTTCAGAAAATCCCTTATATGCTTGTTCTTGGTGATAAAGAAATCGAGAATAACGCTGTTGCAGTCCGTGCAAGAAAAGTGGGCGATATGGGTACAATGAGCGTGGCAGATTTCTGCGCTATGGCTCATAAAGAGGTTGAGGATAAGGTTATTAACTAATGACTAAGTTTGCCTTACGGCAAGTGAAGTTACTTCGTAGTGAAGTTTCTGCGAAGTGAAGTTTTGCCTTCGGCAAAATGGTTAGCCAACTTAACTTCACTTTACACCGCAGGTGTAAAACTTCACTGTGATTTATCACAACTTCACTTTTCGCATAGCGGAAAACTTCACCTTTAATAAAGCTTATATACAACTACATCCCTGTGGAGCAATCCACAGGGATGTTTTTATTGATAGTATAACTCACCATTTCTGTTTATTTTATTTCACCTCATACCCCTCATCAACAATCGCCTTGATTAAAACATCATCGGCAACGTCTTTTGAGAGTGTAACTGTGGCGGTGTTGTTTTCGTGACTTGCAACTGCACTTTCGACTCCGTCAACAGCGGTGAGGGCTTTCACAACGTGGGCTTCACAGCGTGGGCACATCATACCTTCAACATTAAATGTTTTTTCCATAACATCATTTCCTTTCGGTTCCTCTGCTGTAGTGTGGGCTGAGGAGTTTGTTTTTTCTTCTTTAATAAATTTTGATTTAAAAAATCTTAAGCGCAAGGCATTAGTAACAACACAAAGTGAGCTCATACTCATAGCGGCAGAGCCTATCATCGGAGTCAGCTTAAGCCCAAGGGCGGGGTAAAATACACCTGCTGCAAGCGGAATACCAAGACAGTTATAGAAAAACGCCCAGAACAGATTTGTTTTTATATTTCTCATTACCGCCTTGCTTAGCTCAATTGCCTTTGCTCCATCAAGCAAAGAGTTGTTTATAAGCACAATATCTGCCGATTCTATAGCAATATCTGTACCTGCACCGATTGCAATACCTACATCTGCGCTCATAAGGGCAGGGGAATCATTGATTCCGTCACCAAAGAAAGCTACCTTATGACCTGCAGATTTTAATTCTTGTATAATTCGTTCCTTGTCAGCAGGTAAAAGGTCTGCATATATTTCATCTACACCTGCCTGGTTGCCCATAAATTCTGCGGCATTTTTGTTGTCACCTGTGAGCATAACAACCTTTTTGCCTTGTTTTTTGAATATTTTTATAGCTTCTATACTTTCTTCGCGTATAGTGTCGGCAACGGCTAAAATGCCAATAATTGTGTTTCCTTTACAGAAAATAACAGGTGTTTTGCCTTGTGATGAAAATTCGTTTAGTTTACCTTCAATTTCACCATAATCAATATTATATTCACTTAAAAGTGATGTGTTACCTGCAAGGTAGCAGATGCCATCAATGGTTGCCTTTATACCCTTGCCCACAAAGTTTTGAAATTCGGTGGCAGTAGGTAAATTAAGGTCTTTTGCTTTGTTTCTTATAGCAAGTGCGATTGGGTGTTCACTACCTGCTTCAAGTGCACCGCAGATTTTTAAAAAGTCTGTTTCAGTAATGTTGTTATCTATTGTATATACGTCGCTGACACTCATTTCACCCTTTGTGATTGTACCTGTTTTGTCAAGCACAATTGTGTCAACTGATCCTGCCATTTCAAGGGCGGTTGCAGATTTTACAAGAATTCCGTTTTCTGCCGCTTTGCCTGTGCCTACCATTATTGCAACAGGAGTAGCAAGACCCAAAGCACAGGGGCATGATATTACAAGCACAGTAACGGCAAATGATAGTGTTGCTTCGAAATCTGCACCAAGGATTGACCATATTATAAATGTCAGGGCAGAAATAATCAAAACAACGGGTACAAAAATACCGCTGACTTTATCTGCAAGTCGGGCAATTGGGGCTTTTGTTGCACCTGCCTCATCAACAAGCCGTATTATCTGTGCTATAGTTGTGTTTTCACCCACTCGGGTGGCTGTCATATAAAATGTGCCGTTTTTGTTAAGGGTTGCAGATATTACATTGTCACCAACAATTTTTTCAACAGGTAGTGACTCGCCTGTAACTGCAGACTGGTCAACGTAGCCGTTACCTCGGGTTATTATGCCATCAACAGGGATTTGCTCACCGGGGCGTATTATTACAATATCACCCTCGGTTATGTCAGCCGCATCAACTGTTATTTCCTTGCCGTTTCTTACTACACTTGCGGTTTTGGGTGCTAAATCTATGAGCTTAGTTAAAGCATCACCGGTTTTACCCTTGGCGCGTGTTTCAAAATATTTGCCAACTGTCACAAGGGTCAGTATCATAGCACAGGATTCAAAGTATAATTGGTGTGAGTAATGTGCTAAAACCTCTGTATTACCGCGTGGTGCCCAATACGCCATCATAAATATTACAAATACACCGTATAAGAATGAAGCACCTGACCCAACAGCAACAAGGGTATCCATATTCGAGGCACGTTTTATAAACCCTTTAAAGCCCGAAATATAAAATTTACGATTGATTATCATAACGGGTATGGTAAGTAGTAGCTGTAATATTGAGTTTATAAGTGCGTTTTCTGTGCCTGTCAGTATAGTGGGTAAGGGAAGATGAAGCATACTGCCCATAGCAACGTACATCAGCACCACAAGGAATATAATTGATACAATAAGACGATTTTTCATAGCTGTAATAGTCTTATTTTCATTTTCTTTGAGCTCATCCCATTGTGATTTTAAAGTGCTTTTGTTTTCGTTTGATTGAATTGTTGCACCATAACCTATATCTGTTATAGAATTTATGATTTCGTTTTCGGTTGTTAGTTCATCGTCAAATGTAACAGTAAGCTGTTGCGCTAAAAGGTTTACATCGGCCTTTTGAGTGCCTTGCAATTTGTACGCTGCTTTTTCAACATTTGCCTGACAAGCGGCGCAGGTCATACCTGTTACACGGAATTTTTCTGTTTTTATAGCCATTTTTTACCTCTTTATTTTCTGCAGAGCTTTAGTATTATCCTCTGCTGTACAGGTATAAATATGATAATATTAAACAAGCTTTTTGTCAAGAAAACAAGCAGACGGCTACCCGTAAATGGGATTAGCCGTCTGCTTGTTTTATCAATAATTAAATTACTTTACAAATTCGCTGTAGATAGCGTTGAGAGCTTTTTCGTAATCAATCTCATCAATACCTACAATAATGTTAAGCTCACTTGAGCCCTGGTCAATCATTCTGATGTTGATGTCACCCTCAGCAATAGCCTTAAAGAGTCTGCCTGCAGTACCCTTTGAACCTGCCATACCGCGACCAACAACAGCAATAAGTGCGATACCACCGTTTACTGTAATTGCATCAGCCTTTGTTCTGCGCTGAATATCGTTAAGTATAGCATCTTTGTTTTTAAGGAAGTCAGCATCGTTAACAACAACTGACATTGTATCAATACCTGAGGGAAGGTGTTCAAAGCAAAGGTTGTAGTTCTCAAGCACTTCAAGAACGTTTCTGCCAAAGCCAACCTCAGAGTTCATCATATCCTTTTCGATACAAATAACAGAGAAGCCTTTTTTTCCTGCAACACCTGTAATAACTGTGGGCACCTTGTTTGATTCAACTGTGGGAACAATCATTGTGCCGTTGTCAGTAGGAGCGTGTGTGTTGCGGATGTTAATCGGGATACCCATTTCACGTACGGGGAAAATAGCATCCTCGTGCATAACAGTTGCACCCATATATGAAAGCTCGCGAAGCTCTGCGTAGGTGATTGTTTCAATAACCTTGGGGTTATTTACGCATCTTGGGTCTGCCATAAGCATACCTGAAACGTCAGTCCAGTTCTCGTAAATATCAGCCTTGATTGCACGTGCTACGATTGAGCCTGTGATATCGCTGCCGCCACGTGAGAAGGTTTTGATTGTACCGTTGGGCATTACACCGTAGAATCCGGGAATAACTGCGTGCTCGTGTTTTGCAAGGATAGCAGTAAGCTCCTCGTTTGTTTTTTCGGTATCAAGTGTGCCGTTATCCTTAAAGAAAATGCCTTCTTCAGCATCAATAAAATCGTAACCGATGTAGTTTGCAAGGACGATTGAGTTAAGGTACTCACCGCGAGATGCGATGTAGTCACGGCCTGCGTGGTGAACAATAGCGTTCTTGATACGGTCAAACTCAGGCTGAAGCCAAAGCTTGATGCCTAAATCCTTAATTATGCCGTTGTAACGGTCCTCAATAAGCTTGAATGCATCGTCGATAGGCTGGTTAGCTTTAACAAGCTTGTAGCAATCGTAAAGCATATCGGTAACCTTGATATCATCAGAATATCTTTTACCAGGTGCAGATGCAACAACATATCTGCGCTCAGGCTCTGCCTTGATGATAGCGGCAACCTTTTTAAACTGTTCGGCATCGGCAAGTGAGCTGCCACCGAATTTAAGAACTTTTACCATAATAAATCATTCTCCTAAAATTTAATGGGGGAATAAACTCGAATTAAGGTGAAAATATAAAATTTGCTGCCTTTCACCCTTTTAATACCACTATATACTATCACTACAAAAATGTGTTGGCAACATAAATTTGTGTTTTGAGAAAAAGTTCTATTTATTATATAGTTTTTACAAAAGACTAAAGCATAAGTTGTGCAATATTACCATCATATAATAGTATAGCATTTGTCAAAATTTTCATTAAATATTCTTGAATCAACACTCCATAATAATAGAGCAAACGCAAAAAAATGCGAAGGAGTGGAAATGAAATGAGTTCAAGCAACAAGAATGCAGTTGAAACAGCAAATGCAAAGCAGATTCTTAACAAGGTTAAGATGGAGGCTGCTGCAGAGGTAGGCGTTGACCTTAAGCAGGGTTACAATGGTGACCTTACTTCACGTCAGGCGGGTTCTATCGGTGGCCAGATGGTTAAAAAGATGATTGAAGCTTATGAGCAGGGTAATAAGTAATTACCCCTGACACCGATTTTTGAAGGCTGTTGCTTTCAAAAGAAAAAGCTATTTAACCCGAGCGGTTAAATAGCTTTTGTTTTTAGAAGTTGTTATAATCTGTTGTTGGTGGTGGGGGTGGTGGCATAGTTGGTGACTGAGGTGCAGCGGGTGCCTGAGGAACAACAGGAGCCTGAGGAGCAACAGGAGCCTGAGGTGCAAAACCTTGATTCTGAGGAGCAACGGGAGCCTGAGGTACATAGCCGGGAGCCTGAGAGGGGAAGCCGGGTGCACCAAAGCTATTTGCACCTGCAAGTGAAAGTGCTGTTGTGATTTTCTTGGGAAGGTCATTCTGACCAACACAGCCTATGATACCTGTAATAAAAGGAATCCAGCATAAGAACCAACCAACTGCCATTGCAACAATTTTATTTGTCCATGTTGAATCGGTGGTAACGGTGAGCTGACCGGGTGCAACCAATGTGATTGTTGAGTGGCACTCAACACCCATACCAACTATATTCTTGATACCGTCACGATCCTTTGTTACAAAAAGCTCTGCAGTTGAAGGACCGAGGATTTGTGAGCGTACTTCATAACCCTGGTTACAAAGGCTCTGTGAGGCGATTGAGATAACTCCGTCAAGAGTTGTGCCGGGAGCAATTGCTATTTGTGTAAAACCTGCCATAATATTATCCTCCTGGAATTGTTTTTAAAAAATCTATAATTTTATAAATTAAACCACGTGTAATATCTATATAGACATATTCACAGTCGGTTATAAGCCTGTAAACATATAAACCGATAAACAAAACTATACCGAATGATACAAGCGCATTGTATAATTTTTTGGGTAATTTTTTTCTGATGAGGAAAATTACTACACAAACGGGCATAATGAATACAAGTGGGTGGTAATTAAACGCGGCGATAAAGTCAAGCTTAAGTATTGAAAGTGATGCTCTCGTCATACCACAGCCGGGGCAGCAGATACCTAAAAAGTATCTTGCAGGGCACCCCACAATAGCGTAAAAAACAACCAAACCTGTTAGCCCTATTACATCAGGTAAATGGGGTTTAATTTTGGTTAAAAATAAATTTTTCATACTTAAAATTTATCATTATTGTAGCCTTTTGTCAAGAAATATCCGTCAAAAACGGGGTTGATATTAAACATTTTGTCGATAATTAGTCAATTGGGCATAATTAATAGTTTATGTATGTCTTTTTCTTGTATTTACAGTTGCGGTATGATAAAATAATAAAAATCGGAGGCGATTATTTTGAATAAAACTATGCAGAAAAAATATGCCCGACTTATTGCACGAGTGGGCGCTAATATAAAAAAGGGTCAGCCCGTCAGAATTTATGCCGAGGCAGATCAGCACGAGTTTGTTACAATACTTGTGGGTGAGTGCTACAAAGCAGGGGCATCAAAGGTTGTTGTGGATTTCAGCTTCCAGGCAATCAATAAGCTTAATATCAAGCATTGTTCACTTGAAACCTTGAGTGATGTTCCCGCCTGGCAGGAGGAAAGACTTAAGCAGATGGTTGAAGAAGTGCCCTGTAGAATTTATATTGAAAGCGAAGACCCCGATGGTCTTAAGGGTGTTGACCGCGAAAAGCTTCAGAAGTCGCAGATGGCACGTTATAAGATTACAAAAAAATATAGCGATGCCCTTGAAAATAAGGATCAATGGTGTATTGCTGCAGTACCTTCATATGATTGGGCAAAAAAGGTTTTCCCTGGTGAAACAAAGAACAAGGCTTATAATATGCTTTGGGATGCAATCCTTAAAACCGTTTATGTTACAAAGGATAATAACCCTGAAGAGGCATGGAAAAATCATAATGCCGATTTAAAATCACATACAGCTTATCTTAACGATAATAAGTTTGATTATCTTACTTACAAAAGCTCAAATGGTACAGATTTCAAAGCATCATTAATACCTGAAAGCCATTGGTGTGGCGGTGGTGAAAACACCTTGTCAGGCAATTTCTTTAACCCGAATTTACCTACTGAAGAGGTATTCATATCACCTAAAAAAGGCTTTGCAGAGGGTAAGCTTGTTTCAACAAAGCCCCTTTCATATCAAGGACAGATTATAAATGACTTCTACATCACCTTCAAAGATGGCAAAGCAGTTGAATGGGATGCAAAAGAGGGTAAAGATTTATTGGATAAAATGCTTTCTATGGATGAGGGTGCAAAATACCTTGGTGAATTAGCACTTATTCCCCACGACAGCCCTATAGCAAATACAGGCATTTTATTCTACAATACTTTGTTTGATGAAAATGCAAGCTGTCACGTAGCCCTTGGCAGAGGCTTCTGTGACACCATTGACGGCTTCGAAAATAAAACACTTGAGGAATGTCAGGCACTTGGTGTGAATGACAGTATGATTCATGTTGACTTTATGATTGGTGCCCCTGACCTTGAGATTACAGGCTACAAAGATGGCAAGGCATACCCCATATTTAAAGAGGGTAATTGGGCGTTTTGATAAAGCATCATATTGCCTTATCAACTAAGTTTGCCTGACGGCAAGTGAAGTTACTTCGTAGTGAAGTTTCTGCGAAGTGAAGTTTTGCCTTCGGCAAAGTGATTAGCAAACTTAACTTCACTTGGATTTCAATCCAAACTTCACTGTGATCTATCACAACTTCACTTTTGCGTAAGCAAAAACTTCACCAAGAGGAGCAAAGATAATGAAAGACTCTGAACTCAGAACAAGAGCAAAAACTTTAGCATTAAAGATAATTTCGATGTGCGATAATGTCGACACTAAAAAAGGTAGAGGAGTTCTTGTCAATCAAATAACACGTAGTGCCACATCGATTGGTGCTAATATTCACGAAGCAAACTATGCATCAAGTAAGGCAGATTTTGTAAATAAATTTCATATAGCACTAAAAGAATGCATAGAGACTGAATACTGGATAGAAATGCTGGTTGGATCAAATTGTATTACAGAAGAAATAGCGACAGAGCTTATGCAAGAGTGTGGTGTTATAAGAAGAATGTTAGTGAAATCAATAAATACAGCTAAAGGCAACAACTAAGTTTGCCTGACGGCAAGTGAAGTTACTTCGTAGTGAAGTTTCTGCGAAGTGAAGTTTGCTTCGCAAGTGACTATGTTTTTGTGCAAACCAATTTATTAATGGAGGAAATATTATGGCAACAGGCATACCCCGTAAATGGAAAACAGACAGATTTAAAAGGGAAACACCTGCACCGCTTAAATTCGGTGCAGATGGCAAATTCAAAATTTTACATATTACAGATATTCATTGTGTTCAGCCTGTTATGGATGACGATGAGATAAGAGAAATACCTGATAATAAGCACAAAGAAACTATCAATGTTATTGAACAGCTTGTTGCTAAAACTAACCCTGATTTAGTCGTATTCGGTGGCGATAACGTCAGCGGTTACTGGGAAGAATTTACCTACGATTATATAAAACAGACTATTGAGGATATTACCGCTCCAATCAGAGCGAGAAATATTCCCTTAGGCGTTGTTTTTGGCAACCATGACGGTGAGCTTGGTTTTCATACAGAGTATCAGATGATGATGTATATGGAATACCCCAACTGTCGATCAAATCTTAATGATGCCGATGTTTACGGTTGCGGTAACTGTTGCCTTACTGTTAAGGATAGCAAGGGTGAAAAGGATGCTCTTGCAATCTGGCTCTTTGACTCAAATGACTATGAAACTAATTCAAAGGGTGACAACTCATACGACCATGTGCATGACTGTCAGATTGCGTGGTATGAAAAAAGAGCTGCAGAGCTTAAAGCAATTAATGGTGAAACAGTACCTGCAATTTTGTTCCAGCATATTCCTGTGCAGCAGGAGCTTATGGGTTATAAAGAGGTAACTGCGCAAGATGAATATACCTTTGAGCGTGACGGGAATTACTACGTTCTTGGTAATAAAATTCAGGAGGGCAGAGTAAGGGAAGTGCCTTGCCCACCAAATATGGAAAATGACTACGGCAATCAGCTCGAAAGCTGGAAGAAAACAGGTGATATATTTGCTGCATTCTTTGGTCATGACCATATAAACGATTTCCGTATGAATGTTGACGGAATTGACCTTTATCAGACAATAGGCGCAGGGTATTTCACTTATGGTGCAGAGCGTGGCGGCAGACTTATTGTACTTGATGAAAATAATATCCGTGAAATTGAAACGGAAAGTATAGAAATCCCTCGTATAACAACAACCGAGTTTTAATTGCTTTACAAGAGTTTCGGGTGGCCTGTGTGCTGAACGGAACTCTTTATTTTTTTGTGAACAAAGTTCTATCGGTATTGCAATTTTGGCATTATTATTGTATAATAAAATATCTAAAATAAGGGTATTATAGGCTTTTGCCTTTGAATTGATTTTTTTGTACCTAAAAAGGTGATTTTATGAAGAAAGATATTAAAGTTATTATAGTATCACTTCTGGCAATTATTCTTATCTGGAGTTCTGTTTTGCCTTCAGGTGCCATTGAGGTTATACGTTACTATGGTGATATCGATGACGATGCTTACGTTACCACAGCTGATGCGCGTCTTGCGCTTTTTGTGGCGGCAGGTATTTATGATGGTACACTCTACGGTATGGATTTTGAAGCAGCGGATATTGATAGTGATGATAAGATAACTACTGTTGATGCCCGTCAGATTCTGCGTACAGCGGCAGGTCTGGCTGCAAAGAAAAAGCTTGTTGGCTATCAATTCCAGGAGCAGCCTGAGGTTTTTGTTAAGCTTCTTAATGATTACCGCTTCGAGCAGGACCATACCGCAATCAAATACACCTTGTCACCCGAGCTTTGTAATGCCGCAAGGCTTGCCGCAGAGGAGTACGCTGTAAGAACAGGTAATGCACTTACACGTGACAACGGCAAATTCTATTACACCTTGCTTGATGATATGGGTATCGAATATTCTGCAGTTGATAAAATTGTTGTTACTGCATCGGCAAACCACGAAAAGGCTTTAGCGGCAGTTATTGCAGACAGTCAGGCAGAAAAAACCTTGCTCAGAAATAACTTTACCAATATCGGTGTCAGCGCATATTCTGCTGACGGACGAACATTCTATTGGTGTATTTTTGTTACAAAATAAATAAATTAGTCTACCGAAAGGGAGTATTATAAATGAGTGATTACAGAATTGAAACTAAATGCGTACAGGGCGGTTATACACCAGGTAATGGTGAGCCCCGTCAGGTGCCTATTGTACAGAGCACAACCTTCAAATATGCTACAAGTGAGGATATGGGTAAGCTTTTTGACCTTGAAGCAAGTGGCTATTTTTATACAAGACTTCAGAACCCTACAAATGACTATGTAGCTGCAAAAATTGCTGAGATGGAGGGCGGTACTGCCGCAATGCTTACATCTTCGGGTCAGGCTGCAAACTTCTATGCAATTTTTAATATTGCGAACTGCGGTGACCACGTTGTATCTTGCTCAACAATTTATGGTGGCACATATAACCTTTTTGCGGTTACTATGAAAAAAATGGGTATCGACTTTACATTCGTTTCACCCGACTGCACTGAGGAAGAGCTTAATGCAGCATTCCAGCCTAACACAAAGGCAGTTTTTGGTGAACCAATTGCAAACCCTGCACTTACTGTGCTTGATATTGAAAAATTTGCAGAGGCAGCACATGCTCACAATGTGCCCCTTATTATTGATAACACTTTTGCAACACCCGTAGGCTGCCGTCCTATTGAATGGGGTGCTGACATCGTTACACACTCAACAACAAAGTATATGGATGGTCACGGTGCAGCGGTTGGTGGTTGTATTGTTGATTCAGGTAAATTTGACTGGATGGCAAATGCTGAAAAATTCCCCGGTCTTTGCACACCTGATGATAGCTACCATGGTATTACCTATGCTGAAAAATTCGGCAAAGAGGGTGCTTTTATTACAAAGTGTACTGCACAGCTTATGCGTGACTTTGGTTCAATACAGTCACCTCAGCATGCATTCTACCTTAACCTTGGTCTTGAAAGCCTTCATGTAAGAATGCCCCGCCATTGTGAGAATGCTCTTGCAGTTGCAAAATTCCTGCAGTCAAGCGATAAAATTGAGTGGGTAACTTATGCTGACCTTCCCGGTGACAAGTACCACGAGATTGCTAAAAAGTATTGTCCTAACGGTACTTGTGGTGTTGTTTCCTTCGGTGTTAAGGGTGGCAGAAAAGCTGCTGAAGAGTTTATGAAAAAGCTTAAGCTTATTGCAATTGAAACACACGTTGCCGATGCACGTAGCTGTTGCCTTCACCCTGCAAGTGCAACTCACCGTCAGATGAATGACGAGGAGCTTATTGCATGTGGTATCACAAACAACCTTGTTCGTCTTTCGTGTGGTCTTGAGAATGCACAGGATTTGATAGACGACATAAAACAGGCATTAGGCGATTGATTTGTGTATCTTTGCGAATAACTTGGTTTAGCTTACTCGCAGTATCTTCATACAGCGTCGTTCACTAAATCGGCGTTCTTCATCAAAACTACGCAAATCACGGATGTGTTTTGTGAATAATTTGATTTGTTTGGTTTGTACGCCTGCATTCAATAAAACATCGTCATACATCAAAATCTCGCAAATCATACTATAGTTATATTTTTGCGAATAATAGTACTAATTTTAAATTATAAATTATAAATTTTAAATTCCGGAACGCTACGCGTTGATTATAAATGTAATGTTATACATTCTAATCGATAGATGACAAGGCGCAAGAGAACTACCCACCACCAAAAGCACGGCTTTTGGTCCCCCTCCCTTGGGGAAGGGAGGTAAGGCTTCGCAATATATAATTACGGCGTAGCCCCGATAATTTTGCATTTTGCATTTTACATTCTGCATTTATAAAAAAGGAGGTGTGAGGTATGCCCATTAAATTACCTGATGAATTACCTGCAGTAAAAACCCTTGAACAAGAGAATATATTTGTTATGACAGATACCCGAGCAATCACTCAGGATATTCGTCCCCTTAAGATTTTAGTTCTTAACCTCATGCCGAAAAAGACCGAAACTGAAACACAGCTTTCACGTCTTTTGGGTAACTCACCGTTACAGGTTGAGTTTGAGCTTATCCACACAAAATCACACGTGCCTAAACACACCCCAAAGGAGTACCTTCTGGCATTTTATAAGACCTTTGATGATGTTAAGCATCGCAAATTTGACGGTCTTATTATTACAGGCGCACCTGTTGAAAAAATGCCTTTTGAGGATGTTACCTATTGGCAGGAGCTTTGTGAGATAATGGAGTGGAGCAAGACTCACGTAACAAGCACCTTCCACATCTGCTGGGGTGCGCAGGCAGGTCTTTATTACCATTACGGCATAAATAAATACGAATTACCCGAAAAGCTGTCGGGTGTTTATAAGCACAAGGCAGATTATAAGCAGTCAATTCTTTTGAGGGGCTTTGATGATGAGTTTTTTGTGCCCCATTCAAGGTATACAAGCATCGACCGTGCCCTTATTGAAAATGACCCAAGGCTTAAGGTACTTGCATCATCAGATGAAGCGGGTGTTTATATCGTTTCATCAGAAAATGGCAAGCAGATATTTGTAACAGGTCACTCTGAGTATGATACAGACACGCTCAAAAACGAATATCTGCGTGATAAGGATGCAGGTCTTGATATTAAAATGCCTAAAAACTATTTTCCGGATGATAACATAACAAAACAGCCCCGTAACACATGGCGTTCACACGCTAATTTGTTATATTCAAACTGGCTTAACTACTTTGTATATCAGACAACGCCTTATGATATTGAGGCAATAGAATGAAATAATAAATACGAGAGTGACATGTGCACTCTCGTATTTTGTGAAAAGAGGAAACAAAATGAAAATAACAGATACAGTCATCTACATTGGTGTAGATGATAAAAAAATTGATCTTTTTGAGGGTATGTACATTGTACCAAATGGTATGTCGTACAACTCTTACGTAATTCTTGACGAAAAAATTGCAGTTATGGATACTGTTGATGCTAACTTCGGTGACGAATGGCTTGAAAAACTTGATGAGGCAACAGGTGGCAAAGCCCCCAATTACCTTATTGTACAGCATATGGAGCCTGACCACTCCGCAAATATAGCACGTTTTCTTGAAAAGTACCCCGAGGCAACTGTTGTTTCATCACAGCGTGCATTTGTTATGATGAAAAACTTCTTCGGCTCAGATTATGCTGAACGCAGAATTATAGTTGGTGAGGGTGATACCCTTGACCTTGGCAGCCGTACACTCAGCTTTATTAGTGCGCCTATGGTCCATTGGCCTGAGGTAATTGTTACTTATGACAGTAAGGATAAAATTCTTTTCTCGGCAGACGGCTTCGGTAAATTCGGTGCACTTGATACTGACGAGGATTGGGCTTGTGAGGCAAGGCGTGATTATATCGGCATTGTTGGTAAATTCGGCAAGCCTGTGCAGACACTTCTTAAAAAAGCTGCAGCGCTTGATATTGCAATTATCTGCCCCTTGCACGGACCTGTGCTTACAGAAAATCTTGGTTATTACATCAACCTTTATGATATCTGGTCAAGCTATGGTGTTGAGCGCGAGGGAGTGGTAATCAACTATACCTCTGTTTACGGCAACACCAAAAAAGCGGTTGAAATCCTTGCAGAAAAACTTCGTGAAAAGGGCTGTCCCAAGGTTTGTGTTAACGACCTTGCGCGTTGTGATATGGCAGAGGCTGTTGAGGATACCTTCTCATATGGTAAAATTGTTTTTGCAACAACTACTTATAACGGCAGTATTTTCCCCTTTATGCACCACTTTATGACCGCTATTACAGAGCGTGATTTTCAGAACAGAAAGGTTGCCTTTATTGAAAACGGCACATGGGCACCCCTTGCAACAAAGGTTATGAAGGGTATGCTTGAGGGCTGTAAAAACTTAACTTATATTGAAAACAACGTTTCAATTATGTCTGCAATTAACGATGCAACCATTGAAGCTCTTGATAAATTGGCAGATGAAATTCTGGCATAATTCTTTGGAGTGATTACTTTGAAGTATATTGGCTTAATATTACTTGTAGGCTTTGTTTTATTTTTTGCGGTACTCATATTTAATGCAGTTAAAATAAAGCTTAAAGCCCGTAAGCTTACAACTAAAAAAGAATTATTACCTCACGAAAAGCAGATGGAGTACGCTGAACGCCTTGGTGAAATGATAAGGTGTGAAACGGTTTCTCATAAAGAATGCTTCGATGACACCGAGTTCAAAAAGCTTCGTGATGTGGTAGAAAAGCTCTTCCCCGAAATCCATAAAAGATGTGAAAAGCTGAATTTTTCTGATGATTGTTGGGTATACAGGCTTAAGGGTGCAGAGCGTAATCGCAATATAATGCTTATGTCCCACCACGATGTTGTAGGGGCAGAGGGTGAATGGATGCACCCTCCCTTCTGTGGGCAGGTTTTTGATGGTGCCTTGTGGGGACGCGGTGCAGTTGATACAAAAACGCCACTTTTTGCAGAGCTTCAGGCACTTGAAGAGCTTTTAAAAGAGGGTTATGAACCGCCTTGTAACGTTTACATCGGTTCGTCGCATAATGAGGAAATTGGCGGTGACGGAATACCCAAGGCTCTTGAATACTTTGAAAAAGAGGGTATTACCTTTGAGACGATTCTTGACGAGGGTGGTGCGATAATTGACCCACCACTTGCAGGAATGGGGTGTAAGTGTGCTATGCTTGCTGTCCACGAAAAGGGTATTCACAGACTTGTTTTCACAGCAGGTGAGGGCACGTCACACAAGGGGCTTACCGCAAACACCAATACACCGGTTGCGCGTATGTCAGCCTTTATTGCAGAGGTTAATGAGAAAAAGCCATTTATAACAAGGCTTTACCCTCAGGTTAAGGCGATGCTTACACACCTTTGCCCGTATACGCCATTTGTTTTCAGATTAGTGCTTGGTAATTTATGGTGCTTTGGCGGTATCATAAAAACACTTATGCCAAGGTTAAACCCACAGGCAGGTGCAATGGTTGGTACATCCTGCTCCTTCCACGAAATAAAAGGCTCCTACGATGATAAAAAATGCATAGCAAAAGCTACTTTAAGGTATGTAAACGATAAGGATTTTGAAAAAGACCTTGTTGAAATCGAAAAAATCGCAAAAAAATATGGCATTGAGATTACTGAAGGTGAAAACAACGAATATCACAAGCCTGCTGATATGAATAAACCTCAATTCAGCTATACACGTGAGTGTATTGCAGAGATTTTCCCCCACGTGGCAAGTGCGGCATACATCCTACCTGCGGGTACAGATGCCCGACACTTAAGTGATATTTGTGACTGTGTTATCCGCTTTGCCCCTATTACAATGAACGCTCAGCAATTCGGAAGCGTACATAGCGAAAACGAAAATATTGATGTGGAAGTAATAGGCGAAGCAGTTGCTTTCTATAAATATTATTTGAAAAATTACAAATAAAAGCAAAATACATCGGACAAGTCAAGTGACCTGTCCGATGATTTTTTATTGTTCTTCTAAGTATTTTTCTGCCTGCAGATTGAACATTTCTGCATATTTGCCATTTAATTTCATCAGCTCATCGTGTGTACCGCTTTCAATGATTTTGCCTTTTTCCATCATAAAAATGCGGTCTGCATTTCTTGTGGTTGAAAGTCGGTGGGAGATGAAAATAATGGTTTTATTGGTTGCTTTTGTCATCATAGCGTGATTAAGCTCATATTCGGATATGGGGTCAAGGTTTGCTGATGGCTCATCTAATATGATGTAGGGACAATTCTTATAAAATGCCCTCGCAATGGCAATCTTCTGTTGCTCACCGCCCGAAAGCATAATACCATCGTCGTCAAATTCTCTGAGTAAGAGTGTGTTGACCCCCTGTGGGAGCTCCTTTGTAAAGCCAACCATTTCAAGCGCCTGCAACACACGTTCTTCGTCAAAGTCCTTGGAAAGCGCAACATTTTCACCGACACTTGCCGAGAATATCTGAAAATCCTGGAACACCGCACTGAAGCGGGCTCTGTGTGATGTAACTGTTTCAGTACGGATATCTCTGTCACCAATTTTTACTGCACCTGATTTTACGTCGTAAAGTCGTAGAAGCAGGTTGGTGAGCGTGGTTTTGCCCGCACCGTTGTAGCCAACAAGAGCCACTTTTTCGTAGGGCTTGATTTCAAGGGTGATGCCGTTAAGAGAGTCGGTGTTGTTGCCGTCGTAGGCAAATGAAACGTTATCAATGCAAATAGTTTCGGGTTTGCCGCATTCTGCAACGTGTTCACCGTCAGTAATCTTCTCTTGCACGGCAAGGAACTGTCTGCACTTTTCAATCATTTTGGATTGCTCTGTGAAGTTTCTTACACCGTAAACCGTCAGGTACAGAATACTGCTGCCGATTAAAAGCGCACCGTTAAAGGTTGCAACAAAGTCACCTGCGGACATTTTGCCTGTTACGATTGTCTGATACCCAATGTAAAGTCCCAGAACAAGCACAAAGCCGATAGCCTGAATGCTTACATCCTGTATATAGAAAAGTATATCAAGCTTTTTTGCAAATTTTCTTTGTGTGGCAACAACCTCGTCTGCACTTTTGTCAAAACGCTTTTTTAGTAAGGGGAATATACCGCTTGTTCTTATTTCACCTGCATACTCGGGAAGATAGAACACACGGGCAAAATAGTCGCCTTTGCGGTGCTTTTCTGTTATTTCCTCACGTCGTTTTATCTGAATATTGCCTGTGTATCTGCCCATAGGAATAAATGCAACTACGAAGCCGATTACAATAAGCAGACAAATGGGGTCAATTGTCAGCATTACGCCTGCAATTGTAAGGAATGAAACAATTTCACCCACGTAGCCCTTTACCATACTCAATATGTACTTAAGACTGCCTGATGAATTTTCAATGGAAAGAATGAAATCACTGTAATATCCGGGATCGTCATATTTCTGCAGGTCAAGCTGAGTTGCCTTTTTATAGAACATTGTCTGTATGCCGTAGTCCAGTTTTTCTCTTTCTCTGTGAACGAATAGTTCGAAGAAAACAGAGGTGGAAACCTCACCAAGTACGATAAGCCCAACCATAAGTGCAACACCGAATATAATTTTTTTAGTGTCGGCACCGTTCTGCACCTCATCAATAACAAATTTGAGACCTATTACAGATACAAGTCTGCCTGGTAAGGTACAGAAAATATGCTGAAATATTTCACCAATGACAAGCATAGGGGAAACCTTGAACATAGTTTTCAGCATATAAAAAATGTTCCCGATTGTGCTATGTGTGTTCTTTTGCTTGTGCAGTTTTTTCATTGTACCTCACCCTCCTTTTCCTCTTTGTAGTTAGATGCTTGAAGGGTGAACATTTCGCAGTAGCCCTGCGCTTGTTTCATCAACTCCTCGTGAGTACCACTTTCGGTAACTGTTCCGCCATCAAAAACGAATATTCTGTCGGAAAGAACAGCACTTGATAGTCTGTGGGAAATGTAAATAACAGTTTTGTCCTTTGTGGCCTCTATCAGACTTTCGTACATCTGATATTCGGCAATGGGGTCGAGGGCAGAGGAGGGCTCATCAAGTATTGCCAGGTCAAAATCCTTTGCAAACATTCTTGCAACAGCAAGCTTTTGCTGTTCGCCACCCGATAAGCCTGTACCCTTTTCGTCAAATTCCCTTGTAAGAACAGTGCTTTCTTTGTTTTCAAGCTTATCAACGTAACGATTTGCACCGCTGTTATTTAATGCCTGTTTAACTGTAGCTTTGTCGCTTTCTGTTTCAATTTCCTTGCAGAGTACATTTTCTGCAATGGTGAGTGCAAATACCTTGTAATCCTGAAAAACTGTTGCAAAGCGGTTTCTCAAAGACTCAATATCATATTCCTTTATATTGATACCGTTGTAAAGTATCTCACCGCTGTCGGGATCATAAAACCTTAAGAGTAGCTTGACAAATGTAGATTTACCTGCACCGTTTTTACCAACGATAGCAGTTGTCTGCCCCTTGTTGATATTAAGATTGAGATTGCTGATTGATGGCTTTTCAGCGCCGGGGTAGGTGAAGCTTACGTTACGGAATTCAAGTGTGTTGAGTTCGTCGGCTTCTCTTGTACCGCTTACAACTGTGGACTTGTATTCCATAAAAGCCTTTAAATTGCCGAAATATTCTGCTTCCTTACGTACATTTGAAACTGCTTCACCGACATCGTTGAATACATCTTTTAAATTGCTCATAGCAGTCATAATTACGGAGAAATCCGATATCGCTAAATCTCGTTTTACAACGAAGCGGAATGCGGCATAAATGTATGTAATTGCTACAGGTAACGCTTTGCCGAAAAATCCTGCCATTGTTTCGCATACAGCAATTTTCCATCCGTATTTTCTGATGATTTCTCTGTTCTTTTCAACTGCATTTCTGAAACGCTCATACATTACCTCGAATATTGAGGAGGTGCGCATATCTTTTGCAAATTCCCTGAGATATACGGTGCGCTTTACATAATCCTTTGAACGCTTGTGTACGGTCATTTCCTTGTCCTTTTTAACGTCAATTTTGCCCTTGATAGTTTCAAAGATAAGAACGAACACCGATACAAGCAGGATAAGAAGAATTTTCGGGTCTATAGAAATTACATATAGCACAAGGAATATGCCTGTAAGTGACCCTGCAACTATGTTTGATAAATACCAGGAAAAATATAAAACGTGGTCCTCGGTGATGATTTCTGTTGCACGCTTGTATTTGTCGTAAAATTCGGGGTTTTCAAAGCAAGCAATATCAACGGAAACCGCCTTTTGGAATATTTCGTTGTTAAGATTTTTGTAGAATCTTTTCCAACGGATTGTACCGTAATAGTCGGAGAAACAGTTTAATCCTGTTGCTATAAGCTCGGATGCAACAAGTATAAGCACAAGTAGAGCGTATTCCTTGAAGGTTCCACCTCCGATTATCAGGTCAAGTAAAAGCTTCAGAAATAAAACGTCTTTTACAAAGCCTGTAAAAAACCAATATGAAATCTGCATAAGTAATTGTGCAAAAATATATCCCGGTGCATTTCTGTGAATGGTTTTAAGTGCATAAATAAGGCACTTAAAGGATTCTGTTTTTTCTTTTTTCGTTATTTCTTTAGTTTTTCTCATATTACCTCCGTTATTGTATGCCATAAAGGGTTAACGATTTCCTTTATGTGCATTGTGGAGATTGTGTCCGTCATCACCCTATGAGAGGCAAGGTGGTGACAGTCGCAGTAACGCGGTTTGCTCCTGCTGAAAAAAAACTCCGGAAAGTACGAAACCTTCCGGAGTAATAGCATATAGGAATGCAGATGTCAGCAGGAAGCGGACACAATAACCGGATAGTTTTTTACTGTTTTCATAGCGTACTTCATCATTATGTCCAACTCCTTTCGTAATTTATTTGGGTTAATTGCATTTACACGGAATGCTAATTTAAGGTAACACTTTAAAACGGGTTTGTCAATAGTTTTAACCTATTTCAACAAATTTCAACTCATATTTGCCGAAGGTGAGCTCCATTTTCTCACCTGTGGGGATGATTTCAATGGTTGCGGTGTTTTCTTTATCATCAAAATTGTGCAGGTGAAGTGTGAATTTATCACCCTCTTTTCGGATTGATGACAAGATAACTGCAGGGTTACTGATTTTAATTACGCTGTCTGCCTTTTTACCTTCACCCGAGGGGAAAAAGGACATAAGAAATGGTGCTTCATTGAAAATCTGCGCCTGGCGTTCAACATTTTTATCTGCGGTAATCCTGAATGAAAAACGACGTTCACCCATATCGATATGTGAAAGCATTCGGTTATGTGGTGCAATCTGTCTGTCGCAGATAGGGTGTGCAGAGTGTACGGGTGTCCTTAAAAGTGACAGACTGATGGAGCTGTCAGTAAAGCTACCGCCATAAGTACCGTTGTTGATAACGTAAAGGTTTTTGTCAGGTGTGCAAATACCGCACCATTTGTGGAAAACATCCTCCATACCATTGTTGTAGAGGTCTTGCTCACCAAATGCAGTTTCACCACGTGGTGTGCCTTTTAATGGTGTATCAATGCGGTATTTTATCATCTTGTCGGGTGTGTTAGAGTAAATTGTAAAATTAACGTCAACATAAGCCCCCTCTTTTGGGAGTGTGTATTCCACAGCGGCAATTGTATCGCGGTGTCTGAAAAATGCCTGTACCTTTGTACGCACCTTGCCGTCCTCAACAATGCGGACATTACTGAGATTTTCTTCAGGATATCCTACAAACTCATTTGCTTCGTCATCACTCATAAGAGTGAATTTGCCGTCAAGGTCATTAAAGTCATCAACCGTCATACCCCATGGGTCCTCGTTGTCGTTGAACATTATAAGCTCACCGCTGTTTTCAATGAGTGTAGTGCCGTCAACCTTATAAAGCTCAATAAGACCTGTTTTCTTTGAGATTTTTACCTGCATACGGTTATTGTTGACTTCAATATAATCAGCATCTTTGTTGTGGTCCTTGAATATTTCACCCTCGGTTACTGTCAGCTTAATGTCAAAGCGTGTTATACCTGATGGTGCAAGTGTACCTTTAAAGCTTACTTTTTCAATCCAGTCAAGGTTAAAGGTGCAATCAGGCTTTTCGTTTTGTGTGGGCAGGGGATTACCATTACTGTCATAAACCTGTGCCGTTGTGAATTCATTTTCATTCCAATTCTGGTTTTCCAGCATAAAGCCTATTTCAAACTCACCCTCAATTTCGTAGGGGTGGGGGTTAAATACCATAACAGGTATTTCACCTTGCTTTGCTACCTTTTGACCCTCGCATAGCTTGATGAAGGCTTTTGTATAAAGCTTGTCGGCAATTTCCTCACCATAGCTGAGCTTTCTTAAGCAATCCTCTTCTGCAGGCTGAATTGAAGTACCGGGCAGAATATCGTGGAATTGACAAAAAGCAAGTGCTTTTTTTGCTTTGTTAAGCTCTTCGCTATCGTACTGCGCACCCTTTGTAAGAGTGGCATATGTCATAATCTTTTGTGTAGCGGCAAGCTTGTTTTCGAGTCGGCGGTTTGCCTGCTTGATACGTACCATTGTTGTATAGCAGCCAATCATAGATGGAATAAGTGATTCCTCAACTATGGGAAGGTCTGTTGTGTCAACCTCGGCAAAATATTTATCTGTTGAAGAATGGATAATTTCTGTGTCGGTTTGTGACATATATTCCTTGATACTGTCAAGGTCAATTCTTGATGGTCCGCCACCGTGGTTACCAATACCCCACAGCAAAAGTCCTATATCACCGGTTGCCTCGGTTTCAAAACGCTTGATTTTATTGACAGCCGCACCCTTAAGGGTGTTGTAGCCGCCAAATAATCTGTGGGCAATAATCTCACTACCATCAAAGCCACGCCAACGGAAGTTGCCGTCCCACTTACCGGGACGCATAAATACATAGTTCTGATAGCCTGTCTTTTTGAGTATCTGCACAAGACCCCGTGAGTGACCGAATGGGTCAAAGTTTATGGCTGTGACGGGCTTAACACCAAATTTTTCTATAAAATATTCGTTGCCTAAATAAATCTGTTCTAAAAGGCTTTCACCTGATGTCATTACACAGTCGGGCTGTAAGTACCATCCGCCCATAATGACCCACTTGCCCTCTTTAACGAGTCTTTTTATGCGTTGAAATAACTCCGGCTCGTACTCTTCCACCCACTCGTACAAAAGTGCCTCGTTGTGGTTGAATATAAAGCCATCATATTCCTCGCAAAAATCTGCGGCAACACGGAATGTTGAAATTGCCTCTGCCGCACCTTCGTTCCAACGCCATAACCACACAGGGTCAAGGTGAGCGTTGCAAAGTAAATGTATCTTTTTCATAGTGTTATCTCCTGTCAAGCTCTGCAACCTTTTTTAAAATATCCATTGACGGACCGGGAATTCTGCCTAAGTGGTCAGGACCAACGTTGAGAAGGTAATTAATACCTAATTCGTTAAGGTGCTTTTTGTTTTTATAAAGCTCCTCGGGGGATTTCCAATTATGGTCGCGGTATGAAAAGCCCCATGAATTATTGAGTGTGCAGGCAGATTCATAAAGTCCGAATTTGCTTGGCTTAAAGCCATCAATACTCTGGTAATTTACCTCATTGGGGTCAATCTGTGAAAGCTTATCCCATTGTTCCTTGCTTTCGGGGATTTCATTGTCACCTAATGAAACGTAATCGTAAGCACCATTACCAAGGCGTGAGTTTATAAGGCAATCAGGCTGAAGCCTTTTAACTGTGTCATAAATTTTCTGACTCTGCTCTGCGCGTAGCGTCATTGGCACATCAAACCATGCAAGGAAAACATCACCATAGTTTGACATTATCTCCTCAATTTGCGGAAGAATTTTGTTTTCAAAGCAGATGTCGAAATTCTTTTCTTCGGGGTTTGGAAAATCCCAACTGTTATCCCATGTAACACCGGAGCAGCCCATATGGTTTGAAAGGTATCCGCCACCGTGTTTTTCGTGCCAGTCAAGGTCTTGTGAATAGTAAAAGCCTAATTTTACCCCATATTTGTTACAAGCCTCGGCAAGCTCACCGATAATATCCTTGCCGTAAGGGGTGGCATCCACAACATTATATTTATCCACCTTTGAGTGGAAAAGAGCAAAGCCATCGTGGTGCTTCGTGGTAACCACAAAGTATTTCATACCGCAATCCTTTGCGAATTTTATAATAGCATCCGCATCAAAATATATGGGGTTAAAAACTTTTGCCAGCTGTTCATATTCTTTAATTGGAATAGCAAAGTGTGAGCCAATCCACTCGGCATAATTATCACCGAATCTGCCCTTGTATTCACCGCCTAAAATTGAGTACAGACCAAAGTGCATCATCATACCGTAGCCTGCTTGTTTGAAAAATTCTACGTTGTTCATACTATCACCTGCAATATGATTTCTTAATGAGAATTTTATATCATTAAAAGGAAGGTTGTCAAGGTATAAAAGAGTGTTGAAAGCTTAAATTTATTTGTGCAGTTTATTGCTTTTATATTATTACTGTAGTATATTTAAAGTATATTTTTTTATTAAGAGGTTTGGTATGAAAACTTACGGAACATATTTTCAGAATGATGAAAAAGAGCCTATAAAATATGGTGAAATTAATCTAATAAACCCCTTAAGGCAACGCCTTCGTGGTGAACCTGCTTTAGAGGGCATTGAGGCACTCCCTGTTTTTCAGGGCTTTTGCGGTACAGACTTTGAGCTTATGAAAATGGGTAGGGCACACAAGCTCTGTGCTAAATTCCCCGAGGGTGAAAACCGCCTTATAAATGGTCACGAGGGTGTTGTTTGGGTGCCATCACAAAATCGCTTTGCAATAGTGCTTATCCGAGGTGGTGACAGCTATGACCCTACTCGATATACTGAGGATGAAACATATTTTGAATATGGCTGTGATGGTGCAGATGGGCTTTTCTGTGACAAAAACTATTTTAACCCCGATATGCTCCTTCCCCTGCCCGAAAGATATAATGGATTAACTAAAATGCCTTTAAGCGTTGCTAAAAGACTTTCTTTTGCAGACCCTTATGCGTGTGCAGTTTTTCAGCTTGAGCGTATGCAGGATTTAGGCTCTGCACACAATTTCCGTGTTGTTATGGCAAAGCACAAATGCACAGAGGCAGAGGCGCGTAAAATTGCTGAGGATGAAATCTTTAATAAAACAGTAATTTTCGGTCTTGGAATGACAGGTCTTTTTATTGCAGACCAGATAAAGCGTAACCACCCCACAGCGGAAATCGTATTTGTTGGCAGAAGTAGTGCCGATAGTAAAAAGGTTACCTTTTCAAAGGAAATTACAGGCGGTAGTTACATCTGTACAGCAGGTCTTTCACAGAGTGAAACTGCGCAGAAAATTAAAGATGCTCTTGGTGGCAGAGCAACACTTTTTGTGGGCACAAGCGGTACAGATATTGAGCATAAAATTGCATTCGATGAGGGTGTGCTTGGTTGTAATGGCATTTATAACAGCTTTTCACTTGGCCCCAAGGTGCAGTATGATACAATGCCCTTTGGCTTTCAGAATCACCTGATTTTTGCTTCAATCAACTTCAGACAAGCCCATATGGAAAAGGCTATTGATGTGCTTGTTGACAGCCGATATGATGAGGTTGTTGAGCTTATAGAAAAAGACGAGTTTATTGATAATCCCCTTGATGCCTATGAAAATAAAATTTTCTGTAAGGGTGCACCCCTTAAAACAGGCGTTATATGGAATAGTGAATTTATAGCAGAGGATGAATGATTATGAAAGCTATTGTAATACCCCAACCAAATGAAATTGAAATACGCGAAGTACCAATGCCCCAGGTTAAAGAGGGGGAGGCACTTCTTAAGATTGAGTACGTTGGCATATGCGGTGCAGATGTTGCCTCGTTTACAGGTAATCAGCCATTCACATCATATCCCCGAATCCCCGGTCACGAGTTTTCTGCAAGTATTGTGGAAATCTCCGAAAATGATAAGGGCTTAAAGGCAGGCGATGTTGTAACCTGTAACCCCTATTTCAACTGTGGTGAATGTTATTCCTGTCAGCGTGGGTTTGTAAACTGTTGCACAGATAATCAGACAATGGGTGTACAGCGCGACGGAGCATTTTGCGAGTATATTGCTATGCCCGTTGAAAGAATTTACCCGGGTATGGGCTTATCTGCACAAGAGCTTGCACTCATTGAGCCTTTCTCAATTTCACAGCACGCAATTTCACGTGCAGAGATTAAATCAACTGATGATGTGCTTATAATTGGTGCAGGGCCTATCGGTCTTTTTGCGTTACTTGCAGCACGTCAGAAGTGCAAAAGGGTAGTTGTTGCCGATATTCTTGATAACAGACTTGCCCTTGCAAAGGAATATGGCGCAGATGCGGTTGTGAATACAAAATCACAATCACTTGAGGAATTTACAAAGGAATTTACAAATGGTAATGGCTTTGATGTTTGCATTGAGGCTTGCGGTGCACCTGAAACCTTCCTTGGTTGTATTGATAATGCCGCCTTTGCCGCTAACGTTATACTTATTGGTAATGGCAAACGTGAAACAACCTTTAACCATTCAATACTTCTTAAAAAGGAGCTTAACGTTCACGGTAGCAGAAATGCTATGAAAAGTGATTTTATTGATAATATCAGCCTTGTTGCAGATGGTAAGGCAGACGTTATGAAAATGGTCAGCGGTATCTATGATATGGATAAGGCCGTTGATGCCTTCCGCGCCCTTGCAAATAACGACGGCACTCTTGCAAAATTACTTATTAAAATCGGTGGTTAATATGAAAGAAACTGTAATTCAATTTGGTGAAGGCAACTTCCTTCGAGGCTTTTTTGATTGGTTCCTTGACGGTTTAAATAAGCAAGGTCTTTATGATGGCAAGGCGGTTGTTGTACAGCCCCGTGCAGGTGGTAAAACTGCAGGTCTTATTGAGCAAAATTGCAAATATAACCTTTATTTACGAGGTATTGAAAATGGTGAAGTGAAAAACGAGCACTATTATATTGAATCAATTTCAAGGTGTGTTGACCCTTATAAAGATTTTGATGCTTTCCTTTCACTTGCTGATAACCCCGATTTTCGTTTTATTGTATCAAATACCACTGAGGCAGGTATTGCATTTGACGATACTTGCAAATTCGATGACAAGCCCTGCCTTTCGTTCCCCGGTAAATTGACACAGCTTTTGTACAAGCGCTATGAAAACGGACTTGGTGGTTTTATACTTTTACCTTGTGAGCTTATTGATTCAAACGGTGACGAGCTGAAAAAATGTGTGCTTCAGTATGCTGATTTGTGGCAGCTGGGTGATGGCTTTAAGGCGTGGGTCAATAATGAAAACAAGTTTGTGAATACCCTTGTTGACCGCATTGTTACAGGCTACCCTGACGATGAGGCAACAGAAAAACACCCTGATGATAAATATCTTGATGCAGGTGAGGTTTTCCATCTTTGGGTTATTGAGGGTGATTTTGAAAATGAATTGCCCCTTAAAAAGGGTGGCTACAACGTTGTGTGGACAGATGATGTGAAGCCCTACAAAAAAATAAAGGTGCGTATACTTAACGGTGCCCATACCTCAATGGTTGCAGGTGCTTTGCTTTCAGGTATCGAAACTGTAGGCGAATGTATGCAGAAAGACCTTGTAAGCGGTTTTCTTAACAGATGTATGTATAATGAGATTTTACCCACAATTGGTGAAAATGAGGAAAGCCTCGGCTTTGCAAAAGCGGTTTTTGACCGCTTCAGTAACCCTTACATAAAGCATCAGTTAAGGTCTATTGCCCTTAATAGTGTTAGTAAATTCAGTGTGCGAGTGCTACCTACGTTACTTGAATACAAGGCAAAATTTGGTGAGTATCCACCTTGCCTTACCTTGTCATTAGCATACCTTATAGGCTTTTATAAAAACGACGAGCCGAAGGATGACGAAGCGGTAATAAACAAAATAAAAAACAGCAGTATTGCTGAAATATTGGCGGATGCTTCATTATGGCAGAATGATTTAAGTGATTTAACACCCTTAGTGGAGGAATACTACGCAAAAATTCAAAAATCAGGTGCAAAGGGCGTAATGGAATGGATACTTTCAAAATAAATCCACTTGATAACGTTTGTGTTGATTTGCACAGCGGTCACAAAATTGCCTGCCGTGATATAAATGCAGGTGATGATGTTATAAAATATGGTATGCCTATTGGTATGGCAACCTGCTTTATAAAATCAGGTGATAGCGTACATTCACATAACCTTAAAACAAAATTAGGTGATTTACTTAACTATAAATATAGTGGCGGAGTGAAGGCTCTACAACTATCTGAACCCTTTATGATAAATGCCTATGTGCGTAAAAATGGCGATATAGGCATTCGTAACGATGTTTTTATTATACCCACAGTTGGTTGTGTCAATAGCACCGCAAAGGCAATTGCCGATAAAACGGGCGCAATACACGTCACCCACCCATACGGCTGCAGTCAATTGGGTGACGATATGAGTGTTACCCAACACATTCTTAAAGGTCTTATAAAGCACCCTAATGCAGGCGGTGTGCTTGTGCTTGGACTTGGTTGTGAAAACAACAATATTGATGAAATGAAAAAAGTCCTCGGGTGTGTTGATGAGGATAGAATTAAGTTCCTGAATACACAGGATTGTGAGGATGAAATATCTGAGGGCGTTGAAATTGTAACTCGTTTACAAAAACAAGCCCAAAATGACATCAGGGAGCCTGTGCCTGTTTCCAGGCTCAAGGTCGGCCTTAAGTGTGGTGGCTCTGATGGTTATTCAGGTATTACAGCAAACCCACTTGTAGGGGTTGTAACTGACAGACTCGTTTCAATGGGTGCAACAGCGGTGCTCACAGAGGTGCCTGAAATGTTTGGTGCAGAAACAGTTTTATTTGAACGATGTGAGAATGAAGCTGTTTTTAATAAATGTGTTGACCTTATAAATAATTTCAAGCAATATTTCAAGGACCACGGTGAGCCTGTATCAGAAAATCCGTCACCCGGCAACAAAGAGGGGGGCATAACAACCCTTGAAGAAAAGTCACTCGGTTGTGTGCAAAAGGGTGGCAAAGCCCCCGTTGTGGATGTACTTGATTATGGTGATACCGCCGTGAAGCCGGGACTTAATCTTTTGAATGGACCCGGTAACGATATTGTTTCTGTTACAAATCTTACGGCTTGCGGTTGTCATATGGTGCTTTTTACAACAGGCAGAGGTACACCCCTTGGTGGTATTGTACCTACTGTTAAAATCGCTTCTAATGAAGTAATTGCTAAAAGAAAAAGTAATTGGATAGATTTTTGTGCATATAGCCTTGACCACGCAGAAAAGGCAACTGAATTACTTGAACTTATAAAAGAAACTGCAGATGGTAAGCAAACTAAAAACGAGCTGAACAATTGCAGAGAAATTGCAATATTCAAGGATGGTGTAACCTTATGATTATTGATGCCCACAGTCATTTGTGGAAGGTGCAAAATGGTATAGTTGACGGTAAACCCGTTTATGATATAGGCGGCGGTAAAAGTGATTTTGGCGGTGAAATCCGACAGATGATGCCACCATATATGACAGATGGTGAAAATAATATTGAGCGCTTTATTGCCAATATGGATTATGCAGGTGTCAGCGGTGCCGTTATTACACAAGAATACATTGACGGCAATCAGGATGCCTATCTGTTGGAATGTAAGTCAAAAAGCAACTCACGAATTAAAATATGTGCATTATATGAGGAAGCTCCTTTAGGTGATATGACAGGCTTTGACGGAATTAAAATCTGTGCATCACGACTTCATGATAAAAATCTTCTTAATCATATGGCACCCTTTAAAACCGCTTGTGAAAACGGTATGTTTATATCAATTGACCTTGATGATGGTGACAGTCAGGTTGATATGATGCAAAAAATCATAAACGAATTTACTGATTTAAAAATTGCAATAGGTCACTTTGGTATGGTAACCCGTGATGGCTGGCAGAGTCAGATTAAGCTTGCGAGGAATAAAAACGTGTTCATTGAAAGTGGAGGAATCACATGGCTTTTCAATAGTGAGTTTTACCCATATCCGTCGGCAATTAAAGCAATTAACGAGGCGGCAGACCTTGTGGGCTTTGAAAAATTGATGTGGGGTAGTGATTATCCAAGAACAATGACCGCTATAACATACAAAATGAGCCTTGATTTTGTGCAGAAATCAAAGGAAATTTCAGAAAAAGATAAGGCACTTTTCCTTGGCGAAAATGCAAAAGCCTTTTACGGCTTTGGTGATTTACCTGTGCCGGAAAAAATAGTAAATATAGTAGAATGAATTAAAAAAAGGATAATGTAACAATGAATAAAGCTCAATATGTTGACCCTATTATCGGCACGGTAGCAGACGGTCAGATTGAAGAATCACATGGTGGTGGTAAAACATACCCGGGTGCATGTGTGCCCGGTGGCGTAGTGCAAATGTCACCTGATACTATTACGGGTGATGATAACGGTAGTGGCTATAACTATTGTCACAACACTATTGAGGGATTCAGCCTTAATCACCTAAGTGGCATCGGTTGGTATGGCGATTTGGGTAACATACAGATTATGCCCGTGGTGGGTGAAACAGACCTCAGAAGCGGTAGTAATCTTGAAATACCCTTTGTTAAAGGTCATAAGGGGTGGAAATCTGATTTTACCCATGAAAAAGAATCTGCAAGGGCAGGGTATTACTCTGTTATGCTTGATACATACGGCATTTTGGCAGAGGCAACATCAACAGTACACACAGGTGTTTTGCGTTTTACATATCCACAAAACAGCGATAGCAGGGTTGTTTTTAACTTCTCGCGCAGAATTGGTGGTAAGGCGGATTTTCAGACTATCGATATTATAAATGATCATCGTATAGAGGGTCACATACATTGTACCCCTGCAGGCGGTGGCTTTGGCAGAGGTGACGGTGGAATTTTTTATGATGTGTATTTTGTTTGTGAATCATCTGTGCCTTTCAGTAACGCTCGCTTCTTCTCGGCGGAGGATTTTGCTGAAGAAGGCATTTCACATTATGAGAGTGAAGATGCAGGTCTTTTAGTATCTTTTGATGATTTAAAGGATAATGTTGTGTTACAATGCGCAATTTCGTATGTTGATATGGATGGCGCACGAAAGAATTTTGATACAGAAAGCTGTAACTTTGATTTTGATAAGGTGGCGGCTGATTCCTTTGATAGCTGGAACAAAATATTTGAAGGCATAAATGTTGAAGGCTCAGATGAAATCGATTTAAAACTTTTTTACACCTGCCTTTACCATGTGCTTTTAGACCCAAGAGTCTGTGCTGATACAGATGGCAGATTTGTGCTTCATAATCAGGTGTTTAACGAAAGTGAATATATTCAGCGATCAGTTTTTAGTGGATGGGATGTTTATCGAAGTGAATTCCCCTTGCTGACTATAATCAGACCCGATATTGTGAATGATGAGGTTAATTCACTTTTAAAAATAGCAGAGCTTACAAACTCATCATTCCCCAGGTGGGAGCTTTTGGGTATTGATGCATCTTGTATGGTTGGTGACCCGGGCACAATTGTTGTGGCAGATGCTTTTGTTAAGGGAATTCGTGGTTTTGATACTAAAAAGGCATACGAGTTTGCCAAGGCATCAAGCCTTTGCCTTACAGAAAAGGACGGAAAGCCATTCCATTCTGTAAGACCATATTGCAAAGAGTATATTGAAAAAAACTATGTGCCTGAAAAATTAAGTGATACACTTGAATTTTTATTGGCAGATTATACCTTGTCGCGCTTTGCCGAGGGAATGGGCTATACTGAAGATGCCGGATTTTTTAAGGATAGGGCTATGAGGTATGCTGAGAATTATAATCATCAGCTACAGTTTATGGCACCCCGTTATGCAGATGGTTCTTTTGTTTTTGAAGAGGACAGATACGATGACGATGGTACGGTTGAAAGTAATATTTTTCAGCAATCCTGGTTTGTTCCCCATGATGTTGTGGGCTTAAGTAAGCTTTTTGGTGAAGAGCGCACACTTGAGCTGCTTGAGGTTTTCTTTGAAAAAGCAGATTTAAAAAGCCTTTGGAATGATGATTACAACCACTCTAACGAGCCGTGCCACAATATAACCCATTATTTTAATATTTTGGGTAAGCCCTCACGCACACAGTATTGGACACGCCGTGTACAAAAGGAAGCATATCGCACAGGTGCTTACGGCTTTTGCGGTAATGAAGATGTTGGTCAGCTTTCTGCGTGGTATGTATTATCTGCATTGGGCTTTGCTCAGGTTTGCCCTGCAGATGATAGATATTATATAAACACACCACTTTTTAAAGAGTGTAGCGTAAGGCTTGATAAGGCGTATCACACCTGCTCAGCTGATGATAAATTAACTGTGGTGTGTGATAAAGACCCATTAAAATATCCATATATCAAAGAATGCAAATTCAACGGCAAAAAGGTAACTGATTGTTATCTTACTTATAGTGAAATTACTGCAGGTGGTAAGTTGGAATTTACTCTTTCAGCAGAGCCATGTGACAGCTTTATCTACTCTAACTAAAATTAAAGGGGCTGTAAAAAAACGAAAGTTTTTTTACAGCTCCTTTTTAGGGG
>JAZQRX010000047.1:0-139384 GCA_045629785.1 Acutalibacteraceae bacterium | reverse complement strand
TCTTACTTATAGTGAAATTACTGCAGGTGGTAAGTTGGAATTTACTCTTTCAGCAGAGCCATGTGACAGCTTTATCTACTCTAACTAAAATTAAAGGGGCTGTAAAAAAACGAAAGTTTTTTTACAGCTCCTTTTTAGGGGATAGGAAAAAAAGATGCAGAACGGACAAACTGAGCAAAATCAAGGCTTCAGACTTGGTTTTGCTTGCCCGAAGGCGTACAAAGGTACGTCGAGTGGCGAAGTTTGTTCGTAGTATAAAACATAATTTTTTCATTAATTTTGTATTTTGGGTATTTTTTAGGGTTCTATAGGCTTATTAAAGCTACAGAACCCTATGCTATATCCGGTTTTATACGGTCTGCGCTTTTTTTACATCCCCTTTGCTATGTATTTAGTTAGTGTGGGTATGATACTTGTCTGCCTGTAACAAGCTTAACAAATTTTCTGCCTACACGTGTATAAAAGCGTTGGATTCTGCCCTTTTGTGTAACACTTTTTGCAGTTTTTAAGCCGAATTCATCACCCGATGCCTTGATTGATGCGATGTCCTTTTTAGTAAACATATTGTACCATCTTTCATTACGGCTTGTGTATTTTGAGGTGTCATTTTCATTAATCTCAAGTATTCTGTAGCCGTATTGTGATGAAAATCTGTCATCATTGTAGCGTGTACTGAGGGAATTGACAATATCAATACCCTTGTGCTTTACACCAAATGCATTTGTGTGGTCATGGCCTGTAAAAATGGCAAGTACGTCACCCTTTTCAACCATAGCATCAAACTGACCGTAGTTATAATAACCGCTACAAGGTGTTTCGTTTAGTGTGCCGAAGTTTATTGCATTTGGGTCAAACATATAATAATCATTTTTTTCATACATGTGGCTGAATGAATAGAAGCGGTGCTTATCGGCCTTTTTAAGGGCATCGTAAACATCTGCAACAATCATGTGCTGAAATGCCATTGAATAAACCTTTTTGCCACCATTGGCAGCGGTGATTTCATCAGATTTCCTTTTGTACCATTCAACCTGATGTGGACGAACACAAGCATATCTGCCTTCTTCATCATAATCGTTAGAGTCAAAAACCCAAAGGTTGTATTTTAATTCACTACCATTCTGTGAGTAAACGGGTACACAGTATGTACCGCTGTCAGGGCCGTCACCGTAGCTTACAGATGAAGGGTGAGTGTTATACTGCTCCATAAGCTGCTCCCTTGTAAGGGCGCCTACCTCAGAATCGTGGTTACCGAATGTAATGGCTGCAGGTATATTGAGCTTATCAAATACAGACATAAGCCTGTCGATGAATTTCTTGGTTACATCAGCGTCATCATAATTCTGCACGTTGTCACCTGTAATAACTGCCACATCGGGCATTTCTTTTTTACAAGCCCACTCAATAAGATAAAGTGACATATCAATATTATCATGGTCAAGGTGAGTATCGGTAATGTGCATTATTTTCAGTTTGCCGTTTTTATTGAATTTAACTGTAGGTATAGCCATAATATTACATCTGCTCCAAAATATAGTTTTTGATATCTTCTAATTTGCTTTCCTTCCAAAGCCCTTTTTCAGCTTCCTCTGCCAATGGGCAAAGGATGAAAAAGTCAAGTGTTTCACCGGGCACTCTGCCTGTACGCAAGGGCTCACGAAAATGCTCTGCCCATTGTTCCTCGGTTGCATCCTTAAAGATTTCGGGCTTAAGATATGTCATCTGCCTTTTTGTTGCCTGTATGTGCATTTTTGCAGAGAGGGGAGAAAGCAAATTATAATCTTCTTCTTGCACATCAACAAAAATGCGCGGTAATTCGTCCTTTATAATATGCTCATTCTCTCGGTCTATGCGTAGTCCCATAGGCTCCCATGTGAATTCATTTTCTGTAAAATTCAGCTTTACTATAAGACCGATTTCGGTATTATACTGTGAACGCTGATAGTCTGTATCAAAAATAAAATTGCCGAGGGAATAAAAAATTATTTTATCACCAACAGTTTCATAGTTCATTGGTACGTGTGGATGGTGTGATACAACAATATCTGCACCCATTTCAAGGTATTTGTGATAACGCTCACGGGTGTAGGGTGAGGGCAGGGGTGTGAACTCCTCACCTGCGTGGGCAACCACAACACACCAACGGCACTTTGATTTTATTTCATTTATAGTGTTCTGAATAGCGTCAAGGTCGCTCCAGCTGTAGCAACCGGGCTTGTCAACGTCAGCCTTGCGACAGGCACGCTGATAGCCTACGCCAAACATACCTATACCGCCTGCCTCGGGCAGTATAACTGCCTTGCGTGCTTCATCAATATTCATACCTGCACCAATGGTCTGTACGTTGTTTTCCTTGGCTATTTTCAGAGTGCTTTCAATACCATAAGGGCCTGCATCCATAATGTGGTTGTTGCAGATGTTCCATATATCTGCCTT
The DNA here is from genome assembly GCA_045629785.1 of Acutalibacteraceae bacterium. Taxonomy (GTDB): domain Bacteria; phylum Bacillota; class Clostridia; order Oscillospirales; family Acutalibacteraceae; genus DTU089. Next base: position 136,948 of record JAZQRX010000047.1, on the reverse strand, counting down.
CATATTGTTAAGAACAGTTACCGCCTGCGGGTCAATGGTGTGCAAAAGCTGTTGAACACCGCTTTGTGTAGTGTTTTGCTCTGCCTCTGCCACAGGGCCCTCTACGTTTGCAATAACGTGGTCTGCACTATGTAAAAATGACAGTATTTCAGGTGAAATAAGCTGTGGGTCCTCCCACTTTTTGTACATATATCGGTCAAAGCCTATATCACCGGTAAAAACTAATGATGTTTTATCTTTCATATATATCTCCTAATCAAGCTCAAAGCCGTAAAGCTTACCACTTACAAGTGAAAGAGTACCCGTCTGCCCCTCCTCGAAGCCGTCGTAAAGCTCCTGCGGTACGGAAACAGAAAAGGTTTCATTGTTGTCGTTCTTGAAATATATTAAAAATTCATTTACTGCTTTTGGCTTTTTAATTCCTTGCATCCTTGCAGAGCAGGTCTGCCCCACAACGGTAACGTGCTGAGTGGTTATTTCCTCGCAGGGAGGGAAATCAGAATCAGTATCATTGGTGTCTGTGTTTTCAGATGTGTCGTCTTCATCACCGGCAGAGTTCATTTTAACTAAGCCTGTCAGCAGACACCATACCAAAAACAGTAATATAAATACACAAAAGGCAATTCCTAAATATTTCATATAATCACCGAGGTAATTATATCACCCTTTTATAGGGAAATCAAGGATGTTAGATTTGTTGAATTATTTACAACAGTAGTAAAATATGATATTATAACAAAAAGGGCAGGTGACTGTTTGTGAAAAAATTAAGTGAATTTATAAAAAATAACAAGGTGGCATTGTTATCAGGCCTTGCAATAATTGCTGTTATGACAATTACCCTTGCGGTTGAATATACTAAGCTTGAAGAGGCAGGTGGTCTGACCACAACTACAGAGCCTTTGTTAAAAGGGTCTTTCCTTGTTATTATCAGTTTTGTTTTGTTTGTTACCTACATCAACCTCAGGAGTGCAAAAAAACGAGAAAAACAGGTTGAAAAGCAGTTGGGTATTTCTGATACGCTTATAAATTGCATAACAGTCCTTGCAGAGGAAAAGGATATAAACAAGGCTGTTGATCAGCTTTTAAAGATACTTAATGATTATTTTGACGGTGACCGCGCATATCTTTTTGAGTTTGACTATGAAAATCAGGTTACTAATAATTCGTACGAATATGCCGCCGAGGGTGTTACAAAAGAAATTGATAAATTGCAGAACATTCCGTTAGAGGTTATTGACTCCTGGATACATAAATTTGAAGAAACAGGTATGTTTTTTATTACGAGCCTTGATAAGGATGTTGATCGTGATAGTGACACATATCGCATACTTGAAATGCAACAGATTGAGAGCCTTATTGCGGTACCGCTTATAGAAAACGAAGTCATAATCGGCTTCCTTGGTATTGATAACCCTAAGGTGAATTACGATGATTTGTCTTTGTTGTCATCAGCAACATTTTTTATCCTTGATAGTATCGATCGACGTGAAAGTCACTCTATGCTTGAAAAAATCAGCTTTGAGGACGGTCTTACAGGCGTATATAACAGAAATAAATTTAACGCTATTATTGATGAAAAAAACAAAAATTTTACCGATACCGGTGTAGTTTATTTTGATATAAACGGACTTAAAGAGGTAAATGATACCGAGGGTCACAGCGCAGGTGACTTGCTTATTAAAGATGCCGCAAAATGTATAGATGCGATTTTTAAGGGCGATACCTACCGTATTGGCGGCGATGAGTTTGTAGTTATAAAGAGTAACGTTGATAAGACTGCCTTTGAGAACAGTGTCAGGGATGTAATATCAGAGCTTAATACTAACGGAATCAGCGCTTCCTGCGGTGTGGCGTGGGTAGAAAGCACCTGCGATATCGGGCAGCAGCTTGCTGTGGCAGATAAGCTGATGTATGCTGACAAGCTACGATATTATAAAACAAAAAATAATTAACGGAGATATTGCGATGGAAACTCAGGTTAAAAAGGGCGTTGCTTCAAAGGTTAAAGAAAAGCTCGCCTATGTAAAAGAATACTGGCACGAGCCATCAAAGGGTAATTATATCCCTAATAAAGAGATTGTGAGCCTCAGCGGTGCAGGCTTTGGTGTGCATTGGACAACTATTCTTGCATCAACAATCGGTCTTAGTGCCTCCAATTTCCTTGTGGGAGCCAGCATAGGACTTAGGCCGGTGGATTTACAGATAATGCTGACGGTCGCAAACCTTATCGGTATTCCCTTGGGTATATTCCGTAGCTGGTATTATGATAACCATCATCTTAAGGGCGGTAAATTTTTGCCATTTATTAAAATGACAGCCCTGCCCATAGTGCTTATATCCACAATTTTTGTATGGCTGCCATATGAGAATATGGAATACATAACAAAGGCTGTTGTTGTATGGTTTATGTATATGCTTTTAAACATATTCCTTTGCTTTTACAGTGAAAGCTATACATATTTTCAACAGATAATAACCCCTAATGCTCAGGAGCGTGCAAACGTTATGAGTATTTCGCAGGTAATATATTCATTTGCACCTACAGTTACAGGGCTTGTTATTCCCTTGGTAGCCGGTCTTACGTGGGGGTTAAATAATATATGGACTTACAGAATTATTTACCCCGTATTTACCATTATCGGACTTATAATCAGCACCATATTTTTCCGCAAGGTAAAGGAGAGGTTGATTTTACCCAAGAAAAAGCCTGAGCCTGTGCGTATGATGGATGCTATCCGCGAGGTTGCTAAAAATAAATATTACTGGATTATTCAGGCGGCAGGTTGGGTTGTTTTCCTTGAATCGGGCTATGGTGTTTTGCTTGGCTGGTCATTCGTTTACGGCAACGGTGGGCAATATCAGGAAATGCTGGGTGTTGCCAATACTGTTATTGGTAATGCAGCGTTGTGGTCAATGCTTCTTTGCCCATTTGCTATAAAGTGGATGGGTAAAAGAAATTTGATGATTACTGCCAATGCTGTCAACGTGGTTGTACTGACGGCGATGTACTTTACTTATCAGAACATTATTGTTATGTGCATTATATGGTATGTAAATAACTTTATAAATACCTTCTGGAATATTATTCAGCACAATATTCAGGCAGATATGAGGGACTACCACCAATGGAAAACAGGCGTACGAGTAGATGGTCTGTTTGGTCCTCTTGGTATGATAGGCACGATAATTGGTTTCTTTACGGGTATGGTTTATCCGGCAATTTATGAAAAAATGGGCCTGCTTGAGGATTACAACGTGCTTTATGATGATACAATCCGTAATGGCCTTTTTGAGGTGCTTCTGATTTGTTCAGCGGTGGGTGCCTTCCTGAACCTTATTCCGTTCTGCTTCTATGACCTTACTGAAAATAAGCACAGGGCATATGTTTCTGTTCTTAAAATACGTGCGATGTTTGAAAACTATGCTATTGGTGAGTTAACAGACGATGAGCTTGTAGACACAATGGAAATTATTGCAGAAGCAAAGAAATTTTCAACTGAAGAAAAAAGAATAGTTGATAAGGGTCTGAGCAGAAAAGAACGAAAGCTTTTAAAAGAAGAAAATTGTACAATTGAACGTGCAGCTATTATTATGCAGGACCTTGTGAAGTTTACAACACCTGCAGGTGAAAAACGCCTTCAACAAGCACAAAAGGATTTGGCGAATGGTGAGTTTTTCTTCTATGCTGAGGCAGCAAGCGAGCTTGAAAGAGCAAAAGCACTGCCGAAATCAAATGATATGGAAAAAGAGATTCGTTCAGATGCAATAAAAAATGCACGTATTAAAATGCGCTCTGCAAAGCTTATGAATAAATACGGCATAGAAAATGTTAAAGCCCCCGATAAGGCGGTTAAAGAGGAGCTTATGAGCCGTGAGGCAAATAACTTCATTGAAAGCATTAAAATAAAGCGTGAACTCAGCGCTTATCTGAAGGCTGTTTCTGTGTATAATGATATTGTAAAGCCATACACAAGTGCCCGTGATATTATCACTCAGGCAGAAAATTATACACACTATGATATGCTTGAGGAAAGGTATTTACAGCTTGTTAGTCAACAATAATTAAATCGGAGTGGTTTTCATGAAAAGCAAAAGAGTGTTTGCGGCTATAATCTCTTTGCTTGCAGTATTTTCTTTAATTGCTTGTAAATCGAGTAAAAAATCAAACAGTGACCTGGTTGAATCAACAGTATATGATAATGTTTTGGATGAAATGGTTGCTGATAGTGGTGCGGTCAATGAGTCTACTGTAACTAATGATGTTGAAACTGCTATGGTGAACGTTTCTCAACAAACAACACAGGCACAATCGGCTGAAACAACGAATTCGTCGGCAAATTCAGGCGAAACAACGTCGGTTTTGAACGATGCCCCTGAAAATTGGTCAACTGAAAAAATAGTTGAGGAATATAAAAACGCTGCGCGAAAATCAAATTCAACAGCAAAATCAACTCAAAGCATATCTCTTAAAAATATGAGTGTGAATAATGGTGAGTATGCTAATGTTATGGATTTTGTTGGCGGTATAATGGGTAAATTCCTTGAAAGTAATTCTACTGTAAAGGATGGTATTACAGGTGGATTTGAAAACCTTTCTACACAAGATATAAGCTCAGCCAAGGCATACAAGCAGGGTGATGACACTGTTATTGAAATGTATATGGTTGAACAGACCTCAGGTCCTAAAGAGGATGCAAACAGCGGTAGCGTAGGTCACGCCATTACAGCGGTTGGTGATATTGCTGTAGTTGTTAACGATTTATCTGAAAGGGGACTTCCACTCGAGTTGTCTGAGGAAGGTACTAAAATATACTATACAAACCCTTCGGTGAAGGTAGTTGTTAATGGTAATGGTGAAATCGTTAGCGGAACGTGGTTTTATACTGTTGAAATAAAAATGGATAATTTCAAGGCCTTTGGTCAGAATGTAAGTACGGCATCAATTATTATGGATAATACTATTACAGTATAAAAATAAAGAGTCGGTTGTACACCCGTTTATAGGTTGTAGCAATCGACTCTTTTTTATGTTTAAAGTAATGTTAAAAATTCTTTGTAAGCTTCAGGGTTTGCAAAAACCACATCATTAGGTGATGAAAAATTGATTTCGTTACCCTCGTAATTTGATGCTATACCGCCGGCTTCTTTTAAGATTAGTGTACCTGCTGCAATATCCCAGGGCTGTAAATCCTTTTCAAAGAAAACCTCGCATCTGCCACAGGCTACCATACATATATCGTAGGCTGCTGAACCGCTTCTGCGTATATCACGTGAAAAATCAAAAACTTTTCTTAAAAGTGCAAAGGTTTCATCTGTGTTTTCGGGGTGGTAGGGCGATGTTCCGAAAAGTGCAAGTCCGTCTGAAAGTGGGCGGTCACTTACCTGCATTTTTTCGCCGTTGAGGTAAGCACCCTTGCCTTGCTCAGCGCTGAAAATTTCTTTGGTGTAGGGGTTATATACAATGCCCATAATAACGTTGTTTTCTTTGCAAAGTGCAACAGAAATACAACTGCAACGGTAGTCCTGCATAAAGTTTGTTGTGCCGTCAATGGGGTCAATTATAAAACGCAAAGCATTACTCTTGAAGTCGTTTTCACCTTCTTCGCCAACAAATTCGGCTTCAGGGAAAGCCTTGCCAAGCTCATTGAATAAAAAGTCTTGTACGGCAACATCATACTTGGTTACAAAGTTTTTTTTGCCCTCTTTGGCGGTTATTGTTGACTCTTGATTATGTGCAGATAGAATAATCTTTCCGGCCTCTTTTACTATTTCAATTATTTTATTAAGCATAACTCATACTCCTGTTTGAAAATATCGTGAGTTTCGTCTGGTAGGCTTATCGGGCTCTGATATAAAAATATGCCAATAAACTTGCTTATAATCTTATCACTTTCGGTGCGAAATATCAATATTTTATTGTATAAAACAATGCAGGGAGCTTTGTGTCAGTATTTAATGCGAAATAATATGGAAAAATTCAAAAAAACGCCCTTGTCAACTGACAAGAGCGTATTTGGTGCGGGTGACAGGACTTGATGGGCTCTGCCCATCATTCGCTGCGCGAACGCCCGATTATGTTCGGCTTCGCCGAGGGCAGGTTCAAGTCCTTTTGCTTCTCTTATAAAACAAAAATAGAGCCACAAAAATGCGACTCTATTTTTATTTGGTGCGGGTGACAGGACTTGAACCTGCACGGGGGTGCCACTAGAACCTAAATCTAGCGCGTCTGCCAATTCCGCCACACCCGCATATTTAATTGTTGTACTCAACTACTTTGTTGAGGCAATAACCTTGTGTTAAGGACTCTTGCGGTGCCCAAAATCGTTTATAGCTCCTGTTCGTCGCTAACGATTTTGACCGCTACGCCATTTCGCACTTACTGCATCCGCCACAGGCGGCGTGCGTGCTCAATGCTGCCAATTCCGCCATCCCTGCATATTAAATTGTTGTACTCAACTGCTTTGTTGAGGAAATAACCTTGTGGTAAGGACACTTGCGAATTAAATGCAGAATGCAAAATGCAAAATGCAAAATTAAAGGAACGCTTCGCGTTGATTTTAAGCGCAAAGTGGTGCGAGGCTTTATAATTATGGCGCAGCCCCGAAAACCCTGATTTCTCATTCCTGATACCAGATTATATTACCATTTATTAAAAATATTGTCAACAAGCATCTTGTCGAATTAAAGCTCAACGGGGATAACCTGACCACCATTTTCGCGTGATTTATCAGCAAGGAAAATAACCTTGTGACCTGCAACGGAGTCGTGGATTGATGTGCATGAAATTGACGGATTATCATCTCTGATAAACTTTACAAAGTCAACACAAAGACCCTCGTCACCGCCACCGTGACCTTCATCGGGGATATTGCTTAAATCAAAAATTTCTTCATCAAAATCTGTGGTGGGTGTGGGGTTAATTATTTTAAGGCGAATAAATCTGTTTTCCATCTCGCCGTAGATTTCACCCTTTGTACCGATAATACGGATTGTTCTGAGGCTTTCTGCTGAGCCACCTGCAAGGTTGTGTGTGCCTGTTGCACCACTTGCAAAGTTTATAAGTACGCTCTGGTGGTCAACAACGTTGTTACCGCTTTTGTGAATACATCTGCCATAGTCGCTATGAATAAGGCTGTTGCGGTAATCCTCTTCGGTGGGGTTTTCAATATGCTCAATATCACGCCAGATGTAAACCTCCCACCTGTTGGGGTGGTCAAGGTAAAGTCTTTTTGCACTGTAGCGGCAATCTTCAACCAAGGGGCAATCCACAAGACAGCGTGTGCCTGAGCCTTCGGGGGCATTTTCAGGCTTAAACTGAAAGCGTGAGCCAACAGATGATACTGAAACGGGCTTGTCGTCACCCATAATCCACATCATAAGGTCAAGGTCATGGCAGCATTTTGCCAATAACATACTTGTGTGGCATTTGTCAGAGTTACCCCATTTGCCACGCACATATGATGTTGAAAGGTGATGGTAGCTTACATCTTCTACTGTCTGAATATTAATAATATCGCCTATTTTACCATCAACAACAAGCTGTTTTATTTTTTGATAAAATTTATTATATCTGAGCACGTGGCAAATCATAACCTTGTTGTTGTGCTCGTTTACCACTGCCATAAGTCTGTCAAGCTCTTCCTCATTAACGGCAAAGGGCTTTTCAAGGAGCATATCATAGCCTACCTTAAGTAGTGGTATAGATGTTTCAACGTGTACCTCATCCATTGTACCGTTTATAACAACGTCAGCAAATTTTGGTGCCTTTGATAATGATTCTGCATCAACAAAGCAGTTTTCATCCTTGAGATTAAACATCTCCTTCACCATATTTCGACGATATTCGTCAAGCTCGGCAACGCCAACAACCTCTAACTCATCGGGGTGAGCTAAAGCGTATTTTGCATATGCCATTGTGCGGTGACCTGCACCGAGAATAATTGCTGTAATAGGTTTCTTTGCCATAATATCACTACTCGTCAGAGTGTATCAAACGTTACCGAAGGGCTTTCGGTCTGTTTAACACTCATATTTTGTTAAAATGATTATTTTGTAAGATCTTTTGCCATAACCACGCCACCCCAGGCGTTAAAAAGCCTTTTAAAGCCAAGTCGCTCATAAAAACGGATAGCACCGTGGTTATCTGTATTTGTCATAAGCATAATGCCCTTAACCTTTTTTTGCTTAAGGTTATCAAGCATTGTTTTCATCATCTGTGCACCGTAGCCGTTGCTTTGATATTCGGGCAAAATATCAATGTGCAGGTGTGCAGGATATTTTAAGCCTAAAAAGAAGTACGGAAAGGGCATCAACCAGGCATCAAAGCCCGATTTTTTGTCAAGCTTGTAAATGTTTTTTACATCAATTTTTCTGAAAAGCTTGCCGTAACGCTTGTAGTCGGGCTCACACATAACGTAGCCAACTGCAACATCGTCATCATCAGCCAATACAAAAGATGTATCACAGCACTCCCTTGCATAATATGTTGAAAACATCTTTGCAAGGATATTGCCGATTACAGGCTCTTTTTTGTGAATTTCACCTGCGGTCATACGGCAAACGTACTCCACCGCAGCGGTGTCAGTATGCCTTAAAGGTCTGATAGTAGGCATCAGCTTTTACCCCTCTCAGATTTATTTGGTCTTTTGCGGGTAATTCTTTCTTTAGAGCCGTCAGGTCTTACAATAATTGTGCTTTCAAGCTGGGTTTCAAGTGACTGCCTGAACGCAGCAACATACTCCGCCCTGAGAGCCTTCTGCTCAATAGCCTCTTGCTCAGTAAGTCCCTCTGACTTTGCCTTGCGTGCAAGGAAGTTTATTCTGTCAATTTGTTCTTGAGTAATCATATCGAATACCTCATAAATAATAGCATTAACAATAATTTAGAATCTAATATATTATAGTATTATTAAAAATAAAGTCAATAAGTTATGAAAAATAATCATCCCTCTTTTTTGAAAAGGGATGATTTTGTTATACATACAGCCTCTTAAAGCTTTTCAGGTCTGACATAAGTGATGAAATTGTCTGGTAACGCTTGGAAATCTGAGTATCTGTACATTTTCTGATTATTCTGCCGGCCTTACCCGAAGGGGTTTTTACAGAAGGGTGCTCATTAAGCATAAGCTGATTAAGAAGAACACCAACCGCGTAAATATCCGTAGGTGGTAGCGATTGTGTAACACCAAATTGCTCGGGTGCAGCATAGCCTATAGTACCAAGGTTTACCGTATCCTTGCCGTGCTCATCTGATAGACTGCGCGCAGCTGATAAATCAATAAGCACTGCTCTGTTATCAGGTGTGATTATTATATTACCGGGCTTTACATCTCTGTGTATAATTTTATTTTTATGAAGGAATGCAAGTGCAGCGCATACATCCATAACGTAATTAATTGTGTTTTCAGGGGTTATAGACCCTTTATTCATAAGCTCTGATAGCGGAATGCCCTCAACATAGCTTTCAAGAACACATAAATGATCTTCACAAGAGCAGGCGTCATAAATTAAAGGCATATTACTGTGGCGCATACCACGAAGTGTTCTGTAAACATGGTCATTTCTGTTTTTTGAGTGAATCCGCACCAGATTATTTTGTGTTTCATTATGCTTAAAAAGACGGATATCTGAAAGCTCATCGGTCTTAAAGAGTTTGATAAAAGTATATTCTTTTGCCAGAATATCTTCTATGAATTTGCCGTATAGACTCATACTGATTTTAATCCTTTTTCAGTGTGTTGTGAAAGTAAAGCTTCAGTTTGTGAAAGCGTTAGACCATGGGTAAGCGCATAAATTATAATACTGTCACGCTTATCCTTTGAATAAAGACCTGCCCAGTTGTATAACTTTAATGCCGCCTGGCAAGAATCCAAGTCAAGCTTCATCGCAATAAACATACGGGCAATTGTATCACGTGATGGGATTTTTCTGCCGCTGATTATATCATAGAAAAATGTGTAACCCATATCTGCTTTGTTAATGATGTCTACGTTTTTCATATTACACATACTAAGAGCCTGTGCCCAGAAGGACGACAAGTCCTTTTCAACAAAGGAATCCTTGTTATTTTCAAGAAACTCGTCATAGTTTATATTCTTGAGTTTAAGCTGTTCAAGTAAATCCTCAGTTCTTTTTAAATTCACTAAAATTCTCCTCATTTTTAGAAATCCTTTACTATAAGCTCACCTGTGAAGGTTTTTGCAATTAAGTCATATTGGGGGTGGTTGGGTGTAATATAAATTCTCTTAAGATTTGGGTATGCCGTAGTGTACATCCATTTGCTGTCGGGAGAGTGCATCAGGCTTGTTTCGTTAAGCCAAAGCTCTTCAAGGCTATCGTTTGTAATCTGTGTAGAGCTACGGCTGTATTTTAAAGTGCATTTAAGCTCTGCACGTGGCATCACAAGAGTTTTAGTGTTGTTCTGTCGGGGATATATACATTCATCGAATTGTTTTGATTGTGAATATCTGCAGAACATAACTCCATTAACTGAAATAGCCCAAGGATTACCGGGCTCCACATTTACTTGTTCAAGGCCATCGCAGTAGTGAGTGTACCTATAAGGAATATTTGAAACGTTTTTGTGAATATTAAGCACCTTGAGATTCGGAACCTCACCAAGATTGTGCCCGTTGTCAATTTTGGTGCACCAGGATGGGAGTGTAAGCGTGGTGTATGCAGGGTGGCAGGTGAACCACATAAGTGAAGCTCCGCCATAATAGTAAGCTCCGTCTACAAAGGATTTTTCATGACCTCTGTAAATAAACTCTATAATAGGACAGCCCTTTGAAAACCATGGCGCAAGGTGAATTCCCATATTTTCAGAGCAATCAATTTTTGTAAGATTAGGGCAATTGTCAAATGAAAAGCTTGAAAAGTAGAAGAAGTTCCTTGTTGTGCTGTAATCAACGTAGATTTCCCTAAGCTGATAATTATTTACAAAGCAATTCTTACCGATAGCATATACCTTTTTGCCGTTGATGTGGGTGGGGATACGAATTACCGAGGCATTACCCACGTATTTTGTAAGCTGTATATTGCCATCAGGGTATTTAGCATCATAGGGAGCATATTCGAAATAATATGAGCTCTGCTCTGTTGTGGGCTGTGTAGTTGGGGTCGCTGTTGTGGTAGGCTTTTGTGTTGTGGTAGGCTTCTGCGTTGTTGTAGGACTCTGTGTTGTGGATGGTTTCTGTGTTGTAGTTGGTTTTTGTGTAGTAGTTGGCTTCTGTGTTGTGGTAGGTTTAACAGAAGTTGTATTGTTATTTTTAGTTGTTTCGGTAGTGCCGACAGGCTTTTTAGTGGTCACAACGTCTGAAAATGCCACACCGGGCTTTTGTGTTGTGGCGGTGGTAGCCTCATCCTTTCCGAAAAGCTTATCAAAGAAGTTTTCCTTTTCGGTGGTTTCGGGTGTTGTCTGAGGGTTTTTGTCACCGGCAGAGGTATTGTCTGCGGTGGTTTCTTCTTTATCATTATTAAAAAGCTTGTCAAAAAAGCCTTGATCCTCTGTGGTCTGTACAGGTGCGGGAACATAGGTCTGGATTTGTGTTACGGTAATAACGTTTGTTACAGCTTCACCTGAAGCATCTGTAACCTGTTCACCGGATGCATCCGTAACTTCAACTGTCTGTGTATATGTAATCACCTGTGTTTCAGTAGCAGGTGATTCGGTGGCAAGGTTGGAGCTGCTGTTGGATTTTTTCATTGCGGCAATACAACCGCCCATAACAAATAAGAACATCAGCGCACAAAGGACTATACCTGCAATTGCCTTTTTGCTCATTTTTTTAACAGGCGCGGCAGTACCATATACCAAGGGGGTAGCATTAATATCTGCTTCCTGCTCGGTAAAGCAATAAAGACAGAAAGCGGCTTCGTCCGGAATACATTTATTGCACTTAATACACTTCTTTTCCAACCTTACACCCCCCTGAATCTGACAGATAATGATAGCCATTACTAAACAACATACCGAATATTGTCGCAAATAATCACATATTAAGAATAAATCAAAACAGAACAAAAGTCAATTTAATTAGTCTAAAAAACAGTTCTCTGACAGTAAATAGTTCTCTGACGGAGTATAGAAAAATGTTCCCTGTCAGAGAATAGGAATTTGACTTTTTATATGGTTTAATAAAGAGTGCGGATAATACAATATAGGGGAGATGCTAATGAAAAAATTTATAAGTGTGCTGCTGTGCCTTGTGTTAGTTACCACAAGTATGAGCATAGCAGTAAGTGCGGCAAGTACAGTCAATGTAGTGATTGGTACTACAACTGCAACAGCAGGTGAGATGGTGAAGGTCCCCGTAAGGCTTCTGAATAACAGTGGTGTTATGGGCTTTAAGCTGATTTTTGACTATGATGCGAGCGTTCTTACACCTGTTTCGGTTGAGTATGGCGCGGCTATAAGCTCTGGCTTGCAGGATAATATCGAAGGCGACTCTGTTCCCGGTAAAATGTGCGTGTATTGGGCAGGCACAGAGAATGTAACTGCCGGGGGAATATGGTTCTACATCAACTTTGAAGTAAATTCAGATAGTAAGGGCAGAACTCCCGTTCAGGTTTCTTATGACCAGGCAGATACCTTTAATGAGGATTTTGAGGATGTTGTATTTAATTGTGTGACGGGCTATGTTGCTGTCGGCAATTCATCATATTCAGCTGCGGCATCCTTCAGACTGAAGGGTAATGATATTTCTGCAGGTGAGGATTTTGACGTAACAGTTAGAGCAGACACTCTCACGGCAGTAAGCCCCATTGTGCTTAAAATTAATTACAACTCCCAAGTATTTGATTTTAAAAAGCTTGAGGCAAAAGGTGTAAAAGCCACGTCAGTTGAGGGTGACGGAGTGTTGACCATTACAATAACCGGCGCAAGTGATGAATATTCAGGCACGGATATATTAACCCTTCATTTTGCAAGCAGTGAAAATACTGTTGGCGGTAAATATGAATTTACGGCTGTTAGTACAATCAATAATGAGAATGTATATTGCAAAGCCTGTTCATTTTACGTTGTGGGCGGTTCACAGAGTGGCTCGGTAATCTATGCCGATGATTTTTATGCTTTGCCCGGTGAAACGGTAGAAATCCCTGTTTATATTTCAAATAACACAGGCATTATGGGCTTCAGACTTAATTTTACATACAATGCAGATTTAATTACACCTGTTTCTGTTACCAGGGGTGATGTTACAGCCCTGGGTGCTTTTAATGATTCAATAGGCACAACAGACCAGAACACGTTTTCTGTTGTTTGGAACAACGAGTCAGAGGTGTATTTAAACGGTAAATTACTTACGCTGACATTTAAGGTGAATAATAATGCACCATACGGCACGGCAGATATTGGGGTTTCATTCTCACAGGGCGATACCTTTAACGAAAGCTACGGTGACGTAAAGCTTATCTGTAATGATATTGAGGGTGCAGTTACAAATATGGTACCTGTTTTAAAAGCAGATACCACTGTAAAGCCAACCGAAGGCTACGTTTACAGCAGTGTTACTGCTTGTAACAACATCAGTCAGATGCTGACACCACGAAGTGGCAAGACACTGGTGGGTACACCAAATAGTACAGGCTACTTTGGTACAGGAACAAAGGTAAGTGCCAAAAACAGTTCAGGTACTGTTGTGGAAAATTACACACTTGTAATTATTGCCGATGTTAATGGCGACAGCGCAAGCGATGCCCTTGATGCAGCCCTTGTTTCAATGGTTGCCAACGGTAAAACAGACCTGACAGGTGCTTGCTTTGAGGCAGGCGACTTTAATGCAAATGATTTTATCGATGTAAATGATTATCAGCAGATAGTCAACTACATCGTTGCAGGTTAAGGAGGTAATTAAATGAAAAATTTCGGCAAGAAAGCATTATCAATGCTCCTCGTGGCATTGATGGTTGTTTCGATTTTCCCGATGACAAAAATCGAAGTAGAGGCGGCATCGCCACCACAAACACATCCTAATACATATAAAAATACCGGAAATCAAGTTGATGATATTATCGGTGTGGCAAAAACACAGGTAGGTTATTATGCTGCTTCAGGGAATAGATTAATTAACAAATATTATAATGGTGTACATTGGTGCCAGGCATTTATTTCCTTTTGTGCAAGACAAGCAAATATTCCTGAAAATGTAATTCCTTCGGGAATAACGTGTAGAACAGTGAAAAATAATATGACTAAATATTATGGTGCGGTTCCTCATACCAATAAAGATTATAAACCACAGCCAGGAGATTTAATGTTTTTTGGTCCTGATGCTCGAGACCATGTTGCACTTGTTATTTGGTCTAATGGTAATAAGGTTCATGTTATTGAGGGAAACATTACAGCTGGAAACACATCACGGGTTTTGGAGTGGGATAGAAATATTTGGGGCAAGACCCCAGGTTCAAGTGTTGTACCAACAGAATATGTAACCCCTAAATATAAAAATACAACACCACCTCCTCCACCCACACCCGGAACACCCGGTTTAAACGCAATTGCTTCAGATATGGCAGTAGGTAAAAATATTACACTTACTTGGTCAGCAGCAAGTAATGCAGCTTGGTATAGGGTAACTGTATCCGGTGCAGAATCAAAGCAAATGGATGTATCAGGTACATCTGCAAATATCACATTAAATAATGTTGGTACATATAATTTTTCTGTAAAAGCATTCAATTCAGCAAATATAGGCGGTAGTCCCAGCAGTACAATCAGCTGTACAACACACCCTAAATGTACTGTTACCATTAAGGACTACAATGGTAAGGAAATTGAAAAGAAATATGTAGATTACGGCGGAGACATTTCAATTCAGGCTCCCTCACGTGAGGGTTACACATTCCAAGGATGGGATGGCTCTACACATGGAATCACAAAGGATATTACCCTTACACCTATTTATAAAATTAACACATACAATGTGAAATTTGTAGGATATGAGGGTCAGCCCTTAGGTGATATTCAGAAGGTTAACTATGGTGAGGATGCTACTCCGCCAACAGACACAAAAGCTCCTGAAGGATATGAGTTTGTTAACTGGAGCAGCGAGGACTATAAAAACGTTTTCACCGATGCAAAGGATAAAACTATAACCATTTCTGCAATTTACAAATGGGCAAACGAAAATATCCCCATAACATGTGAAATTACAGAAGCTTACCGTGACAAAGAGGGTTATCACGTGATGTATAACCTTAAAAATAATGTCAGCAGGGTCTGGAACGGCAGAGCTATCATTACCCTTAAAACTGCCGAGGGCAAGCTTGTTTATACTACCGAATCAAAGGCATTCAGTATGCCCGGAAATTCTTCAAAGAATAATATAGACGAATTCTTTGAGTGTGATATCCCTGCATCCGTTATTGAAATTATTGTTGTTAACAGCTATACCTCAGGTATTCCGCTTTCAAAGAGTGTTTCAAAAACTGTAACAAACGGACTTGGCTGGTCAACATGGTATGATGTTGCGAAAAACGAGGATATTCCGGCGGGAGCAGAAACTCAGACTGTTTATCGTTACAGAGATAAAGAAACAACAACTGCGGATTCCTCATCACTTGCGGGCTGGACTTACACGGGCAACAGAAATACTATTTATCAATATGAAACAGGCTACCAGGATACACAGGTTGCAACCTATGATAATGCTTCAGGTAAGTGTGTTAATATAGGAACTCAGCGTGTGGATGTATATGGTTATAGGACACAATGGTGTTATTACCATTATTACAATCCTTCAGGTGGAGATCATTCTTGGTGTCCGACCCATCATTACAATGAATCTTATTACGATAGTGTAGGATATAACGTTCCGGGTAAATGGACATATCATTGCTTTTTTACATTTGATCAAAACCATGTTTCGGATTGGGGAAGTTCAACCTGTAATTCATCAAAAAGAAAATACAGATATCAGCAATGCAGCTTATGTAATTCAAACCAGTATTGGTTTTTGAACAATGGTTATCCAACTAATGTTTGGACAGTAACAGGAGAAAAATATCAATATAATTATGCATACTATAAATATACTTATGATTTCTGGCGTTGGGGTGATTGGTCAAATTGGTCAACAAATCCTGTTGTAGAAACATCTACAAGAGATGTTGAACCAAAAACTCAATATCGAACATATAACGGTGTTGAAGATACATCAGGTAAAGCTCTTGAACCAAGAAAATATTTTGTAGGTACAGATTTTGCCGGCAAACAGGCAACACTCTTTATTTATAAATTTGATGCCGCATCTGACTATACTGATGAATACGTTGGTCAGGTTCAGGTTGATAATGCCGGTTATTGTACATTTAGTAATATTAAGCTTCGTGAAGAGCCTTCAATAAAAACAGGTGATATGACCTTTGCCCTTGGTATCGAGGGTACAACAAATACCTTTGTTGTAGAAACTCTTGAAGCGCCAAAGCCTACCTACACAGTTAATTTCTATGACTGGGATGGTACAATTATTGAAACCCAGACAGTAACAGAGGGTGAAAGTGCAACATTACCATCATATATTCCCGAAAAAGAGGGCTATGATTTCATCGGCTGGAGCGATACTCTTACAAACGTGCGTGAGGACAGAGATATCTTTGCCGATATGGAAAAGAGAGAGTACCAGGTAATCTTCGTTGACTGGGAAAATCAACTTATCGAAGTTAAAACCTTCCAGCATGGTGACGTGCTTGTTACACCCGATTTCACTCAGGTTCAGGGCTATACCTTTGCCGGTTGGGATGCTATCAATGAAGGTAAGGCTATTGTCACCGGCAATATGGTTGTTACTGCACAGTACGATGCAAATGTATATACAGTTAAATTCTGCGATTATGATGGTAACGTTATTGACGTGCAGGAGGTTGAGTACGGCAAAACCGCTACCCCACCCGAGGATGTTGAGAGTGCAGATTACAAGCAGTTTGCTGGCTGGTACGAACCGGATAAATATGAATATGTTGAACATGATGTTACAGTTTTCCCTGCATATTACTACGAGGAAACTGCAAATATCCCCACCGCCAACTATGAGAGTGGCGAATTTAACGAAAGTCTTAAGCTTACACTCACTACAGATGATGAAAATGAAGTGATTTTCTATTACCTTGATGGTGATGAGACTACCGAGCAGATTTACACAGGTCCCATTGATATAACAAAAACAACTGCAGTTACTTACTATGCAAGCTGTATTAATAAAAATGACAGTGAAGCAGTAACACAGTATTATTGTATTAACACAAGTGACCAGTTCAGCCCATGGATGCCCTATAACAGCCTCCCTGAGGATGTGAAGGTAAATACGGATGATTATAACCTTGAAAATGCTGACGGCTACAGATACAAGAATATTGTAACAACATCATCTGTTGCAGCAGCGGCAGACTATGTTGCCAATGGTTGGACATATCAGAGTGAAGCTTATTCAGCATATTCAGCCTGGCAGGATGCAGAAATTAAGGTTGACAATACTCGTATCGGCTTTGAGGTTGCAACACAGCAGGTAGCTGACAATACTGTTACACGTTATCAGTATTCACACTATAAATATACCGATGGCGGTAACGTTTGTTACTCACCTAAAGAGGTGTCAGGCTTTGATTGTGAATATGAAACAATAATTGTTGACAACAAGCTCAGTATTGCCGGTATACTTGATGATGAGAACGGCACAAGCTATTATAGCTACAACGGAGCACAGTGGTTTACACAGACCAAGGTGGCAGGTGAAAAAACACAGTATCGTTCAAGATATAAGATTAATTCATATTATAAATGGAGTGATTGGGGCATCAATGGTCCCACAGCCCTTGAAACAAGGGAGTATGAAACAAGCACGGTTTATAGATATTCTAATAAGGTATATCACATTGTTACGGTTTTGAATGCCTTTGATGGCTCTTTGCCTCGTATTCAAATGCTTGAGCATGGAACAAAAATTGATTCAACCCCATTAGAAATTGAAGGATATAATCTTGATGGTGTTTATACTGATTCAGAATATACAGAAGCTTTTAGCCTTACCACACCCATTACCGAAAGCATAACGCTCTATGCAAAGCACACTCCCAAGACATACACCGTAAGGTTCCAGATGCAGGACGGCACAGAGCTTGACACTCAGACTGTAAGCTATATGGAATCAGCCGTAGCTCCCGAAACAGACGTTGTGGCAGGCTACGTCTTCAGCAAATGGGATAAGGACTTCAGCTGTATCACAGAGGATACTGTTGTTACAGGCAGATATTATAAGGAAAGCGACTATGCACGTATCACCCTTGACAGAACAGTTCTTGATATGTTCCAGGGTAACGATGTTAAGCTTAACTACACAATTTCACCTGCAAATCTTTCAGGTGAAGCTGTCGAGTGGTCATCAAGTGACCCGAATATTGCAACAGTTGATGATAAGGGTGTTGTTACTGCGCTTCTTCCCGGTGAGGTTACAATCACCGCTATGGTTACAAAAACACGCGAAACTGCAACCTGTAAGGTAATTGTTAACGAGGATTGCGGTAATTACATTGTTCTTACTGCAAACTCCACACTTAACCACGATAGCCTTGGCTATCTCAGAAGAATCGGCTTTAACACATCTGTTGACAATGCTCTTGTAAACTTCCGTAACGATAATCTTGAGTTCTATAATATTGAGGGAACAAAGCTTATCGGCAGCTCAAAGGTGGGCACAGGTACAACAATTGTTCTTAAGAACGGTGAAAACGTACTTGATAAGGAAACTGTTGTTATCACAGGTGATATGACCGGTGACGGACTTCTTAATAACCGTGACGTTGCTATGGTTAACCGTTACCTTGTTAACAAGGTTACACCTCAGGAGTGTCAGGTGGTTGCACTTGACCTTAACGGTGACGGATATATCAATAATAAGGATGCGGCTATGGCTGCCCGTTACCTTGTTGGTAAGGACGCTATAATCTGATTTTAGTTAACCGACTGTGTGAAAGCACAGTCGGTTACCCCTATGGAGAAATTATGAAAAGCAATATATATAAAATTTCAATTCTTCTTATAGCCCTTGTAATGGCACTCAATGTTATGAGTGTGGGCGTTCTTGGTGCAAATACTGCAACAGTTTCTGCCGAAGGCGTTTCGTCAGGCGAAAGCAATCTGCTTGTACCAATAAATATTTCCTCATCAACTAAGCTTATGGGCTTTAAAATTTCTGTAGCCTTTGATTCGCAGGATGTTAAGGTGAAGGGCGTTTCAAGGGGCTCTGTTACTGCAAAAGGTAATTTCAGCACAAGCTATGGTGTGTTTGAAAGCAAGTTTGATGTAATCTGGAACAACACATCCGAAGTTGATGCAAACGGCACACTTTTTGTGCTTACACTTGATACATCCGAAACAACAAAGGATTGTGAAATCAAGCTCAGCTTCAGTCAGCCTGATACCTTTAACGAGGCTTACGAGGATGTTGTGCTCCAATGCTCACCTGTAAAAATTACTGCAAAGGCAGAGTCTGCAACAGAAGAAGCAACCACCGAAGCAGTACAGGGAACAACCTCTGCTGATGCAGAAACAACCGTTGGTACATCTGAAGGCGGTGAAGCTGTGCCGGGAACAACACAGCCTACCTACGATAATTCACAGATTGCCGATTCGGTTAACAATGCCCTTGATAATATGGGTGCTGACACAATCTATGATGTACCTGCTGAGGATAAAGAGGATTTTGTTGCTTCGGTAAACGATAACCTTAACGTAATGCTTGGTACTGACCATACGTATTACAGTGATTTCACGGATTTACTTAACACCTATGAGAATTATTACACCGAAGGTTTTATTTCTGATGCAATTCTTGGTGCAGATGCTCCCGTAATTAAGGATGCTATTGATTCAGCTCTTAAAGAGGTTGGTGCAGATAGCATTGATGATGTTAAGGATAAGGGCGAGTTTATAAAGCTTGTTGAGAAAAAAATCCAGGAAATCAATCCTGATGCTAAAACACTTTCTGACCACGTAAGTGAGGAAAAAGCACTCAGCACAATAACAAAGCTTTACAATACAAGTCAAAATACTGTTGATGCATTTGTGAATGCAACAACCGAGCAAACAAAAGAAGCATCCGGTAATATCCGTACTGATGGTTTGTGGATAATAGCTCTGGGGCCTGTTTTGTGTATTGTTGTTGCTATAATTCTTTTTGTTGTTAAAAAGAGAAAATTGAGAAAGAAAAAATGATTGTTTGCCCGAGGTTCGTATAGAATCTCGGGTTGTTTGTTGCCGTGAATGTTGACTGTCAGCTTCTCTGGTGGTAAAATTTGTTTATGAATTTCCCTTGGGGAGTGGTTTTATGGTAAATGAGCATAATTTTATAGGTAAGTGGATTTGTGCAGATATGACCATTGAGGACAGGTTTGCACCTGTTTTTAAAAAGGAGTTTATTATTGATAAAGCTTTTGACAAGGCACAGGCTTTTGTCAGCGGACTTGGTTTATTTGAGCTTCGCATAAATGGTGAATTGGCAGACGATACACTCCTTAACCCTGCCCACACTCAATATTCAAAAACTGTGCTTTACAGAGAGTTCGATATTAAAAATCTTCTTAAAGAGGGTAAAAACGAAATCACAGTTGAAGTAGGTCATAGCTTTTACAACGAAACTGTTGCCACCTGGAAATGGCAGCTGGCACAATGGCGTGACGTACCAAAAATGATTTGTGATATTGAGCTTGCATTTACAAACGGTACTTGTGAAAATATTGCATCAGGTGTTGATTGGCTTGCTTGTACTGATAGCGTGATTACTGCAAACAGTATTTACTATGGTGAAACCCATGATTACCGCAACAAGGCACAGAATTGGCAGAGCTCTCTTTTAGCAAAAGCCCCCACAGGCAAATTAAAAAAACAGACTATGGAGCCTATGCGCCGTATAAATACCTTTGCCCCTGCAGAAATTACCTGTATAGGCAATAACAGTTACGTTGTAAAATCACCTGAGATGGTGACAGGCTGGGCAAAAATTATACTTCCCCTTAAAGAGGGTCAGTCTATTACTGTAACCTATGGTGAAAGGCTTTTGCCTGACGGCTCTGTTGTGCATATCGGTAAGGGTATTGGTCGTGACGGTAACTGGTACCCCCTTGATTTTATTCAGCACGATACGTTTATTGGCGATGGTATTATAACGGCTTTTGAGCCAAAATTCAGTTACAAAGGCTTCCGCTATATTCAGATTGATAACTGCCCTTGTGAATTGACTGCAGATAACGTTATTATTTACAGAATTGCAAATGACGTAGAGAATATAGCCGAATTTAATTGCTCGGAGCCGATTATAAACAACCTGCACAGCCTTATGTGTCGCACAATACTCAACAATATGCAGGGCAAACCTACCGATACCCCCGTATGGGAGAAAAACGGCTGGTTAGGTGACCTGAGCTGCGGACTTTTATCAATTATTTATAACTTCAACGCAGGTGAATTTTTGCAATGCTTTACTACCACAATGGCGGATTGCCACGTTGAATATGGTATGGTGCCACCCTTTGCACCCATTGTTGATGCCAATAGTAACCACCCTGTATGGAATACTGTTTTTGTGTTTACCGCAAAGGCACTCCTTGATTATTACGGTCAGGTCCATTACGTTAAAAGCATTTACCCCATTCTGCGTGATTATGCACTTAAGCAGATTGCAGAAATTAAAAGTCGCGGTTGGGTGTGGGATTACAAAACACTTTCTGATTGGGTTGCACCTATTGGTGGCGTTGCCACAGACGAGGCTAACCCCAATTCCTCAGAGGGTGCAGAAATCTGTGCCACAACCTTTATTTATAAAATGCTGCTTGATATGACTGAAATTGCCGAAGAAATCGGTGAAGACGGTGCTGACTATACACTTGCATCACAAAAAATTCTTAAAGCCTTTAATGAAAAATTTTATGACAAAGAAAAGGGCTGTTATCAGACAACCTTCTGGGAGCAGATAGGTGGCAGACTCCGTTACAGACAGACGTCAAATTTACTCCCCCTTGCATTTGATATGGTGCCCGAGGGGGAAAAAGCAAGGGTTATTGAAGGCTTGGTAAATGATATAAAATCAAAGGGCAACCACCTTGATACAGGCTGTACGGGTACGCGATTTATTTTACCTGTTCTGTTTGATAATGGTCAGTCTGAATTGGCATATAAGGTGCTGACACAAACAACCTACCCCTCTTGGGGATATTGGCTTACAAAGGGTGATGACTCCGCCTGGGAAAGCTGGGAGGATACAACACGCTCGTTAGACCATTACTTTTTAGGCTCTTATGAGGAAGCCCTTTATACCCACCTTGCAGGTATAAAAGACGTTAAAAGGGGCTTTAGTGAATTTACCTTTGAGCCTCAGTTTAATTGTGGCTTACAAAGCCTTTGTGTAAAATTAAAAACCCCCAAGGGCAAAATATCTTGCCAATGGGCGGTAGAGGGTAATGCTTGTAAAATTTACATTGAAGTGCCTATAGGTATTACCATGCATAGTAAATTAAATCTGGAAAAAATAAATGATACTGAATATAAAGCAGAAATTAATTTATAATAAAAAACTGTCGGGTTCATCAGCCCGACAGTTTTTGTGTATCAAAGAATTAAAATCTTCTGCCACCGCCACCATGACTTCTGCCTGATGAGCCTCGGTGTACGCCACCACCCGATGATGGTGATGAGGTCTGCTTTGGTACAGGTGTTCTGAAAACGTTTCTGTAAAGGAATATATCAGAGTTTTTTGTGATGCTCATAGCGGTTACATATCGGTCACCGCCAATCTGACGTATTGCGGTAGTCAATGAGCGTGTTTTTGATTTCATTACCACATAGGCAATAAATATACCCACACCAATTGAAATAACAACCATTGGCAGGTTTATGTAAAATCCGTTATATCTGCAAGCGAGCTTAATAAATAAATCAAATGCATCATAATATTCATCATTTGCAAGTGGGTCAACAAGGTCATCAAGCATAGAATCAATGTATGGGTTGAATTTTTTTATTGCCTTGCCTGTGGTTGAAATGTAAATATCACGAAAGCCTGGTATATCATCGCGGTAAAGAAGTAATATGCCGTTATGGTCATCGCCATAGCCAAAGCCGTTGTAGTCAAAAAAATCGTCGGCATAGCTCTGTGGTGTTTTGCCACCTAAATCTGTTGCGGTTACTATGACAATATCAAGCTTTTCTTTTTGAGATATTTCCTCTAACTTTTTATTGAGCAGAATATTTTCTTCTCGTGTAAGCAGATTTGCATCATCTGTAAGGTATGGTGCAATTCTTTCATCAGGCAGGTTGGGGTCAACGCCCTCCTCTGCAAAAACGGGCAAAGCCATACTGAAAATGATGAAAAGGCAAATTAAAAATGAGGTAAGCTTTTTCATAACATTCCACCCCCTGAAAGAAAGATGGATATAATGTATAAAATTAAATATGTTGCCACGCTGAGCACAGCGGATAACCCTGCAAGGTGCTTGTAAAACTTTTTCTTATCAAGGGGCAGGTTGCCTATGAATTTACCTGTCTGACCATTCATAGCAAAAATATATCGTTCATTATTCCATGTGGTTGTCAGCATCCATACGGGCAAAAGGGCGTAATCATACCTGCCATTCTGCAAATTAACATTGGATTGCTCCTTTGATACCTGCTGGTAGCCTACAACTGTATCCCTGAGGGAGTATTCTATGCTTTGCTCAATACGTTGGTTAGCCCTGTCAACACATTCCTCAGGTGTAACGTCATATTTATCTGCTAAAAAGCCCATAAGGTAGCCTGTGCTGAATTCAGTACATTCAGAATAATCAAATGGCTCAATAGCCTCCATAAGTGTATCGTCCATTTTCTGTGAGCCGTCAACGGGGATATTTGAAAATTCAAACTGACCCTGACGGTGTATTGAATAATGTATGGCTTCTGTGTAATCAAAATCTCCTCTGCGCCAGGTACGAAGATTTTTGGCGGAGTAATGGGCACTTGCGGTGCCGTTACCTGAAAAAAGCCAATGGGGTACGTACACGCCCTTGATTTCATTTATGCGGTTTTCATCCTTGAAAAGGGCGGGTATGTATTTATTTGAGTTAACGTGGCGTCGTAAAGCGTCAATTGCCTGGTCCCTTGATACCTTGAATGGAATAATTTTATCAGGCTTGAAATCACCTGAAAAGTGGCTTTTTACTATAACAGAATTTTCACAGTAGGGGCAGCTTGTGGCACCTGTTGTTTCATCAGTAATAATTTTACCGCCACAAGACGTACACATATAAACTGCAAGACCTTTTAATTCCTCCTCGCGCCAGGGGGCGCCATCTGATTGCCAATCTATAACGTGCTCAATATCTTCGTTTTTAAGCTCTGCCACCTGTTGCAAGGCTTCAACGTCAAATTCTGCATCACAGGCAGGGCAGGTCATATTGCGTGTTTCTGCACTGTAATTTATAGTACCACCGCAATTAGGACACTTTTGCTCTAAAAGAACAGCCATAAATACACCTCACCTCTGTGAATATCTGTATATAGTATAAAACAGGCTCAGAATAAAGTCAATAAAATGACCTCCGAAGCAAACCCTCGGAGGTCGTTCTGTATTTATCAGAATAAGAATTTTTTAATTGTATTGATGTAATCCTTTGCCCTTACCTTGCTTGTGCTCTCGGCAAAAATTCTGAGCAGAGGCTCTGTACCTGAAAAACGGCAGATAACAAAACCATCTTCAAAGTAAATTTTACAGCCGTCGTTATAGCTGACCTTAACAATTTCATCAGTAAATTCAGGCAAACGCTTGTCTGTAAGTAAGGTTTTTTCAACGGCATTTTTCATTTCAGGGTCAAAGCGCATATCGTCCTCAACCATAACAAAGTCACCAAACTCTTTATTAAGCTGTGATATCATCTGTGAGGGTGACAAGCCTGTTACGCTTACCATCTCTGCAAATAATGATGCGGCATAAACAGAGTCCTTACCATGAATGTGACCACGTACTGTAAGACCACCTGAGCTTTCACCACCAAGCACAGCGTCAACCTCATCAAGCTTTGATGAAATGTATTTAAAGCCAACAGGTACCTCGTAGCACTTTTCGCCGAAGCTTTCGGCAATTTTGTCAAGCATATGGGTTGTGGCAACGTTTCTTACCACAGGGCCACGCCAACCCTTATATTTTACAAGGTAATAGTACAAAAGGCAGAGTGTTTCATTTGCGTTGATGTATCTGCCGTTCTGGTCAATAACACCAAGTCGGTCACCGTCACCGTCCATAGCAATACCAAGGTCATATTTGCCGTTAAGGACAGAGTTTTTAAGTGACATAAGGCTTTTTTCTGATGGGGCGGGCATAACACCGCCAAAGTAAGCATCCTTATTAACGTTGATAGTATCAATTGTGCAACGTGCTGTATGAAAAATAACAAGCAACGGATATGTGCCTGAGCCGTGCATTGAGTCAAAAAGAACACGTAAGCCACGGTTGCGGAGTGCCTTCATATCTAAAAGGTCAATAATATCATCAATAAATTTATTGAAGGGGTTATCAAGGAAAATGATATTTTTATCCTTTACCGCCAGGTCAAAGTCCTTACGGCAAGGCACAGTAACAGTGGCAATAAGCTCTTCAAGGCGCTGTGTTGTTTCAACAGGTGCATCGCGACCCTCTTCAACAATAAGCTTTATGCCGTTATAGGATGCAGGGTTGTGACTTGCAGTAATTTCAATACCAAAGTAAAGACCATTATCCTTAACTGTATGCATAACAAGGGGCGTAGGTGATGAACGCTCCATAAACCAAACGGTAATACCATTTGCCGCAAGTACCTCTGCTACCCATTTTGCTGCAGTTTCAGAGAGAAAGCGTCTGTCATAGCCTATAATAACCGGTTTGTCGGTTTTGTTCTGTTCACTCATAAGCATAAAAATTCCCTGAGCAACTCTGCGTATGTTAAAGGCAATAAAATCTTCGCCGATAATCGCACGCCAACCGCCTGTACCAAAAAGAATATTATCCATAAATTTCTCTCCTTTGCATATTTCTGTTTTCGGTTATATTGTAACACAGATTTTTGCGATAATCTTACAAAATCGGACATAACTTTTATAATTTTGGTTGCATTTTTGAGTATATGGTTATAGAATAAAATCAGGTGATAAAAATGGAATATTTAAAAACATATTTAGATTGCCCTGTAAGGATTGACAGTATTTATACTGTCCACTATTTTGAATACACAAAGGACTTTGCTTATTCGGGTGAGGTGCACGATTTCTGGGAGCTTGTTTACGCAGATAAAAAGAATCTGCTTATTACTGCCGGCGCACAGGAGGTAGAGCTTGAGGCAGGTCAGATTTACCTGCACAAGCCAAACGAATTTCACAATATACGGTGTGATGGTAAGCGTGCCGCAAACTCGGTTATTGTATCATTTGATTGTGATGCTCCCGAGCTTTTCAGCGTTGCAGGTCATATAATAACCGCAGGTGAGGAAGAGCGCAGACTACTTGGCAATATTGTAAAAGAGTCCGGCAGGGCATTTTCAAAAGGGGTCAAGGACCCATACGCTGCCGTAATGCAGAAGTCTGAAAATGGTAGATATGGCTGTGAGCAGCTTGTAAAGCTGAGTATTGAAATGCTGCTTATCAGGCTTATACGCTCAAGTAAAAACACGCCACCTGTCAAAATAAAAAAGAGCAGTTCAATTCTGGCAGAAATTACTGACTATTTGTCAATGAATGTAGAGAAAAAAATAGTTTTTGGTGACATTGTAAAGGAGTTTAATTTATCACCATCTGTTGTTAAAAAGATTTTTCGTGAGCAGATGGGTTGCGGTGTAATGGAGTATTTTACAAGGCTTAAAATTGACAGAGCAAAGGAAATGATTCGTGAAGAAAAATATTCTTTTACAGAAATTGCCGAGCGTCTGTGCTTTAATAATTCACAGTATTTTACTACTGTTTTTAAAAGAGTTTCGGGAATGACACCTACAGACTATGCCAATATTGCCGTAAGGTATGTGTAAGGGGGCGTTTGAAAATGAAATTTATTGCTGACCACGATTTTCATATACATACAACGGTTTCATCCTGTTGCCGTGATGAAAATCAGACACCTGAAAATCTTTTACAATATGCAATACGTAATGGCTTTCATAAGGTTTGCATAACAAACCACCTGTGGGATGAGAGTGTGCCAAGCGAGGCAGAATGGCACCCCGACCATACCTATGAAAGGTTAAAAACCGTTTTGCCACTACCTACCCACGAAGGCGCTAAGCTTCTTTTTGGCGCAGAAACGGATATTGATTATAATAACGTTTTGGGTATAAGCAAAAAAACTATTGATGAAATGGATTTTGTGACAGTTGCCACAACACATCTGCACCTGGCAGGTAATACTGTACGTGAAAAAATTCAGACCCCTCAGCAGGCTGCAGAAATATGGCTTGAAAAAATTCGTGCTTTGCTGAATATGGATTTACCCTTTCACAAAATAGGTATTGCCCACCTGACCTGCGGCCACATTTTAAAAAATCAGACACCGCAGGTAATTGAGCTGTTGCCCCACGAGGATTTATACGGAATTTTTGAAAATTGTGCAAATAAGGGCGTGGGTATCGAGCTTAATATGAAGACCCTTGCTATGGATGATGAAACAAAAAATATTCTTATGCGACCATACTACATAGCCAAGGATTGTGGCTGCAAATTTTACCTTGGCAGTGATTCACACAAGCAATCAGCACTTGAAAATATAAAGGCGGAGTTTGAAAATATAATTACCCTGCTTGATTTACAGGAAAAAGATAAATTCCCCCTTGTAAAAAGGTCTTGAATTTTATAAAATATTTAAAAAACCATAGGACGTGATTTAATGAATAAATATCTTAAAAAAGGTATTATTGCCGCAGGTATAGTAGCAGGTGCGGCAGTAGGCTTTCACTACATAAATAAGGAGCTTCATAAGGATGTTTGTATGATTGCCCACCGAGGCTTCAGCTCAAAGCACCCTGATAATACAGAGGCATCATTTATTGCGGCAGTTGAAAACGGCTCAGGAGGTATTGAAACTGACGTACGTGTTACAAAGGACGGCATTTTTGTTGTAAACCATAATGACGAAGCAAAATTCATTGACGGCACCGAGCTTATTGTTGCTGATTCAACATACGAGGAGCTTACACAGAAGCCCCTTATGAATAAAAAAAGCAACGAGGTTGTTTACGTTTGTACCTTCAAAAGGTATCTTGAAATCTGCCGCGATGCAAATATGATTTGCTTTATTGAGCTTAAGGGCGAGTTTACCGACGAGCAGATTAACGAGCTTTTCACAATGGCAGGTGAGGTTTACGACCTTTCAAAATGTCAGCTTCAGTCATTTGAGTTTGAAAACCTTGTAAAAGCCCATCAGGCATTCCCCGATTTACAGATTATGCTTACCTATGGTAAAAACTGCGGTGATTACCACAAGTGCATTGAATACGGCTTTGATATTGATGCCGAGTATAAGGTTGCAACACCTAAAATGGTTAAGGAATTTCACGATAAGGGTCTTAAGGTTGGTCTTTGGACTGCAAATGATATTGTTTCACTTAACTATTGCCGTGCACTTGGGGTAGACTATATTGAGTCGGATGTATTCGGAGGTAACTAATTGGGGCTTTTTGCGCATAACTTGTTTTAGTTCGCTCGCAGTATATTCATACAGCGTCGCTCTCTAAAACATCGTTCTGCATCAAAAATCCCCCAATTACTTAAAAGCTTTTTGCGAGTTGCTTGACTTAGCTTATTTGACGTATCTCAGTTTGACGTTTACGGCAGAGTGAAATAATTCTTATTTAAAATTATCGACAAACCATACAATTTGTGGTAAAATTTTAACCATATCAAAATACACTTTTTCAGGAGCGTTATTATGAAAAAATATACTCTTAATTTTGGTGAGTTCAAGCAGTATGACAAGGTTTTTCTTACTGCTGAAAAGGGCATTGACGGTGCAAGTGTAAATTCTGTTGCTTTTGGTGGCAGCACACTTTATATTGCATCATCAAAGGGCACCTTTGAATATGCTGATGGTAATTTAAAAAAATTATCATTTAGCGCATCAAAGCTTATTTCTGCAAATGGCACCCTTTATGCGGCTATCGGCAACACCCTTGCCGAGGTTAAAAAGGGCAAGGCAAAGAAAATTGCCGAATTCGGCTCAAGTGTTGTTGACATTTCAGTAGCACTTGACGGCTCTGTATGGCTTATTACCGAAAATCACCTTTACCTTATGAATGATGGTGATTTTCAGAGGGTAGTTGATCTTCCTGCTGAAACAGTATGCCTTGCAGCACTTGATAACAAAACAAAGTATGGTGAAACTGTTTACGTTGGCTCAACTGTTGAGGGTCTTCTTTCAATGAAGGGCAAGCGCCGTCATTGGGCAGAGCTTTTACCCGAAAATACAGGTGTTATGAGCAGAAAAATCAACTGCATTAAAATTGATGCTCTCGGTCACCTTTGGGTTGGCACAGATGAAGGCATCAGTATATATGACGGCAAAAACTACTGGTTCAAGGGTGATGATTTTTACGCTATCCCCAGCGGTTCATTCAATGATATGGTATTTGCTGCCGACGGCAAAAAATATTTTGCAACAAGCACAGGTCTTGTAACACTTATTGAGGGTAAAATTTCTTACTTCTCATACGGTGCATGGCTTATGCACCCCACAGTTACATCACTTGCAGTAGCAGATGACGGCACAATCGCTGCAGTAACACCCCGCGGTATCAGTATCATCACATCAAAATATATGACCCTTGCTGAAAAGGCAGAGTATGTTGATGAATTTACAGATAAATATTTCTGCCGTAACGAGGGCTACCACGTTGACAGAGTTCTCAGCAAATACGGTGATGTTGAGTCAGGCTACCTTTATAATTCAGATAATGATGGTCTTTTCACAGGTCTTTACTGTGCAAGTCAGTGCTTCCGCTATGCTGCAACCAAGGACCCTAAGGCAAAGGCTAACGCAAAAAGAGCTGTTGAGGCTATGATTAAGCTTACCGAGGTTACAGGTAAATCAGGCTTTACAGCACGTGCAACACGTTATGATGATGACCCCTACTTTGGCAAGGGTAATCGTGAGGAATGGCACGTTTGCGAGGATAACCCCAACTGCGAATGGCTTGGTGAAACATCAAGTGACGAAATGACAGGTCACTACTTTGCATACGGCATTTACTATGACCTTGTGGCAGATAAAAAGGAAAAGGCAAAAATTGCCGAGGTTGTAAAGAAAATTACAGACCACATTATTGAAAACAACTTCCACCTTTGTGACGTTGACGGTGTGCCCACCACTTGGGCAAACTGGGAGCCCGAGCTCCTTAACAACGATGACCGTTGGTTCTTTGAAAGAGGTACAAACTCACTTGAGATTTTGTCATTCCTTAAAACAACCTACCACGTAACAGGTGATGAAAAGTATAATCAGGTGTTTGATATGCTTATCAGCAAGCACCACTACGCTATGAACTGTATGCAGTATAAGTGCGAGGATGCTCATATTGCCCATATCGACGACCAGCTTGACTTTACAAATATCTACAACCTCCTTGTTTATACCGAAAGCGAGGCACAGAAGGAAATCTTCAAGATGGGTCTTACCCACCATTACGAGTATGAAAGAGTTGAGCGCTCACCATTCTTTAACATTGTTTATGGTGCACTCACAAACCGCAACTGCGATATTGAAAATGCTGCAAAGTCACTTTCAGAAATGAACCTTGACTTTGTTGTATGGCCCACCTACAACAGCTATCGTAAGGATATTGTTGTGGATACAGAGCCTGAGCAGTATGGCTGTGCACCTCAGCTTAAATACCCTGTTGAATACAGCTCACGTCTTCTTGTAAACTATGACGGTAACCAGTTTGTGTGCGATTCAGGTGTTGAGGAATTTATTGAAATCAATAAAAAGACAGCAAACCGCGCAGCCGCACTCCCCGGCACAGACGGTGCAAACGGTATGCGTACAGTAATGCCCTACATCTTCCTCCTTCCTTATTGGATGGGCAGATATTACGGTCTTTTAGGTGATTGATTAAAATACCACGCTACAAAACCTCTTGCTTTTGCAAGAGGTTTTATAATTTTAAATGTAAAATTTTAAATTTAAAATTTCGGAACGCTACGGGGCGAGGGTAATGCAAAATGCAGAATGCAAAATTATCGGGGAAGCTTCGCTTCCGAATATTATAAGCTATCGCAAACAATAAATTAATCGTAGTGTATGCATTTATGCGTCAACAGAAAATCTGGCAAAAGACAAACTAAAAATGAAACAATACAACTGTTGTGTGGTCTACCTCTCTTAAACCAGAGAGGTAGACCGCCAATAAATTTATTTATCGCTTGAAAGCTTATCGTTTATGCAAAAATATTTGGTTTTCAAGTGATATTCCGTCTGCGACGGAGAGATATATTTTGCAAAAGCAAAATGTGATATTTCTGCTATTAGCAGAAGTGATATTCTATTCGCATTTAACTCGGTTTTAGCCGAATATCACTGCGTAGCAATATCACTTTCGAAGAAAATAGAACTCGCATAAGCGAATAGAACTGCACCAAAAAAAGAACGACACCCTTTTGGGTGTCGCTTTTTTTGGTGCGAGAGACGGGACTTGATGGGCTCTGCCCATCATTCGCTGCGTTTTACTTGCGAACACCCGATTGTGTTCGGCTTTGCCGAGGGGGTTCAAGTCCCTACCTGTTTTTTGACATAAAAATAAAGAACCTACACTGAAGTGTAAGTTCTTTATTTGGTGCGAGAGACGGGACTTGAACCCGTACGGGATTACCACACGCCCCTCAAACGTGCGCGTCTGCCGATTCCGCCACTCTCGCGAGTGCTCATATACTATACCACCGAGTTTAGGTTTTGTCAACACTTTTTTTAAAAATTTTTATATTATTTTTTGATTAGAGTGGGTAAAGTATATCCGAAACAGCCTTAAATGGCGAGGCTTCGGCACTTTTGCCCGATTTGCCTTTGAAAGGTGACGGATTGGCGAGTATTTAAACGAAATATGAGTGGAAAATACTATCCCAAAATCTGATTCGGATATGCTTTGTCCACTTTAAGTTTTTAATGGTGTTTTAGTCGATGGTTAATTGCTTTAAACACCAAACCGCAAGGCCTTTTGTGTTAAGACCTTGCGGTTTATTTTTGATGTTTATATTTTATTTACTCTCACTACTCATTGTAAAAACAAGCTCGCCGCCGTTCATAAGCTGGGCGTGGGTGATGTATGTATCGGTCAACTCCTTACCGTTAAGGGTAACCTTTTTGACGTAAATATTTTCATCACTCTGATTTATGGCAGAAATTTTAAGCTCTTTGCCGTTGGGCAGGGTGATTTGGGCACTGTCAAGGTTTGGTGAGCCAAGCCAATATTGGTCTGTACCTGCCAAGGGATAAAAACCCATAGCCGAGAAAACGTACCATGCACTTATTGTGCCGCCGTCATCATTACCGTCAAGTCCGTTTATGTCGGTGCTGAATCGGTTTTTAAGTGTCCAGCGAACCCACTTCTGTGTAAGGTCCTTTCTGCCTGCATTTGCAAAAAGGTAGGGGGTATGTATATCGTGCTGGTTACCAATCCAATAGCCTGCACCCGGGTTCCAATACGCTCGTTTTGGCGCGGCACCCTCCATAAATGCTTCAAGCTCCGATACAAAATATTCCTCCGAGCCGAAAAGCTCTATCATTCCGTCAATATCCTGCATCGCGCTGTAGCGCCAATGGTTTGCACTACCCTCGCAGTAGCACCCTACGTATTTGTCAAGTAAGCCAAGTCCGAAATACGAATGAAGCTTGGTGTTAAAGTTACTGTCAAAGCTTCCGTCTGTATTCTTTGCCCTGAAATATTTTGTTTCGGGGTCAAACAGATTTTTGTAATTCATAGATTTTTTCGCATACTTCTGTGCATCCTCGGTTTTACCTAAAGCCGAAGCAAGGGTTGAAAGGGCTCCGTCCTCCCAGGCGTATTCAAGGGTATGGCTTACAGAGTTTGAAACGCCCTCAAGGTCATTTGGCACGTAGCCGTATTCATTGTATGCATCTGCATAATCTCTGCCTGCACGCTCAAGGTGGCTGTCAGAGGCTTTTTTCATATATTCATAGGCAGCATTAACGTCAAAATCTCTGTAATTTTTAAGGTAGCTTTCAGTTATTACAATATTTGCAGGGTCACCAAACATTGATCCTGCATAGCCTGCGCCCATAGGCCAACGGGGGAGTGAGCCACCCTGTTCAGCCATTGTAACAAGGCTTTTAAGGCAGTCCTTCTGCACCTGTGGTTCAATGAGCATATACAGGGCATGGGTGTTACGGCAGGTATCCCACAGGGACATATCACTGCGGTAGGTATAGCCCTTTGCAGAGTGTACCTTTTTATCAAAGCCAAGGTATTCACCATTCAAATCGGTGAAATTGGTGGGCATTATCATTGTGTGATAAAGTGCGGTGTAGAAATTTTTCTTGATTTCTGTATCGGTGCTTTCAATTTTAATTGAGGAAAGGTGATTTTCCCAATCTGCCAAGGTTTTTTGATGCACCCCGTCGAAGTCAAGACCCTTTGTTTCTTTTTCAAGGTTAAGAAGTGCATTTTCAGCACTCACAAAGCTTATTGCAACCTTTAATTCAACACTTTCGTTTTCAAGTGAGCCGAAATTGATGTCGGCAATAAGGTTGCTTTCATCACCTGTAATTGTACAGTTTTTAATTTCCTTGTCAGCCTTTGCGGCAAAATATACGGGTAAGCCGTCAAATCTTTCAGAAAAAACTGCACGAAGCACCGCTCCGCCTGTAAGAATTCCTGTTTTTTCATCAAACGAGGCAAAGCCGTCAGTACAGCCGTTGTCACCTGCGGCACTTGTTACGTCAAGTGAAAGACGGGCATCCTTGGAGTGATTAAATGTGTATCTGTGAACGCCTGTATGCTGGTCTGCGGTCATTTCTGCAAGGCAACCCAAGGATTTAAGGTAAACTGCGTAGTAGCCTGCAGAGGCAACCTCGTTTTTGTGTGAATAGGGAATTGCATCTGCTTTTTTATCACCTACGGCAGGGGTAACCCTGAAAATGCCGTAATCTGTTGCACCTGTACCTGAAAGGCGTGAATGGCTGAAGCCCCGTATGTGCCTGTGCTGGTAATAATAGCCCGATGTGTTTGTTTTCATAACAAATGCGCCACCAACAAACGAGGTGTCTGCGCCAAGCCTTACTGCGCCAAAGGGGGCGCAAGCCGCAGGACTAAGCATACCGCAGGTCCAAGGGATACCGCCTGTGCCTATAAAGGGGTCAACGTACTGTGTATATTCACCTGTGATAACCTCAGGTATATCTGTCTTTTTTACTGCAACTCCGTTTGCAAGGTTACCCAGAAGGGACTCAACGGCAATAAAACCCGAAACGAGAATTCTGACAACTCGCCACATAAAAATCACTCCTTATGAGCACATTTTATCATTCACAGGGTACATATTCAAGGTGTTTATACAATAAATAACCCCGATAACTGTTAGTTATCGAGGTTATTTTTCGGTTTTGTAATTAAAGCTGAACCTCTTTGCCCTGTTTTGCTGATTCGTAAATAGCGCAAAGTATTTTAATCATATCAACACCCTGTGATGGCTTGAATACAGGCTCTGCGCCCTCGGTGAGAACGTCGATAAAGTTTTTGATGTTTTTCTTGTGGCCGTTTCCATCCATTTTGCCCTTGGGAATAATGTCAAGAAGCTGACCGTTATCCTCGGTGAAAAATTCAACCTCGTTTTCTTTCCATTTAAGGCCTGCTTTTGTACCGCGAAGCTCAACAAAGCGATTTTCTTCCTTAATATTTGATGCCCAGCTGAATTCAATCTGAAGAACGGCACCGTTATCAAAGCGTATCATACCCATCGCAAGGTCCTCAACGTCGAATGTGCCCTCTGATTTTGCATCACCAAACTTTGAGTTTTCTGAGTCGCTTGTGTCATTATCTGCAAATTTGGTGTATGTATTTGCGCTTACTGCTACAGGTGTGGGGTTGCCCATAAGCCACACAGCAAGGTCAATCATATGAACGCCAAGGTCGATAAGGGGACCGCCGCCTGACTGTGCTTTTGTTGTAAACCAGCCGCCCTTACCGGGGATACCGCGACGGCGCTGCCAACCACAACGACCGCAGTAAATTTCACCCATTTTGCCGTCATCAACAAATTTCTTTGCGTACTGTGATGCTGTAGCAAAACGGTTGTTCCTGATAACCATAAGCACCTTGCCTGCCTCGTCAGCGGCATTTTTCATTTTAAGTACCTCTGTTACGTCAATAGCATCGGGCTTTTCGCATAAAACGTGCTTACCTGCCTTGAAGGCATCAACTGCAATTATTGAGTGAAGGTAGTTTGGTGTACAGATGTCAACTGCATCAATGCTTTCATCCTTCAAAAGCTCTTTATAGTCTGTATAAACTGCTGCATCGGGGTAGTATTTATCCCTGAGGGCAATTGCTCTTTCCTCAATAATATCACAAAAAGCAACAACCTCTACTCTGTCATCCTCAACGTAATTAACAACGTGGCTACCGCGACAGATACCGCCGTTACCGATAAGTGCAACTCTTAATTTTGACATATTTATTTCCTCCTGTGAAATAAAATTTTATAGCTTGGTTTTATTATATCAAAGTGACGTAAAAAGTAAATACGCCGAGAGAAATTAAGTTAATTAAGTCCCCGATAAAATTACAAATCTTGCATTATAAA
This sequence comes from Acutalibacteraceae bacterium, assembly GCA_045629785.1. Lineage (GTDB taxonomy): Bacteria > Bacillota > Clostridia > Oscillospirales > Acutalibacteraceae > DTU089. The sequence goes on along the minus strand of JAZQRX010000047.1, from coordinate 101,158 downwards.
TTTTTCTACTGTATAATAATTTCAGAAAGAGTGGGTAAAGTGTATCCGAAATAGCCTTAAATGGCGAGGTTTCGGCACTTTTGCCCGATTTGCCTTAATGAAAGAGGGTGGAGCAATGAGCTACAACAAAAAGCCTGCAATGGTTTTGTTTGACGTTGGTGGTACACTTTTCAAGGGTGGCAATTTTAGTGCAGTTAACGGCTTTGAGGGTGTGCGACAGGCAGCCGAAAACCCCGAAGTAGCAAGTGCACAAGCGCTTGCAGAGCTTTGGGATGAATACCTTAAAGGGGCAGGCAGACCAAAACTTGAAGACGGCAGCCTTGGTGAGATTCCCTTGTCGGCAGCCATAGGCTATGCCACAATGAAGGCGGGGCTCCGTTTTAATATTTCCGTTTATGAACGTGAGGAGCTTTTTGACCGCTACAACTCAAGCCGCACCGTAATTGACGGAGTGACGGAGCTGCTCGCCACACTTAAGGAGCAGGGAATCCGCACGGCGATAATCAGCAATAATATGATGAGCGGTGAAAGCCTTGCCATTGCAATGAAGCATTGGATTCCCTCATCGGAGTTTGAATTCTGCCTTACAAGTGCAGATATTTTATATTGCAAGCCCTCACAGAGGCTTTTTGACTGCGCTTGTGCCTATGCACAGCTTTCACCCGAGGCTTGCTGGTACTGTGGCGACGGTCTTGTCCCCGACGTTGACGGTGCCCACGGTGCAGGTCTTTCACCTGTTCTCCTTGACAGCGCATCACCTGTGGATAAGGAGCTTCGCTCTCGTGAGCAGGGCGGAAAATATCTTGCGGTCAATCATTGGTCCGCTTTGTCACAGCACATAATTGAAATTTGCAACAACTGACAAGGAGTAATAGCTATGTTCAAAAAACGTCAGGTTCACCTTGATTTTCACACCAGCGAGTACGTGCCTGTTGGTGATAATTTTTCAAAGGAGCAGTTTCAGGCTTGCTTAAAGGCAGGTCACGTTGATTCTGTTACAGTTTTTTCAAAGTGCCATCACGGGTGGTCTTATCACCCTACAAAGGTTAACGAAATTCACCCACAGCTTAAGTTTGATTTACTTGGCGCACAGCTTGAGGCTTGTAAGGAAATTGGAGTTAAGGCACCTGTATATATTTCTGCAGGCTATGATGAAAAGGAATACCTTAAGCGCCCCGAGTGGCGTTGGTGCTTTTCCCCTGATAAGAAGGCTATGGAGGAATATGAGAAAGAGGTGCATTTTCATACCCTTTGCTTTAATACAGGCTACCTTGACTTTCTTTGTGCCCAGATTGAAGAGGTTATGGTAAAGTATAACCCCTGCGGTATTTTCCTTGATATTATTGCCCCCAGAGTGTGCTATTGCGAAAAATGTGTCAGCGATATGAAAGCGCTTGGTCTTGATATTGAAAACGAAGCTGACAGAGAAAGCTTCGGGCAGATGGTGTTCAATAAATACCTTGAGGCAACCAATAATGCGGTAAGAAAGCACAGCGACACCGCTACAATTTTTCATAACAGCGGTCATATACCGAAGGGTGACTACCGTTATATTGATGCAAACACCCACCTTGAGCTTGAAAGCTTGCCTACAGGCGGATGGGGCTACGACCATTTCCCCCTTTCTGCCGCATACGTGCGTACAATTAAGGATGCAGAGTTTTTGGGTATGACGGGCAAATTTCACCACAGCTGGGGTGAGTTTGGCGGCTACAAGCACCCTAACGCACTTATTTATGAAACTGCATTGAGTATTGCAAATGGTGCAGGCTGTTCTATCGGTGACCAGATGCATCCGCTTTCAGACCTGAACAAGGCAACCTATAACCTTATTGGTAAGGCATATTCACTTGTTGAAGAAAAAGAGCCTTGGCTCTTTGGTGCTGTAAACGTTGCAGATATTGCTGTATTAAGTGCAGAGTCAACCACAGGTGACAGAAGCGTTAAAGCAGACGTAGGCGCAAACAGAATGCTCCTTGAAAATCACATGCTTTATAATTTTGTAGATGAAAATGCAGATTTTTCACAATACAAGCTCCTTGTTTTACCTGATGTTTCTGCTTATAGTACCGAAGCCATAAATAAAATTAAGGAATACGCTGAAAATGGCGGTAAAATTATTGCTACCGGTGATGCATTGATTAATGAGGGCAAATTTTTTATTGATTTCGGTGCAGAGTATAAAGGTAAAAATGAATTTGAGCCTACGTATTTTAAACCTTGTTTTGAAACAGTAAACGGTAATACAGAGTATGTTATGCGTTGTAGCTTTAATAAATTTGAAGCCACCGAGGGTGAAATTTTTGCCATAGAGCAAAACCCCTATTTCAACAGAACTCTTGAGCACTTCTGCTCACATATGCACGCACCCAATAATCCGCAAGAGGAATTTCAGGGTGCGGTAATCAATGGCAATATTGCGTATATTGGTTGGGATATTTTTACAGCCTACGCTACACATGGTCACCTTTGCTTTAAAGAGCTTTTTACCTATGCAGTTAAAAAATTGCTTGGTAATGAGCAGACGGTTGTTGCAGAAATGCCCGACAGGGGAGTTGTTACCTATACCCGTCAACAAAAGGAAAACAGAAATATTCTTCACCTTCTTTTTGCCCATACCACAGTAAGGGGCACAAATACCGAGGTTATTGAGGATACAGTACCTCTTTATAATGTAAAATGTAGTGTAAGGTGTGATAAAAGACCCTCAAAAATTACTCTTGTACCCGAAAATACAAGCCTTGAATTTGAATTTGTTGATGATAGGGCAGAGTTTATTGTGCCCAAAGTGGATATTCACAGAATGGTAGAAATTGCTTATGAAAATTAAGGATTTATTTAATAAGACAATAATTATAAGGCTCATTCTGGCATTTGCTTTTCTTGTGGCAGGGCTGCTTATTTACCTTGCAACCCGAAGCGGTACATACGTCAACGATATGTTTGGTTTTATAAAGCTGCCACAGCTTGTACCCGATACTGCCTTTAAAGAGTTTATTTTTAACTGGGGTGCTGATTTCTTGTGGGTTGTGTCATTTACACTTGCACTCAGCTCATTTGTAGAAAAGCCCATTACGGCAACGGTTATAGTATTTGGCTTGGGACTATTGTTTGAATTATTCCAGCTTTTTGGTATTACAACAGGAACCTTTGATGTGTTTGATATTATTGCAGAGCTACTCGGCGCAATAATAGTTTTTGTACCTTTAAGATGTAGGGATAAAAGGATAGGTAATAAAGAATAAAGAAAAAAGAAAAAATAATAGAGAATAATGAAAGAATCTCACCAACCTTTTGGTTGGAGAGATTCTTTTTTGTTGTGATGTAATTTTAGGCAACCATAACCTCACAGGGGAATTCATCCTCGGTAAAGCCAAGAGTATATGCAATACGTATGGGCACTTCGTAGTTGTTGATTGTTTCGTCACCACGAATGAGCTTGTCAGAGCCATACACAAGTAACGGTACATCAACACCTGAGTGTGAGCCACTTGTAAATGAATATGTGCCGTCATCATTGAGCACAATTGCGCCTGTTTCGTGGTCAGCAGTTACAATAACAAGTGTTTCGCCATCAGCCTTTGCATAGTCAAGTGCGTACTGAATTGTTTTATCAAATGCCTCGACAGCCTCGGTCATATTGTTATCAAGGTTGCTGTGTGAATGCTTGTCGATGTGTGCACCCTCAACCATAAGGAAGAAGCCCTCGTCTGTATCATCAAGCAGGTCAATAGCCTTTTTTGTCATCTGTAAAAGGGTAGGTGTGTTTTCATCTGATTGCTCCAGTGTCCAAAGGTCATTTGTAAATGCACCAAAGCTGCTGCTACCCTCGGACAGAGCCATCATTTCATCATATGTTTTAATAAGCTTGTAGCCTTTGACCTTAGCATCGTGCTCAGTTACAAGTCCGTTTGATGTACCCCAGATAAGGTTAATGCCCGAATTTAACTGATCCTCAGTAATTTCTTCTGTATTACCACGGTCAGATTCGTGTGCTGAAAAGCTTGCAGGTGTTGCACCTGATGTTTCGTCAGATGTGATAACGCCTGTCATCATACCTCTTTCAAGGCAAAGCTCGGTAATGTTTTTGGGGTATGAGAAAACTGCGTTTGAGTCAGAAAAATAAACACCGATACCGCCGTTAAATGTACGCTCACCTGTAGAGAGTGCAGTACCGCCTGCAGCACTGTCTGTAACTGCATTTGAGTGTGAACGTGTCATTGATGCACCCTGAAGGGGGAAGGTATCCATTGTAAGGCTGATACCACGTTCATTTTTTGCTTTTTCAAGATGATTAAAGCCCATACCGTCACCGATAAGATAAATAACATTTTTGATATTACCGTCAAAATAATCAGCAGAGCCTGCGGTTGTTGCGGGTATAATAGTGCCCACAGTTGTGCCGAATGTAAGTATAAGGCTGAGTATTGTTGCGGTAAGCTCCTTCCATATTTGTGCAAACATTAATAACATAGTGTTACCTCCTTGAATAGGGTATTTTAATTTTTATTCTGCAGGATATGTGTCACGTTCAAGTACCATAGCATCATTGAGCTCCTGAGAAATCTTTGATATAGCCTCGTCACGCTTAGCCTCTGCCTTTTCAAGCTTTGCAGGGTCAAAGTCATGTAATTCATAGTTGACTGTGTCAACAAAGTGCCACCACTCTGAGCCTATTGTTGAAAATCTTTTGTCCTTTGTCATGGCATCTATGAGTATTTTAACGTTTTTACGAGCTACGTCTGTATCATCGTCTAATAAATCGGGGTCTGCCTTTTCTGTAAAATCGTCAAATTCTGAAGGCATTTCAAGTAATTCACCTGTTTCAAGGTCATAAAGGGTAACGTCAACGGTGTTGCCCCTGCTATGATTACCGCCCTCAGGACTTGCAACATAAATGCCCTTTTTGTCATCAGGTGTTGCATTATATAACGCCTCTTGAGCGTAAACGGGTCTGTAAGCATCCCAGATATAAAGACCAAGACCCTGTTCAGCCAGCTCCTCCTGAATTACAAGGAGCTTTTTCATAGTGCCGCAACGGATATAAGGCTCTTTAAACTCGTAAATAACCTTACCTGTAAAGTTGTTTTCTGTTGCATATCTTAAATCAATCATTATATCAGGTGCATAGTCAGATATTTTAACAAGCTCGGTCTCATCGAGTGATTCAAGAGGAATGAGCACTGTTGTTTCTTCTTCAGTTGATTGAATTTCAGTAGCTTCTGTAATAATTTCTGTTGTTGTGATAGGTTCTTTTTCTGTCTTTTTGGTGCAGCCTGTAAGGCTTGCGGTAAAAATCACAACAATACAAAGGAATAAAGCAATAAGTCTGATATTTTTTGTTTTCAAATGAAATTCCCCCTCAATAGGCTTTGTAATTAATATATAACATAAATATTATATAAATTCAATACCGTAGCAGGGTAGGTTTCCTGCAGGGTGCCGTCATATTCTACTATTATTTCTGCACCAGCTTTAAGTTGAGCGCGTGTTTCGGCATCAACTGTGGTTAAGGGTATCTGAATCTTATCGGCAGATTTAGCGGCATCAGATTGTGGGTCAGGCTTTACAAGAAGTAAATCACCATTAACCTCAAGTATTGTTGCCTGAAAAACAGGGTTATCATTTTTGCCTGAAACAATTATTGATGTGGGGCCGTCAGCACCACCTATTATACCAATATCAACAGAATTAAAGTGATTGACTACAATTATTGTGATTATGATTGCCGTCAGAATAATACCAAGAATTACCCACAACAAAGGCTTTTTTGGATTAAAAATCTTTTTCATAACACTTACCTCAATAATCCGAGCGTATAGCCCACCTCATTTTAGTCGATTTTGAACGACTGTTTTTTATGCATTCCTCAGGGGTGGGGCGTATAACGTCACGTGCCACATCAGAGTAAATGCCCATATTTTTAAGTGCTTTAAAGGACTTCTTAACAAGCCTGTCCTCACCCGAATGGAATGTAAGCACCGCAACTCTGCCACCGGGGGCAAGCACGTCGGGTAATTTTTCAAGGAATTCGTAAAGCACCTCAAACTCACTGTTTATGTCAATTCTTATGGCTTGGAAGGTGCGTTGGCAGGACTTTTTAACAGCCTCCTTTTGTTCACCCTTGGGCAAAAATGAAAGGGCATCTGCAATACAGCTCCTTAAATCAGAGGTGGTCTGTATGGGTCTGCCTGATGATTTGCGGTGAACAATAGCCTTTGCTATACGGTCGGCGTAGGGCTCGTCTGCATTTTCGCGGAGCATACCCTCAATTTCATCACGAGTCAGCTGTAAAAGGCGCTGTGCACCTGTAACACCTGTGTGGGGGTTAAGGCGCAGGTCAAGGGGACCGTCAACCTTGTACGAAAAGCCACGCTCGGGGTTGTCAATCTGCATTGAGCTGACACCAAGGTCTGCAAGAATAAAGTTAAACTTTTTGCCTGTGTCTGCAACAACCTTGTCAATATCCTTAAAATTCTGCAGTCTTACTGTTAGAATATCATCACCGAAGCCTGCTTTATTAAGCCTTTCCTTTGTTTTTGCCGATTCAATAGGGTCAACGTCAAGGGCATATATATGACCCTGACCATCTAACTTCTGGAGCATAGCCTTAGTGTGACCGCCATAGCCCAGGGTGGCGTCAAGACCAATCTGCCCCGGCTTTATGTCAAGAAATTCAAGTATTTCATTAACCATTATTGAAATATGCATACCTGCAGGTGTTGCCCCGCGTGAAATGATGTGTGCAACGTCATCTGCATATTTTTCGGGGTTAAGCTCTTTATATTTTTCAGAAAATTTACGGGGGTGTGTACCCGAATAACGTTTTCGGCGCTTGTGCACAACCTCGGTTGCTTCTGTTTTGATTTCTTCGTTATTCATTTGTTATCTCCTTTTTGGGGTAAGCCTTGTAAAGGTGAACAATGTTAAGGTCTTCTTCCATATCAAGGCCATGTGAACCGCATCCACCATCAATTTCGTGGCAGCCGTGATCCATAGCAAAGCCAACAAGTGTGTTGTGCTTTTGCCAGTATTTTCTGATAAGCATTGTAAATTCGCCAAAGGCATAGGAGTTGCTGCGAAGCTCTGCAAGTGCCTCTATGCTTTCGGGACTCCAACGGTGCATAAGTGCATCGTAGTTGCCGTTATATACAGCAATAAAATCATATTCATCGTTAATAATCAGCTCGCTTGCCTTGGCATTGATTTCCTCTGTGGTGTCGTATACAAAGTAATCCATATTGCGCTCATTGAAAATGTGAGCCATGCTTGCACTTTTGTCGGCAATAATTGCACATTTTTTACCTGCGCGGATAAGTGCATCATAAATAGTATCAATGGTAAGGACAGGCTTTTCATAGCGCTTAATGCCGTGAACGTCGGGCTGTGTGCCTGTGTACATTGTGGCAAAGCAAACTGGAGTAACCGAGGGCATTACGGTGCAAAGGGGAACCTTAACGTCGGTGTATTCAATGGCCTCGTCCATAAGGTGTGCATATTTTTCATAGACCCATTGTGCGATAGCATCGGGGTTGTACATAAAAATACGGTCTGCCCTTTCGCCGCCGAAGGCTGTGTCAACGTATGCTGACAGGTCGGGATTTTTTTCATTTGCCCTTTCGGGTGCATCAATGCCCATAGCATAGGTAAGCGCAGCGCAGATTGTGTCTAAAGAATTTGGGTTATAGCTCATTTTTTGTTCTCCCTTTCCTCGGCCTGTGCCTTTGAAAAGACACATCCGCAGTAATTTTGTCTGTAAAGGTTAAAATCCCTTGATAATTGACAGGACCGCTTGTAGCCGTCACCCTTTTTGAAGTCGGACAGAAGATATTTCACTTCGTATTTTTCACTCAGCTCACTACCGATTTCATTAAGTGCCTGTGCATTTTTATAGGGACTGACGGAAAGTGTGGTTGTAAAGTAATCAAAACCACAGTTTTTAGCATATTCTGCTGTTTTTTCTAATCGCAGGCGGTAGCAATCCTTACAACGTGCACCACCCTCAGGCAGATGCTCGTTACCCTTTGCTATATCGAAAAACTCATTTTCGTTATATTCGGGGGCAACAATTCTGATTTGTGATAAATTCATTTCACCCAAAAGACGATAAAGCTCATCTAAACGATAATTAAACTCACTTTTTGGTGAAATATTGGGGTTATAAAAGAAAATTGTTATGTCAAAATGCTCTGCTAATACCTCAAGCACCGCGCTGGAGCATGGCGCACAGCAGGCGTGTAAAAGAAGTGTAGGCTTCTGTGGCAGAGTTTTTGTAAATTCAATTTCCTTTTGCATTAAAAGCTGATAATTTTGTTTCATATATTTATTTCTGCAGTGTGTGGTCTGTGGTCAGATGCAATAATCGTGGGTATATCTGCCGTAATGACCTCTATGTCGGGGCTTACAAATATGTAATCAATTTTTACATCAGGCTTGTCTGACGGGTATGAAAGTAATTCCTCGTTAAAAAGCTGTGCAGTATCTGTCATACGCTCCCTTATGGGGTTTAAAACGGGGTTATCGGGTGTTACGTTAAAGTCCCCCATAAGAATACACTTTTCATGGGGCAGATTTTCTATAACAGTTTTAACCGCGTTTTCCTGCTCATCGGGGTTTAAACCGAAGTGTGTTATAAGCAGGGTTAAGCCGTTTTCAAGTGTTGCCTTTAAAATACAGCGTGTTTCGTAATTTTCTGTACCCAATTTTTCAATAGGGTCGGGTATGGGAATAGTCTTAACCTCTGTGATTTTAAATTTAGTCAGAAGTCCGTTGCCGTAGGGGTTGTTGCCACCTACGTCAATAGCCTTTGCAAAATAGTAGTTTGGTATTGACGTCAGGGAAGAAAGCATAGGCACCTGGTCGGTGTAATCTTCTCTCTCACCCTCACCGCGCATTTCGTTAAGACCGATAATATCTGCGCCATAATCAAGTATGGTTTTTGCCATAAGGGGGAAATCAATTTTCTGTTCAAGGTAATTCAGACAATGCTGAGTGTTAAATGTCATTATTTTCATAAACTGACCTCTGTGTTTTCAGTTAAAGTTGTGTTATTTGTGTTTGAATAGGTGTCTTTTTGGCTGCAGCCTGCTCTGCCACCACCGGCACAGGCACAGGCGCAGGCACAAGCACAGGCGCAACCGCCACCGCCAACGCGGTGATGTCCGCGACCTGATACGTAGGACGTACCATGTGCACGTATGTATTCCCGACTTTGTCTGCCGTTTTTGTGGATGTGGTATCCGTTTGAGGTAAGGAAGCCCTTGCCCCTGCTGTAGGAAACAATACTGTCAAAGAAGAAAATTTCAAATATAAGTAACATAGAGGAAGCTATACCTGCAATAATAATTATAGCTGTTTTGTCTTCTTTTAAAGCATTGCGCGCATTATTGCCGACAAAGGGTACGTGTTCAACTGTTTCACAGCCCTTGAAGGCACCGGGGGAGTAGGTAACAGACATCTCCCTGTATTCACCACAGTCAAGGTTGCCTGACCAGGTGTAAAAGCCATTGATTAAAGTGCCGTCAGAAAAGCTTTTTTGTTGGTCAGAGGCTTTCCAGCGGAAGGTGTAATTTTCTACCGGAATTTTATTAAACCAACAGGGCACTAAATTATAAAAATACCCCTCGATACCTTGGCAAAGCATACTGCCTTGGTTAATGGTAAATGAAAATTTTACAATTTCACCATTATCGTATGAGTCTGTTAAGTCAATCCGTACACCGCTGTAGTCTGTGTCATAAACCTCAGAAATTTCTGCAATTGTAGGGGATGCAGAGGATTCAATAATGGTAAAGTCAGCGTTAGGTACGCCGATTTCTACCCAGGTAAGGGGCTCTTTGGCAACAGCCTGCCACTCAATATCGTAATTGATGTTTAGTGTGCCGTCATCTGCAGGCTCTACAGTAACATTGTAGTTTTTAATTATATCGTCGGGTTCTGTAGAGTATGTAAGTGCAAATAGCATCAAAGCAACCTGAACCAAAATGCAAATGGTTAGCGTTATGGCGTTTTGCTTGGGGAAAACAGGCGGTTTTTCAGTACGACGAAATTTGTTTTTGTTATCGTTGTTTTGTTTCTTTTGCTTTGCCATCTTATTGTTCCCCCTTTCTGCTTCTGAAAGGACAATTAAGGGCACATTCTTCTGTCATTGAGCGTAGCTGAACACAGTATTTGTGATTCCAAATATCCTTGAAATCAGTTGTCAGAATATTGCCTAAATCTGTTCCGTCAAGCCAGCTCTGACAGGGGATAGCCGTTCCGTCAGGTGCTATTGCCATATTGCTGAGGGCGGCACCGCACATGGGAACGTTCATATTAAGGCTTTCTAATTTTTCTTTAGCAATAAGACCGGGTGAGGTAAAATCAATTTCCATTGAATTACTGTTACAGTATTCCTTTGCAGATTTCACTGCTTCGAAAAGTTCGTCTTCATTGAGGTCGTATTCTTGGTGGTTAATTTCTGCCATACCCGTACATATAAGACCGCTGCAGGTCACAAAGCGGACTCCGAGAGAATGTACAAAGTCAACCGTTTTGATATAATCAACATTCTTTTGGCAGATGGGTGTGTTGATGCTTATGTCAAGACCTGCATTAACAGCGTTTTTGATGCCCTCAACAGTAGCTTCAAAATGATTTCCGCCAACGAGTTCGTTATGTATGTCTTTATCGTGGGAGTAGAGAGTTACCTGAACACTGTCAAGACCTGCTTTTTTAAGATTTCGGCAAAGCTCACCCGTCAGGTTGATGCCGTTTGTGTTAAGTCGGGTAACAAAGCATTTAGCGTGTTCAACAAGCTGTGGCAAATCCTCTCTTAAAGTGGGCTCGCCACCCGTGAAAGTAACCATAGGCACACCATTTTTGTAAAGGGTGTCAATAATTTTCTTCCACTCCTCGGTAGATAATTCCTTGGTGTTGCTTTTGTGCTGACCTGCCGCATAACAGAATTTGCATTTCTGGTTGCATTGCCAATCTCCGTTTTCGTCGGTCATAGCACTAATCATAAGGTCAAATCTGTGAGGGGCTATCATATTAGGTGCATAGCTGCGTAAAGACAGCTTTTCAATTTCTGCCTCGGTTGTATTGCCCTGTGCAATATCAAAAAGCACATCTAAAATATAACAAAGGTCATTTTCAAGGTCTGATTTACTTATAAAAGGGTAAACAGAACGAGTCTTTTTAAGGGTTTTTTCAAAAATGTCTTTTTCATCAGCTTCGGTTATGGGTTTGCCGTCAAATTTATTAACCTGTTCAATAAAAAATGACAGCATTGTAGCCCACGAAAAGCCTATGGGTAAAATATAATACCCATTAAGAATGACAATGTGTGTTTTGTCACCGAAAAACCTGAATTTCGGGGGGATAAGGTGAATACGAACAACACCGGGCCCGTCAGGGTTAAAGGTGCAGTGACTTATACCGTTTTTGCGCTGCTTGTATTGAGCAAGAACATTATTTAAACCCATAGTTTAATCACACCTTTTTATTTACAAATTCCATAAGTCTGAGCCAGTCGGTACGGCTGAAGAAGTGTGTGCCTGCCCTTAAGTGGTAGCCAAGGTCACCATCCAGGAAGGCTTCGCCCACCTCTGCAAATCTGTCATGGGGGCAGGAAAGTCCGTTTTTAAAGGCAGGGGATGCACCAAGGCAGGCTAATTGCTGACTTTTAGGGCAAGCCCACCAATCGTCAGCGGCACTACCCACCAAAACGAAGCGTGGTGCAACCGAAGCAATAAGGTAATGCTGGTCAAAGGGCATCTGTGACTCGTTGTCACAATATTTTTTGTAGTTTTCGCAGAACCAGAAGGGGAATCTGTCCCAAATCTGCTTTACTGTTTCACCGCTTGTGCCACGTGCAAGGGCATCACCTGCACAGCCTGCGTTGTTTGAATAAGCGAATTTAAAACGTTCATCTGTTGCAGCGGTAAAAAGTGCGGTTTTGCCAAGGCGTGAGTGACCGCACACAATACTGCGGTTAAAATCAAGTGTGTCACCAAGGGTTTCGCAGTAGTCCATAACCCTTTGTGCAGCCCACGCCCACATAGCAATTTTGCCGGGTGAATTATCTTCACGCTTGCCGTTGGGATAAAGTGTACCTGCAAGTCCGTTTGTAAAGTCACCGTCATCAGATGTAACATCCTCGTAATGTACTGTGAAAACTGCAAAGCCGTTGTCAATAAGCTCCTCGGTGGGCTGATATCTGTCGGGAATATCGGGTCTGAAGTTTATGTGGATAAAGAAAGGACAGTTTTTGCCCTCGCGTGGTACAACGGCATAAAAGGGGAATGAAAATTCCCTGCCGTTAAGGGTACCGCTTGCAATAATTTTATTAAAGGTTGATTTATTTGCCAAAAATCTTGGCAGAATTTCCTCAGGCTCTGAAAAGCTAAGGCTTTCGGGTACAGGAATTGCCCTTCCGTAGATTTCATTCTGCAAAATTTCAAGCATTTCCTCTGTTGATTTAAGCGGTGGAATATTTCTTTTTAAAAGCTCCTGGTTTAACATAATTTATTCTCCGAAATTCAGCGTTGCAGATTCATTATTTTTGAAAGCTGCTTTATAAATGCCCTTATTTAACTCAAAATATTTATCTGAAGTCATATTTTTGGTGTGTTCATTCTCTTTAATTGACAATGTGCCGTCATTTTCTGCGGTAACAACTGCTTTTGTGAGTCTGCCTTCACTCCAGTAAAGGTCAAAGGTAAAGTTACCCCTTGCCTTAATGCCCTTTATAGAGCCTGTCTGCCATTCAGGGGGCAGGCAGGGAAGTAATTCAACAATTCTGCTACCGGGTGTACCAAGGTGACTTTGCAGAAGCATCTCTGTGATACCTGCAACACCGCCAAAGTTACCGTCAATCTGGAATGGCGGATGAATATCAAAAAGGTTATATGCGGTACAATTTGTAAGCAGATATTTAAGGTGGTTAAGGGCGCTGTTGCTATCCTTAAGACGGGTATAGAAGCAGATTGTCCATGCTCTTGACCAGCCTGTTGAACCGCCGCCGTTTTCAATACGCCTTGCAATAGTCTTTTTTGCCGCCTCATATATTACGGGGTCAGTTTCGTTAATGCTGTCATCGGGGTAAAGACCAAAAAGCTGTGAAATGTGGCGATGACCCGGCTCTGTTTCCTCATAGTCCTTAATCCACTCACGGATTGTGCCGTAGCGTTCACTTACCTCCATTGGGGGGAGCTTTGCTATTATATTACGTAATTCTTCTACAAAATCCAAGTCAATGTTCAAGGATTCACAAGCACTTATTGTACGTGTAAAAAGTGCGTTTATAATCTGAAAATCAATGGTTGCGCCATGTGTCAGCATGCTTTCCTGCTTGTTGCCGTCAGTATCAATGTAATAAAACTCGTTTTCAGGTGAGTTTGAGGGTGATGTAACAAGTCTGCCGTTACTGTCCTCAATAAGGTAGTCCTGCACAAAACGGCATGAACCTTTGAGAATGGGGTAAATCTCTTTAAGATAGCTTTCGTCATTTGTGTATTCGTAATGCTCCCACAGATTAAGGCAGAGCCAAGGACCTGCCATAGGGAAAAATCCACAATGAACGCTGTCGTGTACACCTGTTCTGCCGAAGGGGTCGGTGGTGTGGTTAATGACCCAACCACGAGTACCGAATACGTTTTCTGCAGTATTCTTGCCAAAATCACTTACCATTTTCATAAAGTGCACAAAGGGTGCAAAGGCTTTACTAAGGTTAGCAGACTCTGTGGGCCAGTAGTTCATTTGCAGGTTGATGTTTGTGTGAAAGTCACTGCCCCAGGGTGGGTTAAAATCGTGGCACCATATACCCTGCAGGTTTGCAGGAAGTGTAGCATTTTTACCCGAGGATTCAATAAGCAGGTATCTGCCGAAGTTATAGTAAAGTGTGTAAAGGTCGGGGTCATATTTGCCGTCACCAAGGTCATCAAGTCGCTCATCTGTTGAAATGTGACTGTAATCGGGGCTTTCTAATTCAAATGAAACTGTATCAAACCACTCCTTGTGTGTTTTTATGTGGTTTTCTTTGATTTCATCGAATGACTTTGAAAGCATCTGCTCAATACAAGAGGTCAATTTTGCCTTGTAATCAATAGCTTCATCAATGTCGAATTTATTTACGTTGTAGTTTGTGGCAAATGCACCGTAAACCAAAACGTAGGTTGCAGAGTCAATTGTAATACTATCGTGGCTGCAGGTCTTGTTGCCGTCGGTAATTACGTGAAGCCTTGCCCCGAAGGACATACCCTCACAGCCCTCACCATAAAGCTTACTGTCGGGGGATACAACTCTGCCGTTCATAATTATTGTTTCATCGTTAAGACAAGCGGTGTAAGAGTCCTGCTTACGCTTCATTGTAACGTTACAGGCAAACTTGCCTGAGTCACAAGTCACCTTGTAGCAAAAGCCGTCCTCGTTGGGGGTAACAAAGCTTTCACTTACGTATTTAACAGAGTTTTTGACGTAGGAAACTGTAGCCACCGCAGTTGAAAGGTCTAATTCCTTGCGGTAGTCGGTAATGGGTGATTTGTCAAAAAAGTCAATGAATATCTCACCGAAGCTCTCGTAAGAGCGCACCGCTATTGGGTCAGAAAGGAAGGTTTTACTTGCAAGTTCTGCCGCCTCATTGAGTCGCTCCTCAAAAATAAGCCTTCTTATTTCTGCCAGAGCCTCGGGTGAAGCGTGGTATTTTTCCTCTATCTGCTTACCGCACCATAAGGATTCCTCGTTAATTTCGATTATTTCGCGGTCAGGCAGACCGTAAACCATAGCACCCACTCTGCCGTTGCCAAGGGGGAAGGCATCCATCCATTTATCTGAAACCTCGTTGTGCCAGAGAATTGTTGACATAAAATCACTCCTGATTATGAGTTAAAATTCAAATTCATTTTCACCCTGCGAAAGGGTAAATTCATTATTATTAAATTTAAAAACAGCGGTTGTGCTTTCGGGGATTGTTATTTTAAATGCTGTTTTACCATTTTCATTAAGGTAGCTTACACCTACAACGCCCTGGGGTGTGGTGATACTGCCACTCATTCTGCCA
Organism: Acutalibacteraceae bacterium; assembly: GCA_045629785.1. Taxonomy (GTDB): domain Bacteria; phylum Bacillota; class Clostridia; order Oscillospirales; family Acutalibacteraceae; genus DTU089. The sequence continues at coordinate 86,118 of JAZQRX010000047.1, read as the reverse complement.
AAAAGCTCAACAGAGCAGGGCTCAATAACAAGGTCATTGTAGCAGACTGTATTTTCGCGCTGTTTTATACCTAAAAGGTACTGAAAAATATACTGTACAGGGGCACCGAACATAGGGTGAGAGTGTGAACGGCTACGGTTACTGTCCCAATATTCGTGGAAGGTGGTAGCCCCATTTTTGCGCCAATGCTCATAGCCCTGGTCACCATCGTGGGTAAGGAGCTTAACCGCTAAATCGCTGTCACCCTTTTCAAAGAAAAGGCGTGTTACAATATCCGTACCAAAAATGCCTGTATCGTAGAAGCCTAATTTGGTGTAGTAATCTACCATATTTTTATAGGTGCCCTCGTTACCCAAGCCAAGGTCAACTGCAAAGCAGTTTGCGCCCTGAACATTCATAACAAAGTTATCGTCAAAGGTGTTAAAGTATGCGGCAGTTATTGCACCCTTGCGGTAGCTGATTTTTTCCTCGTACTCGGGTATATCATCCTCTTTACCGATTATACGTGCAATTTCGCACATCTGATTTAAGGACTTTACCATAAAATATGTGTTTACCATAGGGGCAGGTAAAAATACCTGCTGATTATGTGAGGTAATATCCCTGTCGGGGTAAAGGATATTTGGACCGCACCAGTCACCAAGGCACCAGTTGCCTTCTTTATCACTTGTAACAAGTCCGTAGTCAGAATGTGACTCAAGGTAATCTATATAACGGCGCATTTGTGGGTAATATTTTTCGAGAATTTCTTTTTCACCATAGTGCTTATATAACTGATATGGCACCTCAACAATGGCACAGCCCCAACCACCGGGTCCGCCACCACTGTGTAGATACGGCGCGGTGTACTGAATGTGACCACTCAAAACATCCTGACAGTCACCGATATCCGTCATCCATTTTTCGTAGAATTTTTTTGCATCAAAGGTTGTCAGCACCGCGTTGCAGGTAAGCTGACCGTCACCTGTGTAGCCTCTGCGCTCAAGGTGGGGGCAGTCTGACGGGTGACCTGTGTGCATATTGCAAAGCATTGTGTGGGTAAAGGTTTTATATATCCAGTTAAGTGTTTCGTTATCGCTGTCAAAGGTGGAAGAAACAGGAACGTCGGCATAAATTACCTTAACACACAAAGGTGTAGCCTTGCCAATTACCTCAAAATAGCGGAAGCCGAACCAGGTGAAATAAGGCTCAACAATTCTGCTTGTGCCATCAGAAATAACAGTATATTCCTGGTCGTGGTGGTGCTCCATATCAAGGGTGTTACCGTCTGCTAATTCTTCAGAGAATTTAACTGTGATTTTTTCACCTTTGGGGGCATCTATCTGCAATAAAACGTGGCCTGTGGTGTTTTCGCCACAGTCATATATAACGGAATTTTCTGTTTCTTTTATTTTAATAACTGACAATTCCTCAATAAGAGTGTCAGTTGGGCAGTCTGTTGTGCAGTAATCTGTGTCAAGCACCTCTGTGGGGACTGCGTTTTCCCAACCCGAATCATCAAAATCAGGTGCAAAGCAGTTATTATAATGGTTGTAATCGTGGTGCTCACTCTGGTTAAATTCGTAGCCACAAACAAAGCCTTTACCGATACGGCAGCTTTCGTCTGAAACAAAGTCATTAATGCCGTTTTTGTCCTTAACAGTTACACAGTAAATTGCCTTTGGCAGACCGAATACACGGTTGCGGAAGGTGTACCAACCACCGCCGAAGTGAATGGCAATACTGTTTTTGCCGTTTTTAACGTAGGGTGTTATATCAAACTGTGATACGTAAGCTCTGTGATGAGAAATTACTTCATCAACAGGGTCGTTTGTGTTTTCAAAATCTGATGATAAAGGCAAAAATGAATATGGGTTAATGCATTCACCATTTATGTAGCATTTGAAAAAGCCAAGACCGAGTATATTAAGTGAGGCAGATTTAACATCTGCTACCTCAAAATACCCCCTGAGTACAGAAAATGTTTCGGTTGTACGCTCGGGCGCACCTACCCATTTTGCATTTTTAAAAAAATCTTGCTGTGTCATAATACCACCCCACAATATAGATAATAAAATTATATCATATATATTTTTTTATTACAATAAATTGGTAAGCAATAAATGGATTCAAAAGAGAGAATTTGACTTTTATTTTTTGATGTGGTAAATTTGTGGCAAGGAGGCGACATTTATGAAAAAGATGATGGCGTTAATTCTTGTTGTTGCAATGTGCTTTACAAATCTTGCTTGTGTTGGTTCTGAAAAATCTTATGATGATATAGAAGATTACAATATCATTTATGACAATGTTGAAAAGGTTAATAAAACTTTTTCAAAAGACCAAAGAGTAGATACGCTTCTTAAATTCGATGAATATTTATATTACTCTTATTTGTTGCTTTTCCCGAGAGAAGCGCCCCAGAGTCTTAATGAATTTCGTTATATGTGGAAACAGGGAATAATTGATATTGACAATTATGCAATATATTTCTCATATAAATTGAGCTCAGAGGATTATCATATCCTTAAAAATAATCTTAAAGATTTTACAGTTACATATAAGGAACAGGTAAACAAGCCTGTATATACAGAGGATGTTTTTGTACATCCCACATATATAATGGCTTGGAGTCAGGAGAGCGAAGAACTAGGCTTTTGCGAGTATATTATGTTGGATGATGAAAATTGTACTGTAATCAATGTATATAAATTGTTCTATACTCTGCAAGAGGTTCAGGATATAGCAAATTATGATATATTGCCTAAAAACGGTGATTATAGCAGTGTTGCATCAATATTACCCGAACAGACAGTTTCTTATGCAAAAAGTTTCGGTTACAGCGTGTATGCCTTTGAAGATGAAAATGGCGAATTGTTTGTTCCCAAAATGGAAGAGCTTCACTATGACACGTTATTTTTAGAAACTGCGGTATCACAGAAAATGCTAAGCGAGGTTAATTATGGAAAATAAAGTAAGATTCGGTATTGTGGGTACAGGCACAATAGCCCACCGCTTTGCCGAGGCAATAAAAAACGTACCTGAGGCAGAGCTTGTTGCAGTTGCCTCACGTACAAGTGAAAATGCAGAAAAATTCGGTGACGAATTCAACATCCCTGTTAGGTTTGCAGGGTATGAGAAAATGGCACAGTCAGACCTGATTGATGCTGCATATATTGCAGTACCACATTCGGGGCACATTGGTTGCTCCTGCCTTATGATGAGGAACGGCAAGCATGTTATCTGCGAAAAGCCTATGGCGGTGAATACCCGCGAGGCAGAGGAAATGTTTAACTGTGCTAAAGAAAATAACGTTCTTCTTATGGAGGCTATGTGGGCAAGGCTTGTGCCCGGCACAATCAAATTGCTTGAGCTTGTAAAGAACGGTGTTTTAGGTGAAATCCGCGGTGTTGAGGGTAAATTCTGCTACACTATGGATGAGGATGAAATGGACCACCACGTGTTTAAGGTAGAAAATGGCGGTGGCTCACTACTTGACGTTGGTGTTTACGGGCTTAACTTTGCAAACTGGTACCTTGGCAAGGATGTTGAGAGCATCAGCGCCCAATCAGATTTTTACAATGGAACAGATAGTCACACCTGTGCAATTTTAAAGTATAAAAACGGCGCAATTGCAGACCTTTCGAGCGCAACACTCCTTCGTAAGCCAAACGAGGGCTACGTTTACGGCACAAAGGGCTACGCCCATGTCAACAGATTTTACGCCCCGCAGGAAATTGAGCTTGTTTTAAATGACGGCAGGCGCGAAAAAATTGCCACACCCTATAAGGGCAACGGCTTTGAGGAGCAGATTGCCCACTTCTGCGACTGTGTGAATAAGGGACTTAAGGAAAGCCCCGTTGTAACACACCAGCAGACCTTATATATAACAAAGCAGATGGATGAAATCAGAAAAATTGTTGGCGTTACTTATCCACAGGACGAAAAATGATATATTGAATTCACAAAGAAAGGGGCTGAAAAAAACGCAGATTTTTTTGCAGCTGCTTATTAGGGGATAAGGAAAAAAGATGCAGAACGGACAAACTGAGTAAAAGCAAGGCTCTGACTTGGTTTTACTTGCCCGAAGGCGTACAAAGGTACGTCGAGTGGCGAAGTTTGTTCGTAGTATAAAACAAATTTTTTATAATTTTAAGGGGTTCTGTAGGCTTATTAAACCTACAGAACCCCTTGCTATATCTGGTTTTATACGGTCTGCGCTTTTTTTACATCCCCATTTTTATTTAAGAAATAAAATCATAGGTTGCCGCCTGTGCAAACCATATACCCAGCTTGAGCATTGAATCACCGCTATAGTGATAACCGTCGTTTTCACCGTTTTCGTTGTTTGCCTCAAGCTTTGAAACAAGGGTTGAGGTGTCAATCCATATTGAGTCGGTGAGGGTAGTGGTTGACGTGCTGTTGTAAAGGCCCGGAGTCAGTTTGTTTATTACGTTGCCTGTTGTGTTATCGGGCACGTACCACAAAGCACAGTTTGCAGTTTTTGCTGTGTTAATGGTGTCGGAATGTGTCCATATATTAATACCGGGCTTGTATTGAGCAATAGCACCATCAACAAATCTGATAGTGTTGTCAGCATCCCTTGAGCCGAAGTCGGAGCGTACTGTGTTTACAAGCCGTTTTTCCAATACCTGGTATTGGGGTGCTAATTCCTGCACGTAGGCATCGCTTTCGCCCTGCATCCACATAAATGCACGAATGTTGATGTTTTCTTCACCGTGCATACCTGCAATTTCATCAAGGGCGGTGCTGACGTAAGGAATCATCAGGTCTAAAAGGTAACCGCCAAGGTCGTTTTTGATGTTGGATGCATTGGAAGCCATATTGTAGCTTGTATCATAAATCCAGTTACCGCCAAGATATGTGCCGGCTGCAGAGTACTTGATGATATACCATTTTTCGTTTTTGGTAGCCTCGTTTGTTGCCAGGTAGTATGCAAGACCAAGCTCGGGACCAAACCAGTTTGCTGCCTGACCACCAATACCGGGACGGAAGGTTTCAAAGGCATTGTTGGAGAAGTGTGTTCTCCAGTTGTTGGTGCCGTCATCGCTGTTGATATTGTTGTACTTTATCTGAATGTTTGAGTAGTCAATACCCTCAACCTGCGCCTGTACAGCAGGTGTGTAGGGACTTGCGCCATATGCATTTGACTGACCTGCAAGGATAATAACATTAGCAGTTGATTGTCTGAGCTCTATTTGCTCTGATAAATCAAGTGCAAGTGCGGGAATGGCTGTTGCTTCGCACTTTTCAAGCATATCACGGTCAAGGATATTGAGTATGCCGTCACCGTTCAGGTCACAGGCATATTTCTGACGGGTGGTCAGCTTGCCTGTGTTAATGAGAGCCTTTTTGATAGCCGCAACGTCCTCCGCTGTAAATGAAGCTCCGTCACAGTCAAAGTCGCCTGTGGGATAAATGCTCACACCGTTTGAAAGACCGTTGAAAACAAGTGCAAGTGAGGCACAGTCAAGTGCATCAATTACACCGTCTGCATTAAGGTCTGCACGAAGCATCGCTTTAAGGTCGGTGGCGTCATAGTCCTGTGAAACAGCCATATTTACCTGCTGCTGATAGTCGTCAAGGTCAATGGTGCCGTCGGCAATAAGGTCACCTGTGAAGCAAACTGAATAGCAGTCAGCATTTTCTGCAACGGAAACCTTGTATTCCCCTGTGTAGTCAAATATGGGGGCGGAGTTTTTCGCGTTGCTTTTCTGACCCCATATCTGGGTTGAATTGAATTTCTGCAAGCGGTATGCAACCTCGCCTGAGTGGAATTCTGCAAGCGTTTTCGCTATTGTCGCACCATCGGAGTCGGTCATATTGCCGCTCTGTGATGCTGTGCCGATACCATTCTGGAAGTTGAAGGTAGTGGTGGTTGCGTTATCTGGGAGATAATAGCAGTTCTGTATTGTGGCGGTGTTGTTGCCACAAACTGCGCCAACGTAGCTGCCGCCATAGGTGAATGCAGCCGCATAGCAGTTGGAAACGCTTGAAACGTTTTCGCCCACAATACCGCCTGATTTGCTGTTGGAAAAAACAAAGCTGCGTGTAACAAAGCAGTTTTCAATTTTACCTGCGTTTTTACCTGCAATACCGCCAGAATAGTTGGCAGCGGATATATAAGTATCTGTCAGGCCAAGCTCTTTGACTGTACCGGCAGAGCCGATATAGCCGAACAGTCCGCCGTAATCACCATCAATAGAGCAGAGCAGACCGCTTATGGTGTGACCCTGTCCGTGGAAGGTGCCGTTGAACATAGCACTCTGATTACCGATGGGATTCCAGTAGTGCTCAATTGCACCTACCACCTCTGCTGTATCAGAAAGCAGATTTTTGTTAACTGTAATATCATTAAGTAAAACTGCGTTTGCGCTTGTGTTACCGCTGTTTACGTGGTCGCGGAACCACATAAGCTCACCTGTTGTGCTGATTTCGTAAGCAGAATCTGTCTTACCATCATTGTTGACGTCATATTTATTTGTTGTCAGAGCAGGCTCTGTATATTTACCGCACATATCACAAAAGCCGTTTGTCTGTGTGGCGTTGCAGATGTCAGCCTCTGTCTGTGCAACGGTCTTGAAGCTGCTTCGGATTGTGTCAACAGTACCGGTTTTGATGTAGTAGCAATATGAAATGGGGGTGTAGCTCTGGAAGTGGATTGTATCAACCACACCGATGTATGAGGTGGGGTCCTCCGTTGCAGGAGAGGTTGTTGAGCAGCGTGTTGTGCCGTTGCCGCTGTTATAAATACCGCTGTGGAAGCTTGTCTGACCGGGGCAGTAAATACCGATAGCAAAGCCGTCATCCTTATCGCTACGGAAGGCAGCCCAGTTTTCGTTGCAGACAAAGCTCTGGTCGGTTGCATCGCCCCAGAATTTCAGGTCTGTTCTTACTGTTTTTGCGTTTGCGTCGGACCATGCCTCGCCACCTGAGTAGTAAACGAAGTCATTAAGTGGCTCAACGCAATAGAAGGCAGGAAATTCCTGTGTGGTTGTAACCGAGGGATAGCCGGAGAAATCCACAAATCGGCAGGTTGCACGCATCATGCCATCCTCAAGGGTGTACCACGCCTCCATATATGATGGGGTGATATATTCCTTCTGCTTTGCCCAGTCAAGGGGTCGGCATTTAATGTAAATTTCGTTGCTGGATATCTTAAGGTCAACAATTTTACTTGCCTCGTTGTAAAGGTTACCACCCTGAACAGGGTTGTAGTTCCACACAGCCTCGCCGTACATACCGGGCTCGTAGGGGTAGGAGCCTGTTCCGTAATATGACTGCTGAACAAGTCGGCCTGTATCGTGAGCGTTAATAAGGTTAACGCTGTTGCTTGTGTTATATGAAATTGATGATGTGCTTACATTTGATTTAAAGTCAACGGCAGTTGTCTTTGTACCGTATTTTTTTACAGAAGAATAAACAGAGTTTGTTTTATCCTCCATATAGGTAAGCGCACCGCCCCAGTCAAGGTCAATACCGATTTTGTAGTTGGTGCCGTCAAGGTAAACCATACCGTCGGAGCCTGCAGGGCTTGTTGCCTTGGTAAGGGTGATGGAATCAAGTGAGAAGGTCATTTCTGACTTATCAAGAGAGGTGAACTTGATTTTGCTGATAGCGGTCTGTGTTGTGCCGCTGAGGAAGCCGTCAATGTAGCCTGAAAAGGTGCCGTTATCATTGGGCTCAAGGAAAAATTCTTCAACAACACTACCCATAGTCATTTCTGCCTTAACGTAGGCATCTGATGTGTATGTGATTTCATAGCGGTTGAAGGCAGAGCCGCTGTAATTCAGGGTGTAGATATTATTCCCGTATGAAACGGTTTTCTGTGTGCCGTTTATTGTAAGGGCTCTTTGTGCAGATTCCTTAACGCTGACTGTAAACTGTGCAGAGGAGCCACCGTATGTTATGGTTATGGTCTGTGTGCCTGCTGTGTTTAAAGCTGTTGGTGAGCAGTCAAAGCCCTCGTCAATATTTTCCCTTGTGCCGTCGGGGTACGTAATGCCAAGCACAAGACCGCGTGTATTAAGCCTTTCGCCGGCAAAATAGTCAGTCTTCAAGGGGAGTGAAATGATTTCAATATCACCTGAAATAATGGGGTCCCACTTTGAATAAAGTGCCTTGCTTGATGCTGTTACTGTTGTGGATGATGTTATTTTTTCACCTGTGCCGTCAGGACCTGTATACCAGCCCGCAAACACAAGACCATCCCTTGCAGGTACGGGGAGATAGCCGTAGGTAGCGCCTGCGGTGTAGGCAAAGGTTTTGCGGTGAACGTGGCTGCTTGCGTGCTCCTTTACTGCAAGAGGGCGGATTATAATATCAGAAACGGTTACGTTTGATTTGGTGGAGTTGTTGTCAAAACGCACCTGAATGTAGCCTGTGTTGGCAGGTGTTGTAAAGGTCCACTCGTTTTGACCATACTGCGAAGCATAGTGGTTTACAAGGGTTGTATAATTACCTGCTGTGTCAAAAAAGAACACAAAGGTTTCAAAGTTTGTGGTTGTGCCGTTTGCTACGTAAGAGAAAACATACTCTGTATTAGCTTCTACAGGCATATTATAGAACGTTCCTGCGTTATCGGAGGAGTAGGTAGTGAAGGCTTCTGAGGTAGATGAATTATTTGTGATTGTGAAGCTGCCGGCTGATATATCGGTAGTAATGGTACTTGTTGAAGTATCGTCACCAAAAATCTTGAGGTTGGGATGATTTGCCCATTGCTCAAAAACAAATAAGTTATCAAATGTGAGCTCATATATATCTGTGTTTGCCGCAAGACCGATTGTGCCGAGAAGATTGGCAACAATCAGTATGATACAGATACATAAGCCTGTAAATTTTTTAAGATTTCTTTTCATAAAATAATACAACTCCTGTATAGCGATTTAACCTCATTATAATTATAGTAGATAAATCAAATAAAAACAATATTTTTTTATGACAAAAAAACATATTACACTATCGGTAAATATGACAAAAAAAGAGGAGCATAAAACAGGGTTAATCCCTCGTTTTATGCTCCCATATCACCGAAAACCCGGTGCATTGAAGTTAAATTTAAATTGGGCAAGTGCTTATGTGCGCTTGATGTACAAGCCGTTTGTATCAAAGCCACTGTAGTAACCGCTTACTGCCCTTACTGTGTATCTGTAGTAATTGTTTTTAACAACGTTTTTATCAGTAAAGGTGTTGGTTGTTACTGTGCCAAGGTATGTCCAGGTTGACTGACCTGCACCACGGCGGTATACTCTGTAGCCGGTAGCACCGCTGACCATGTTCCATGTGGTTTTGATGCCACTTGATGTGTTTGCAATAGAGGTGAGTTTGGGTGTAGCAACACATTTAACAAGAATACCGTCTTCAAAATTACTGAATAACGAATAGAAAACAGTTCTTACTGTGTATTTGTAATAAACTCCGTTTTTAACAGCCTTATCAACGTATGAATTTGTTTTTACTGTACCAAGATATGTCCAGCTTTTTTCACCTGATGCACGGCGATATACTCTGTAGCCTGTGGCATTCTGTACGTCATTCCATTTAACTGTAATGCTGTTTACAGAGTTTGCTGCGCTTGTAAGGTGGGGCACACCAACGTAAGAAATTCTGATGGCTACATAGTCGCTTTTATACTCATCACAGCAAGCTCGTACTGTATAGTCGATGTTTCTGCCTGATATAGCATCAGCATCAAGGTATGTTGTAACGTTACTATTTACTGTTGCAAGCAAGGTCCATGATTTAGCACCATTGTATTTACGGTAAATCTTGTAAGAGTTTGCGTTATCAATAGCATTCCATTTTAAATTCACACCGCCTGTAACCGCTGTAACGGTAACTGTGGGTGCAGCATAATACCAGGTACTTGCGAATTTGCAGATGGCACTTGCGCCTTTGCTTGAAATTGAACGAATAGTGTATTCATAGTGTTTGCCACTTTCCAGGGATTTATCAGTATAAACAGTTGTTTTTGACCCTGCGGTGAAAATTTCTATCCAATCGGATTTTGTGCCGTCAGAGTATATTTCTCGTCTGAAAAGTTTGTAGGCTTCAACACCCTCAACAAGGTACCATCCAATCTTAACGCCGTCAGGATTAATTGATAAGGCTAATTTAGCGGGCGAACATATATAGGTACCGCTCATTGTGCCGGCATAGCCTGAGTCAAGGTTTCCACTGATATCTATAGCTCTTACTGTGTATGCCGAAGTCTCGTTTGGCTGTGCCGTATTATCGTCAAAATATAAATCTGTTGTATTACCGAGAAATATTGAACGGCCATTCGCAATTTTGTATACATTATAGCTTACTGCACCTTCTGTTTTTTCCCAATTAATACGAAGACCGGATTCAACACTATAGATATTGGTCAGTTTTATTTGGTCCATTGTTGAACCGCTGTAGGTATAGAAGTTTTGTGGATTAGTTTCGTTTTTGGGAATGTTGTAATCGGGGTTTGCACTATTAAACTCAACACAATAGAATTTAATATCGGTAGAGTCGTAGTTTTGCCCCTTTACCTTAAATTTAAAGGTTAAAAAGCCCTTTTTAGAGGTTGCTGTGTAGTTTTCCATGGTAACAAAAGCTGCAGCGTAAACGCCCTCATCTGTTTCACCTGATACGTAGTTACCGTTAACAGAAAAAGCGTCATCGCCATATGAATCTTTTACCATAAAAGCGTTATTGTTATTGTCGGGAACGATTTCAAGCATATCGGGGTCATACCTGATTTGGAATATAGCACCTGAAACGCTTACATTCCTTTTAAGGTAAATGTCAAACCTGATTATGCCATCCTTAAAGTTTGTTTTTGTTAACTCAACAACACTCTTTGCGTCTACAGCAGGTGCTGCAACAGCAATTGTAGAAAATACCGAAACAAGCATAACAAAGCAAAGGATAAGTGAAAGTCCTTTTTTCATAACAAGAATCATCCTTTCAATTCTACTGCGGGTTTTAATCGCCCATAAATTTACAACTATAAGCATAACATAAACCAAAGGTATATGTCAATGAAGTGGTGTTTTATTAACCTCGTTTGTAACGTATTAAAGCTTTGCAATTTCTTCGGTAATAAGCCACTTTATAAATTTGGGGGTGTAATGGTTTTTTGCAAATTTAAGCCAACCGAGTGGTGTTAAAAGCTGTGGCCTTTTCCACAATTTTTCATCACAAAAGGCAATATGGGGCAATTGCTTTTTGTACTCCTTAACCTCTTTAACAAATTCATTGAATGGCTTGTTGTTTTCAGCAAGTGCCACCTTTGAAACCGCTATAATACGTGGAAAAAGCAGGTTTTCAAGTCGGGTATCATCCCTGACAAATTCTGTCCACATTTCGGCTTCAATACCAATAATATTCTTTTTACCCTCAGGGGTTAAACCGGGTAAATCGGGCTTTAAAGAATAGGTTCTGTTAAGGGGTGTAATGCTGTAATCATAGTCAAGGTAACAATATGAAAAGGGCGATAAAATTGCCTTTCCGCCTTCATTCAGAAAGCGTACTGTGTTTTTCGGCTCTTCCTTCCAATATTGAATAACCGCACGCTTATCAAGGTTTTTGCCCCTTGCCGCCTCATTCCATACAATGGCGTGTCTGTTTTTGCTTTCAAGGTAGTTAATAACCTTGTTCATAAAAACGTTCTGATATTCGGCATAGTCAGTAATGCCCGATTCCTTCATCAGCTTTTGACAATCGGGGCACTTTTTCCATTGGGCAGAGGGTGCTTCATCACCACCTATGTGGATGTATTCACCGGGGAAAACCTCAAGGATTTCATCAAGAATATCGGTAACAACCTGAAAGCATTCTTCTTTGGCAAGGCACAGAACATCTCTGAAAATACCCTGGTGAGTTTTGATTTTTACATCTTCACCTGTGCAGGAAAGGTGAGGGTATGCGTGTAAAAGGGCACTCATATGGCCGGGCATATCAAATTCGGGTATAACGTCAACGCCCTTTTCGGCACAGTATGAAACGATATCCCTCATTTCGTTCTTTGTATACACTCTGCCGTATGGCTCATTTTCATAAATCTTGCCAAAATCAGAGTATGGCCTTACAGCGGCAATTGTGTTTAATTCGGGGTAGCGCTCACTCTGAAAGCGCCAGCCCTGGTCATCTGTAAGGTGCCAATGAAATTTATTGAATTTAAGAAGCGTAGCGGCATCAATCAGCTTTTTGATTTCATCAATAGACTGCATATGCCGTACACTGTCAAGTGAAAAACCTCTGTATGGGTACATTAAATCACCTCGTTATACCTGATTATAGCGTAAAATACCAATTAAAACAAGATGCGGTGTGCTTTGACTGTCATAAATAAAATCGTATGTTATATGCTATTACATATTTTTAATATATTGTGCAGTTGTATTGATATATTTCTTTTGAAATTCAGAACTTTTTATGATAAAATGAGCTTAACAATATAAGCTTTGTAATTACAAATAATATCAGGGAGCTTCCTATGAACGTTTTACAGACAATTATTTCTTATCTTGCAATAGCAGCGGCTTTTATTTCTTCAATTTTTCCGCAGGGGGATTCAGTAATGGTGCCTTATACAAATGACTACAAGCTGCCCGAAAGCATTCCCGAATACAGGGTGATTTCTAACAAAGAAAAAACTAATTGGAGGGCAAAATGGATTTGGGATGCAGAAAATCTGACTGAGAAAAACGTATGGATGTGCTTTAATAAAAAGGTCACTCTTGATAAATTGCCCAAAAAGCTTGTTACTGATATTTCAGCCGACTCAAAATACTGGCTTTACATAAATGGTGAAGCTGTTGTTTTTGAGGGCGGTGTGAAGCGTGGCCCCAATGAAAACGGCAGCTATTATGACAGTATTGATATTGCGCCTTATCTCAGAAAGGGTGAAAACTCAATTTGTGCCCTGGTGTGGTATTGGGATGATGAAACAAGCTATTCCTACAACAGTAGCGGTCAGGGAGGCTTTCTTTTTGAGGCCGTAAATGAGGGCGTTACTATAATTTCTGACAAAAGCTGGAGGGTGAAAAGAAGCTCCGCCTACGTTGACAGCGCTCTTTATCCGCCTAATTACAGACTCCCCGAATACAGTATTTATTTCGATGCAAGGGAGGATAACGGTTGGCTCAATGAGGGTTATGATTTTTCAACTTGGAAAAATGCAACTGAATATGATGTTGGTGGCAAGGGTGCTTACGGCAAGCTTTACCCAAGGGGAATACCTTTTTTAAAGGATTACGGCCTTAAGGATTATGAAAATTCAAAGGATTATGAAAACTATACTGTAAGTAAGGCCTTTGGTGAAAAAATTACCGTAGATATTCCCTATAATGCACAGCTTACCCCTTATCTTAAAATCATAGCACCTGCAGGTAAAAAAATTCGCATAACAACTGAAAATACTTTAATCGGTGCAGTTTCAACCACATATATAACTAAAGAGGGTGAGCAGGAGTTTGAGTCTTTAGGTTGGTTTAATGGTGAGCATATTACTTATAAAATACCCAAAGACGTTACAATTGTTTCTTTGAAATACCGCGAAACAGGATATGACAGCTCATTCTGCGGTGACTTTAAGTGCGATGATGAATTTATGAATTCCTTGTGGCAGAAATCTTTGCGTACACTCTATGTTACTATGCGTGACAATTTTATGGATTGTCCCGACAGAGAGCGTGCCCAATGGTGGGGTGACGTTACAAGTGAAATGATTATGACAATGTACTCTATGGACAGTAATTCATATCTGCTGTATCAGAAGGGTGTAGAGGCGATGCTTTCACACGTTGATGATACAAAGGTTTTGCAGACAGTTGTGCCCATTAGCGGTGATTATTTTGAACTCCCTGTTCAGCAGCTTGCAGGTATTGTGGGCTTCCTTACATACTATGAATATACCGGTGACAAGGCTTTTGTTGAAAAGGTTTATGGTGCATCACTTGATTATCTTAAGCTTTGGGAGATTGGCGAAAATAACCTTGTTGTTCATCGTAGTGGCTCGTGGGATTGGCCCGACTGGGGTAACAAGGCGGATATGACAGCCATCGAAAATGCCTGGGTTTACTATGCCCTTTCTGCCACAGAAGAAATGGCAAGGGTTTTAGGTAAAAAAGAGGATATTTCATTTATTACCGAACGAAAAGAAACAATTTCAAAGGGCTATAAGGCTCTCTGGACAGAAGAAGGCTTCAGAAGTGATGATGTAAAAGAACCCGATGACAGAGCCAATGCCCTTGCAGTTTTGTCAGGCCTTGCAGATAAAGAGCAGTATGCTACTATTAAAAACGTGCTTACAACTACTCAGAATTCAAGCCCATATATGGAGTATTACGTTCTTGAAGCACTTTGTAAAATGGGTGAATATGAGGTGGCACGTGACAGAATCAAGGACAGATACGAGGGTATGATGAATGAAGATTATTCTACCCTTTGGGAATTCTGGGATGAGTGGCGTGGCACAAAAAATCACGCATGGAGTGGCGGACCCCTTGTTATTATGAGTAAGCATTTTGCAGGTATCACACCAACTGCGGCAGGGTATGAGAAGGTTAAAATCGACCCTCAATATACACTGTCTGATAATATGAGCTGTACCGTTCCAAGCGTAAAGGGTTTAATAACGCTCGATTATAAAAATAATAACGGGCAATACGCTATCAACCTTACTATCCCACAAGGTATGAAGGCTGTTTTATATGTGCCGGATAACGCTGTAGTAAAAATAAATTCAGTAGCATATTATCAGAACAGTAAGTATACGAGTGGTAAAATGGGTAACGTAGAGATAGTTGAAAAATAATATATAACGAATATGGGATGTAAAAAAGTGCAGACCGTATAAAACCGGATATAGCCAGGGGTTCTGTAGGTTTAATAAGCCTACAGAACCCCTTAAAAATATAAAAAATCTAAAATTGACAGAAAAAAGAGCTGTAAATTTTTTACAGCTCTTTTGGAAGTGTACGTTTATTCAACAAAGGGGATTTCTTCTGCTTCGTCTTTTTGCAGAATTTCATTTAAAACCCAGGTGTCTTCATTTCGGGTGAATTGCTGAATTTAAAAATCTCCCGTTGAAGGCAACGAGAGATTTTTTGTGCTTTATTGTGCTACACAATTAATGGTCCGTCAGGGCAGAGAGCCTTAGACGAGTGTAATTGATTTGAAGGTTTTACCCATAAACTCGGTCGAGCCTGTTACAAGGTCTTCTTCTGTAGCAGCCCAATGATAACCTGAGGTGTTTTCGAACACCTTTTGTCCTGCACCCAATGTTAAATCAATATTTACTGATTGATTACAATCACGATGGAAAAATTCATATGCAGAACTGAGGCAACCAAAGGTCATTGAGGTTAAGCTTTCACTACCTAAGAACACGCCGTATGCCACAGTAGTCAGCTTTGGCATATATACTGTTTTGAGCGATGTACAATCTGAAAAAGCATATGAATCTACCGATGTCAGCTCAGGCAAACGTATTTCAGTTAATGCTGTGCAGCTGTCAAATGCCTGTTGTCCGACTGTTTCTGCATTTGGGCAGTATATATCCGAAAGAGACTTACAATCACAAAAGGCACCAGCCTGAATATTTGTCACCTTAGGTGCATAAACCGAAGTGATGCCTTTGTTATCATAGAATGCATTGATTTCAATAGTAGTAGCATCGGGAACGCTGACGGTTTTTAGCTGATCAAGGGGCATTCGTTCTTCAAAGTCGATATAATACTCAATTTGGGTACCAAACGAATCATAGGGTACTACTTCCAAACCATAAAGGGTAAGATTTATAGAACCATTCGGCACATTCGCTAACGTGATACCACGACGGATACTATCAACCATAGTGTCATCTATCTCTGCAGGGAGAATAAGGTTAAGGTTCATATCACCTGATTGAAGCAGACTTGTAACTGCAGTTTGGGTTGCATAGTAGCTTAAGCCGGCTGTTACGTCAATAAGCTTTGGTGACACTAAGCCCTCGTTTTCAAAAGTTGCAGTAGTTATACCGTTGTTTACGCTCAAGCTATTTGAGGTTTCAGTTACCTCAGAACCACAAATTTCACATTTTCCCGTTGCAGTACAGCTTGTGAAATCCTCTGACCAGCTATAGGTAACATCTATAAATTCCCCACAGCTCTCTTCAAGCTCTCCATAGATAAATTCAAGAGCTTGTACGTCCGCTTCATTTGCCTTGCCGTCCTTGTTTATATCGCAAATGTATTTTTCGGTTAGTTTCCATTAGCTACAACTGTGTATGTACCGTCAGCATTCGGAATTACGGTGTAGCCCTCTGTGTCCAGATATTTGCTTACATCCGATCCGAAGGTACCACCGGTAATGACATAGTCAGCGCCATTCGGATTTATGGTATCCACTGTTCCGCCCATAATGTTGCAGATGCCCGCATTTCCGTGTATCACGTCTACATAACCACTGCTGATATTAAGATTTATACCACTCATTCTAACGTAGCCGCTGATAGTGGTGCCGTTAATATTGGCAGAGGCATTGGTTCCAATCGCAAGAGCAAAAGACACCGCGGAATTTTCCCCTAACACTATACCCTCACCATATAGATTGAGAGTATTATAGGGATCAACAACAAAAACATTAGATACAACATTATTGATTGTCTTACCGTTCATATTAAGTGTAACGTCTGCAGTGATTCTGACGCCCAAGTTTGTTGAGGTAACGGTAATATCATCCATCAACACAAACTCTCCGCCTTGTGCAGCAGCCGCAACCAACTCCTCAAGGGTGCTGATGGGTGTTGCCTTATAACCGCAGGGGCAGTTACCGTTATCATCAAAGATGTGGTACTGACAGTCTGCTTCCGTGTAATTACATTCTACACAGTCCTTACTGTGTGAACCGTCACCATTGTCCTTATATGCAGTTAAAACATGACCGTGTTTTACTGTTATGTTTTTTACCTGTTCTTCAAAGAGCTCGTTTTCAAAGGTTGCGGTATATTTAATTTCACCATCCTGTGTACAGGTCTTTTCCACAATCACGACAGATGCTGCATTAACAACCTCAGCTGCAATTGTATCGCCGCAAACAGAGCATACTGCAGCTGCAGTACAGGTTGAATAATCTGTTGCCCAGGTGTAATTTATATCTGCATTATATTCACAGCTGACGTGGTAATTGCCATTTAAAAGTGCTTCAAGCTCAAACAGGTCTTTTTTATCAACCTTGCCGTCGCCATTGATATCTGAAGCATACTTTTGTGCAGTTGAAAGTCCTTGGGGATTTTCAACCGCCTGCTTGATGGCATTTATGTCATCCTCATCCAGAACGCTGCCGTTTCTGTCAAAGTCACCAACAGCGTAAACTATGGGTGCATCAGACAAACCGACTGTAACAAGGTTCATTTTTGCTGCATCAAGGGCATCGACATAGCCGTCACCATTAAGGTCAAGCCTTATAATTTCGTCGTAGCGCTCTGTTTCTGATTCAGCGTGACCACCTGAAATAACCACGTTTACGATAGCCTGATAGTCAAGCACATCGATCACTCCGTCAGTATTGGCATCACCAACACCTGAAACGGAGTAGCCGCCTGTGTTGCCAACTTCAACAACACTATAAATCGGTTTATCCGTGATAACGGGAAGTGAGCCCTCCACGTTACTCTTCTGACCCCACGCAGAGCCGAGACGATATGCAACCTCACCATTGGCAAGGGCTGCTTTGGTGACCTTTGTTTCACCGGCTGATTCTCTGAACGTTATGTTTTCAGCGGTTACGTCAGCATAGTAGCAATTTTCAGCCACAGCACCACCGACAGGCGCCAGGAGAGCCTTTTCACTCATTCCCTCACCGGCAACAACCTTACAATCCACAGCAAAGGAGTTTTTAACGATGACGAACTGAGTGCCACCAACTGTACCGGCAAAAACATCTGATGCATCACCGATTGTTGTATATGCAGTTACTGTACAATCAACGGCATAGCAATTTTCCACCGTACCGGAATATGCGAGAACCGAGCCTGCGTTCCAACCGCTTACGGTAGCATTGATTATGCCGAGATTTTTAACTGTAACAGCCGCCAAGGTTGTATAACCAACCAAGCCCTGTGAGCCATCACCCTTTGCTGTAAAATTGGAAACAGTATGACCGTTTCCGTCAAATGAACCTTTGTACTGCATCAGAACAGGTGCACCCAAATCCTCGGCAACATCATTGTACAAGCCTATTGGGTACCATACTCTGCCTTCAAGGTCAATATCCGCTGTCAGAACAGCCTTTGCACTTGTTTGTCCTTCAATATTAACAAGGCGCGCAAACCAGTAAAGGTTACCCGCATTTCCGATCTGATAAGCATCATTTACCAATTCTGCGGGCTGATAACCGCCGCAATCAGTACAGAAGCCGTTTTTATCAAAAGCGGTATGCTCTTTGAACTCATTGACATTTGTATATTCGGGACAGCTGTTTGCAATATAATACAGCTTTTCACCACCGACAACCGGCAGAGCATCTGTGCCTATTTTCTGACCCCAGGCAGAGCCAAGCTTGTAAGCAATCTTACCGCTTGCAAGCTGTGCATCGGTAACTGTGGTAATATAGAAATCATGGGCGCCGTTGGTTGTAATATAAGGTGTGCTATTCAGGGCATAGCAATTTGTAACACCGGCTAAACCATTCAGCGAACCAAAGGCAGAAATATGAGCTTTGGCACCAAGGTTGGTTTCATTTACAATTTTACCTGCCCAGATGGTATTTTCAATGGTGGTCTGTGCACTTGACACGCTGTTGGACACTATACCGCCAATGTAAATAGTATCAAATGCTGTTGTGCCGTTATTGTAGCTACCACTCTGATATGATGTCTTGATTGTTCCGTAAGCGGCACAGTTGCGAATGGTAACTGCAGAGTTATCGTTGGCCTTACCCACAAGACCGCCAACACCATCCTGTGCGCGGTAAGGACCAAGGTCAAGTGTGCCGTACCAGGCACAATTTTCAACTATTGTTTCGTGGTTGGCATATCCCATAAAGCCACCCACACGGTTAGAGCCGTGAGTACCCTCACCAAGGGTTACGTTAACGTATGAGGTAATGTTGCGGATTGTTGCGCCGTTGTGTTCAGGCTTGTTGGAGTTTACACCGGGCGCTGAGCCGATAACACCACCAACGTAATTGTATTTACCGACCAGCCTTACCTCACCGTAGATAGTGAAATTTTCTACTGTGCCGAGACGAACCTCACCAAAGAAGCCCACACCACTTTTTTGGCCTGTTACGTTAAGGCCTGTTATAGTGTGCCCCTGACCGTCAAAAGCACCGCGGAAGTTATAGTTGGTTTCGCCTGTTGTACCGATAGGTGTCCAAGGTCTGTTTTCAAGGTCAATATCCGCTGTCAGTATACCCTTAATCTCCCTGTTGCCCAGCTCATTTACCTGCTGAGCAAACCAGAACAGATTACCTGCATTAGCAATCTCATAATATCCCGTTGAATTGAGCTTTGCAGGCTCACAACCTCTGTCGCACTTAACACAAAAGCCGTTTTGGTAGGTATGCTCCAGCTCATAAAAATACAGAGATTTATATTTATCACCGCTGACTAATTCTTCAACACCTGCAGGCGAATAAAAAGTGCCGATATTTTCTTCAGAGGACTGGGTTTCCTTTATACCAATGCCGCAGCATCTACCGGGATCAAGCTTTACACTATTGGCAATATCTGTTGATTCGTTACCGCTTATTGCGACACCATAATTATTCTTAAATAAAATGTTACCACCGGTTATAATAAGCTCGCCGGTCACGCTTGTAGCTGAGTCGAACATTTTGCTGGACCCATTTACAGAAAAGTTGATATTGCCACCGGCAATAGTTACCTTACCGCCGACAAAAAGGCCGTCATTATATCCGGATGTCGCATTTAAAGTACCTGTGGACTCTTTGGTGACAAGTAGCTCTGCATTTTCCTCAACCGTGATAGCAGTTTCGAGTAATCTTAAGTTACCTGTAATTTTGTTCTCACCCTCAATGGTAAGTGTGAGCTTTGCGCCTGACTTTACCATTATATTGGCTAAAGCTGCTTTGTTGATGGTAACAGAATGATCTCCGCTCTCGATAGTTACGTATAAACGAGTATAGTTTCTTGCGTCCGGATTAAAAATTATAAGCTCACCTGTATATTTTGTGTCGTTAAAATATTTGTTTCCGTTGGCATCCGCAGTAAGCGTAATGTTTTCGCTTGAACAAAAAACACCATATTTACTGCATACATCACACTTCTGGTCACCGTTACCATCAAGATGAACGTATACACCGCACAGGTCACAATAATGGTTATGATCATTATCCTGACATATTATGGCAGAACTACAGAAATCACATTTACAGTCGTTGTTTTTGTCACTACAAACTATTTTTGCATCACAGATGTCGCACCAATGGTCCGGGTCATTGTCTACACAGACGTGATCATCTGCCGCATATGCGATAATGCTTGTCATAGGTCCATAGCTCATAACAAGCGCAAGGCATAAGAGTATACTTAATATCCTTCGGGTGCTTTTAAGTGAGTTTTTCATAGTCGGCTCCTTTCGTGCTACGCATTTTCTCAAAGCCCTCCTCGTTTGCCTTATCGACAAAACCGATGAATTCCTTGAAAACGCGCTCGCCCATGCTTTTATAGTTATGTGATAGTGCTTTTTCTATGCTTTGTTGTCGTATTTCAGGGGGGACACCATAAATAATAAGTATTTTATCAAGTGCACCCGTGATTCTTGTTTCAGATGAAACGCTTTCACCAAGGTTCATAAGCGTTGCATATTCAATGCCCGAAACCAGAATTTCTGCCTCTTCAAATTGCTGGTCTGTCCAGCCCTTGCAGTATTCCGCAAAAACCTGCTTTGAACGCTTGGTATCGTTTTGGCGGATTATTTTTAACGCAAGCGGACTTTGATAGCTGGATAATAAAAAGTCCTTTGCAAGGGGGTCGGCTTCGCAAGCGTAGACCATTATCATCAGCTCAAGGCAGATGGCTATAACCGTGCTTGTGCCCTCACTTGACTCCGTATCAATAAATTTGCGCTGGAACTTACAAAGCCCGTCAACAAGGGCTTCTAACAGATGCTCCTTGGTGGGGTAATAATATGTAAGGTTGCCTGTGCTTATGCCAAGCTCCTTGGCTATCATTTTAATTGATGTTTCGGAGTACCCCTTTTTCAGAATCATCCTGATTGCCGTTTTTGTGATTTCGTGCTTGGTTTGTAGTGATTTGTGCCCTGCCATAGCTGCTCCTTTGAATAACGTTGTGGGTGCAAAACTGCATTTAGCACCCTTGCTAATTTGAATTTTAGCACGGTTGCTAAAAATATGCAATAGGGAAAAGAAAAAAGGGGGATGTGGTGTGATGAAAACCAAATCGAAGTGTTAAGAATCATCGGTTTTGTGAGAAATAAAACCAGACAAGCTGCTGCTTATCTGGTTTTGAAACAGATATTTAAAGAGGAGGGTCAATCTGCAAAGGGGATTTGCTCTATCTCATCCTTTTGCAGAATTTCGTTTAAAACCCAACTATCTTCATTTCGAATGAATTGCCAATATTCCACAAAGGCTGTGGGGGATGTGCTTCCACTGATTTTTCGTTGAGTGTTGGTATCAATAATATAATCTGTCATTCTACCCTTTATGTAAAACCATATATAATCACGGGAATTGTCAGCGTCATCATGTACAGCAACGGGGAGAGCCTGAACAAGCTGTATATTTTCAATTATGTTTTTTTGGTTTCTGTATTCCATCCAGTTCAGCTTTACCTGAAAGCTGTCGTATAAATCAGAGGATAAATATTGAACTGCATAAGATAAATCCATGCTTGACCAGGCAGTCTGAATAGCAATAAAGCCGTCATTTACGGTAGTGATAATGTTCTTATATTTCCAAGCATTATCACCTTGCATCATTTGCTTCATTAATTTTTTTGCTTTTCTTGAACGCTTCGAAAGCTTGATATAAAAAATAATTGAGGAAGAAAATAACATAAAGGGCATCATAATAAAATGAATAATTGAACCAAAGCCCCTTGTCTGTGAGCCTGTTCCTGAATGATGGGTTGAACCTCCGCCACCGGAGCCACCGCCACCACCGGAGCCACCGCCGCCACCGGAGCCGCCACCACCTGCGCGTAAAACAATAAGTGGAGTGGTCTGCAAGTCATCCGTATTTTCGGCAAAAACAGTAGTTGTAAATAATGAAAAAAGCATTGTGATGATAACTACAAAACAAAAAATCCTCTTCATTTTACCACCTCAGGGCAAGTATAACATTTTTTTGCCCGAGGCGCAATATTGTTTGCCGAAGGCACATAATCAACGGCTCTGCCGTTGTATGAAATCCGTCGTAAGACGGAATGTAATTGCAACTTCAGTTGCGTATGTAATCATTTCTAAAGAAATGTATGTGATCAATCCGAAGGATTGCAGGAATACACCTTCGGTGATGACATACACGCTCCGCGCGATTACATTCGCCTGACGGCGATTACATACCAATCCTTCGGATTGGATAAAAAAACAGACTTGCAAAAGCAAATCTATTTTTGGCTGTTACGAACAATTTAGATGCCAACTCAAAGTTGTTCTTTTGCAAAGTCAATAAGCCGTAAAAGCTCATTTTGTTTTTCCTACAAATTAAACTCGTTTGTCATAAGTGTAACTCCGTTGCCGTCAGGCACATAATCAACGGCTTTGCCGTTGTATGTAATCCGTCGTAAGACGGAATGTAATCGCAACTTCAGTTGCGTATGTAATCATTTCTAAAAAAATGTATGTAATCAATGCGAAGGGTTGCAGGAATACACCTTCGGTGATGACATACACGCTCCGCGCGATTACATTCGCCTGACGGCGATTACATACCAATCCTTCGGATTGGATAAAAAAAGAACTAAGCTTTCGCTTAGTTCTTTTTTGGTGGGAGCGGGTGGATTCGAACCACCGAAGGCGGTGCCAACAGATTTACAGTCTGCCCCCTTTGGCCACTCGGGAACACTCCCACATATACTTTATTCAGTTGTGAATAAAAAATGGAGCTGGTGGACGGACTCGAACCCCCGACCTGCTGATTACAAATCAGCTGCTCTACCAACTGAGCTACACCAGCGTCTCAACGCTTGACTACTATATCACAAAAGAAATGCACTGTCAAGCACTTTTTTCAAAAAATTTCAAAAAAATTAAAAGTGGCTGAAAATGCACTTATCGTTACCCTGTGAATAAGCATATCGGGCTTAGTAGTAAAGTATAATATAGGTATATAATTCTTTTTATGTTAATCAATTGTAAATATTATCCCTGAAAGTCAAAAAAATCATCAAAACCCCTTGATTCTTTAATGAAAAAGGGGTATCATATATTTAGCACTCGACACAAGAGAGTGCTAAACAGAGAATGAATTATTTAATTATATAGGAGGTAATCCGTATGACACTTAAACCTTTAGGCGACAGAGTCGTTCTTAAATTCTGCGAGGCAGAGGAAACAACAAAGGGCGGCATTATTCTTGCTGCTGCATCACAAGAAAAACCCCAGACTGCTGAGATTATTGCAGTCGGCCCCGGTGGAATTGTTGATGGCAAAGAAATTAAAATGCAGGTCAATGTTGGTGATAAGGTTATTCTCAGCAAATATTCAGGCACAGAAGTTAAGGTTGATGGCGAAACATATATCATTGTTCGTCAGGGCGATATTCTTGCAATTGTTGAATAATCTATTTAAGGAGGATACTTAATTATGGCTAAACAGATAATTTATGGTGAAGAAGCTCGCAGAGCTCTTCAGGCAGGTATTGATAAGCTCAGCAATACAGTTAAAATCACATTAGGACCCAAGGGCAGAAACGTTGTTCTTGATAAAAAATACGGCGCACCCCTCATTACAAACGATGGTGTTACAATTGCCAAAGAGGTTGAGCTTGAGGACGCTTTTGAAAATATGGGCGCACAGCTCGTTAAAGAGGTTGCAACAAAGACAAATGATGTTGCAGGTGATGGTACAACAACAGCAACACTTCTTGCACAGGCTCTTGTGCGTGAGGGTATGAAAAACGTTGTTGCAGGTGCAAACCCCATGGTACTCAAGCGCGGTATCAAAAATGCTGTTGAAAACGTTGTTTCAACAATCAAGGCAAATTCAAAGCCTGTAACAAGCTCAGGTGATATTGCACGTATTGCAACAATCTCTGCTGCAGACGAAAACGTTGGTAACCTTATTGCAGAGGCTATGGATAAAGTAACATCTGACGGTGTTATCACTGTTGAAGAAAGCAAAACAGCTGAAACAAGCTGTGATGTTGTTGAGGGTATGCAGTTTGACCGCGGTTACATTTCACCCTATATGGTAACTGATACCGATAAAATGGAAGCTGTTATTGATGATCCCTTTATTCTTATTACAGATAAGAAAATCACAAATATTCAGGAGATTCTTCCTCTCCTTGAAAAAATTGTTCAGGCTGGCAAAAAGCTTGTTATTATTGCTGAAGATATTGAGGGCGAGGCTCTTGCAACAATCCTTGTTAACAAGCTTCGTGGTACATTCACCTGTGTTGGTGTAAAGGCTCCCGGCTTTGGCGACAGAAGAAAAGAAATGCTTCGTGATATTGCTATCCTTACAGGTGGCGAGGTTATCACAGAGGAGCTTGGCCTTGACCTTAAGGATGCTGATGTTACACAGCTTGGCCGTGCACGTCAGATTAAAATCAGCAAGGAAAACACAATCATTGTTGATGGTGCAGGTAACCCCGATGAAATTACATCTCGTGTTGGTCAGATCAAAACTCAGATTGAATCAACAACATCTGACTTTGACCGCGAAAAGCTTCAGGAAAGACTTGCAAAGCTTGCAGGTGGTGTTGCAGTTATCCGCGTTGGTGCTGCTACTGAAACAGAAATGCGCGAAATGAAGCTCCGTATTGAGGATGCTCTCGCAGCAACAAAGGCAGCCGTTGAAGAAGGCTATGTTGCAGGTGGTGGTGTTGCACTCCTTAATGCAATCCCTGCACTTGATAAATACATCCTTTCACTTACAGATGCTGACGAAAAGACAGGTGCAAAAATTGTTCGTAAGGCTATCGAAGAGCCTGTTCGTCAGATCGCAGCAAACGCAGGTCTTGAAGGTTCTGTTATCATTGATGGTATTCTTCGTTCAGGTAAGAATGGCTACGGCTTTAACTTTGCAACTGAAGAGTATACAGATATGACCGAGGCAGGTATCCTTGACCCCACAAAGGTTACACGTTCAGCACTTCAGAACGCATCAAGCGTTGCAGCAATGGTTCTTACAACCGAGAGCCTTGTTACTGATAAACCCGACCCTGCAGCAGACGCAGCAGCAAGCGCAGCAGCTATGGCAGCAGCACAGGGCGGCGGAATGTATTAATGGGTCGCATAAAACGGAGTTTTTACAGGTTTAAATCCGCCATTTTCCGTTAATGCTTTATGAAAACACACCGCAAGGCACAAAGCCTTACGGTGTGTTTGTCATTTCGCCTGAACGAAAACTGCCTGAATTTAAACTGCTACGCACCTACGGCTATAAAAACCCCGTTTTATACTCCCGAAAAGCATAGATTTGACAGATTAATCCGCCATTTTCCGTTAATACTTCATGAAACCAAACCGTAAGGCACAAAGCCTTGCGGTTTGTTTGTCATTTTGTCTTAACGAAAACTATCAAGCTTTAAACTGCTTCGCACCCGGAATTTATCTAAAATTAAAATATGACTTTAGGGCTATTGAATTTACGTTTCACACTCCCTGGGTCGCATTTAACGCAAATTCAACAGGTTTAAATCCCGATATTTTCTGTTGATGCTTTATGAAAACTATCAAGCTTTAAACTTAAAACAGCACTTTTTTATTACGAAAAGGTACTGATTTTTATTATATATACATAATATATTAATAAAAAATTAATTTTATCGTTGACAGTTTTGAATAATATTGGTATAATCACCTTTATAAAGGGGGCAAATACCATGAAAAAAATTTCATTAAAGGTAATTTCCGTAATAATGGTTATGACTTTGCTTTGTAGTCTTTTTGCAACATCTACAGTTGCTGCAGATACAGTTGACTACAAAATCACTAACCCTTATGAGAGCGTTATGGCTTATCTGGGTAATGATGCAAACCATTACAAAACAAATCTTCATACACACTCAACTTACAGTGATGCTAACATCAACCTTGAAGCAATGGTTAAGGGTCACTATAACAGGGATTTTGACATTCTTGCTATGGCAGACCATGGTGTTATCGGTGTTCCGTGGAATGAAACACCTACATTACTTCCCTTGTATTACTACAATTACGCAATGCTCAACAATCAGAAGCACCTTTCTGATGAAGACTATGAAGGTATTCTTAATGGTACATACAAAACAGGCACAACATTCCGTAAAAATGATCGCGGTATGCAGTGCGTAACAGGTGCTATTGAGGCTAACTACCTTGTTGCACAGAAGAACCACATCAACGGCTATTTTATGGAAGATAACCGTACTGAGGGCGTTACTGGTAGCGAAGGCGACTTCGAAACAATGGTTAAGATGATTGAGGATGCCGGCGGTATTTCACACATTAACCATCCCGGTGACTGGCTCGGTTCAGCAGACAGCACACCTGTTTATGATGAAGAGGGTGAGCTTGTTCTTGACGTTAACGGCGAACCTATGACAAAGGGTAAGCAGATTGCTATGGATCAGAAGAACGTTCAGTTCTTTGCAAACATCTACAGAAAATACGATTCATGCCTTGGCTTTGAGGTTTACAACTCATTCGACCGTCCCACAAGCGGTGACCGCGTTCTTTGGGATGAGCTTCTTAAGGTTGTTATCCCCGAGGGCAGAAACGTTTGGGGCTTTGCTAACAACGATGCTCACAGAATAGATGATATTGATACAGCATTTATGGATTTCGTAATGCCTTCTTACTCAATGGCAAACGTTGAAACCGCTATGAAGAATGGTACATTCTTTGCAGTATCAAGATACGAATCCGGTGAAAGAATCGGTAATGGTGATGATTATCCCCAGGTTACAGCTATCTCAGTTGATGAAGATAAAGATTACATCACAATCATTGGTAAAAATACAGACGAAATCAAATGGATTGCCGATGGTAAAGTTATTCGTACAGATACAAGAAAGTTCTCTAACGGCACAGTTATTTCAGAGGTTCATCTTAAAGATCATGCTGATGACATCAGCTGCTATGTTCGTGCAGAGCTTGTTGGTGAGGGTGGCGTAACACTTACTCAGGCATTTGTTTGTGATGATGGCAATATGGCATCACTCATTAACAGAGGTCCTGCTGCTCCCCAGAACGTTGATATTATTGCTCTTCTTCGTTCATTCCTTAAAATGATTCTCAGAACAATGACATCTCTCGTTGTAGTTGAATAATTAAAAGTAAAAGCAGTTGCGATTTATTCGCAACTGCTTGTTTTTTACTATTATAAAAATTACTTTTCATCTATGTGAGTACCACTGTATTCTCCACCATCGCAGGTAACAACAATTTTTGGAATACCGGTTTCCTGGGGTGTTAATACTACTGTATAAGTACCACCGGCAGGGCATACAGGCAATTTTGGGTGAATATCATTTTTAAATATGGTTAACTGATCCTGTGACAATGGCGAGGTGTACTGTTGTACATAGCCTGTTTCGCCATCTGAAACTATTTTATAATCAAAGTTATCATTGAATTTGTTTGTTTCGCACCAACTCTTGGCTTGGTTTTGAACCTCTCGCCTGTGTACAGCGCAAACACGTTTTTTGCTTTCCTGGGTGATTGAGCCGTAAACGGGTATTGCTACGGCTATAATAATTGCAGCAATTACGACAACAACTAAAAGTTCGGTTAAAGTGAATCCGCGTTTCGATTTTAAATAGCTAAACATTACAATACCTCCTTGTGATAGTTACGCGTGAATTTTGCGTACATCTTACGTAACCAATGTAACATATAAAACTGATAAAGTAAACAGTTTGCGGTGCTTTTGGATAAATTTTGGAGGATTTTTACAACCAAAAAGCATAACTATTGGTGCATTTGCATATCAAAAGGGAGTGTAAATTCAAGCTTTACACTCCCTTTTTATTCATTTTATTCGTCTTTCAGTATTTGTGACAATGTTGCGAAATCTTCTATTGTCATTTTTTCTGCCCTTATGGTTTTTGAAAGCCCTGCCTTTTCAAGAGCCTCTGACACCTGGGTTTTAGGTATTCCAAGACCTGCGCTGATAGAGTTTTCTGCCGTTTTGCGCCTTTGTGAAAATGCTGCCTTTACAAGCTTAAAGAAAAATTCCTCGTCATCTACCTTCACGGGTGGTTCATCTCGTAAAGTCAATTTAATAACAGCGCTGTTCACCTTAGGTGGTGGTAAAAAAGCATCGCGCGGTACAAAGAAAAGCTCTTCGCTCTGTGCAAAGTATGATACTGCAACAGTAACCGCACCGCCATCACGACTGCCTACTTCAGCACAAAGCCTGTCGGCGGCTTCCTTTTGCACCATAACAGTAATTGATTTTACGGGCAATTTATTTTCAAGAAAAAGCATTATAATCGGTGAAGTGATATAGTATGGCAGATTTGCACAGACTACAATATCCATTCCCTTACACTTTTCTTCAAATATTGCAGGTAAATCAGCCTTAAGAATATCCTGGTTAATTATTTCAACATTTGTGAATTCTGCAAGGGTTTCATCTAAAACAGGCAAAAGTCTGTCATCTAGCTCAAAGCTGAGCACCTTGCCTGCTCTTTTTGCAAGCTCTGCAGTAAGCACGCCAACACCGGGGCCTATTTCAACGGCACAGGTGTTTTCATCAAGGTCTGCGTTATCTGCCATATCGGGGCACACGTTAGGGTCAATAAGGAAATTCTGACCAAGACCTTTATTAAAGGTTACTCCGTGACGAGCCATAACAGATTTTATAACGTTTATGTCAGAAAGATTTTTCATTATAGCCTCCGAAAAGTGTTGAAAAAACTGTAAGTTTAATATAATATAATTATTATACAATTTAAAATTTGATTGTCAACAATCATATTCGGGGTGATTTCTTTGAATAGCATTAAAGATGCAAAATTCATTCGTCAGGGTGAAGATATCGGTACAGTAAGACCTGTTTTTAAAAAGGTTATCTGGCTTGATAAAAAGGTAAATAAAGCAACTCTTTGTTGCTCTGCATTAGGCTATTACGAGGCATATTTAAACAACCAGCGTGTAGGTAAATTCATTTTTGCTCCCGGTTGGACAAGCTACGGCGTACGTATACAGTATCAGGAGTATGACGTAACAAATATGCTTGAGGAGTGCAATACTCTTGATATTGCATTAGGCAACGGCAGACGTTATCATGGCAACCCGCACGAGCATTACGAAAGCATAACAGACCGTGATGATGCACTTATTGCATCACTTTTTATTGAATATGCAGATGGCACAACAGACTTTTACCCCACAGATGAAAGCTGGAAATGTGCAAAAAGCAATATTCTTGAATCAAGCGTTTACAATGGTGAAACTGTTGATTACAATGCAAACACAGACGAAGAGTTTGCTGTAAAGACTCTTGATGACATCAGTACAGATATCCTTGTACCCACAGAGGGTGAAGAGGTTCGCGAAATGGCTCGTCTTGATGCTATCGCACTTATCACAACCCCAAAGGGCGAAAAGGTAATTGACTTCGGTCAGAATCTTACAGGCTACGTTGAGTGGGTTGTACCTGCGGTAAAGGGTAAGGAGTTTAAGCTTTATCATGCAGAAATTCTTGATAAAGACGGCAACTTCTATACAGAAAACCTTCGTGGCGCAAAAAATGAAATAAAGGTTATTTCAGACGGTAACGAGCACGTTTATAAGCCCCACTTTACGTATGAGGGCTTCAGATACATCAGGCTTGAGGGCTTTGATGATGATGAAATAGACATTGACAACTTCAAGGCACTTGTGGTTTTCTCAAACATGAAGCGCACAGGTTATTTTGCCTGTGGTAACGACCTTGTACAGCAGCTTTATGAAAATATTGTATGGGGTCAGCGCGGCAATTTCCTTGACATACCCACAGACTGCAACCAGCGTGATGAGCGCTTGGGCTGGACAGGTGATGCCCAGGCCTTTGCACGTACTGCATCAATAAATTACAGAACACTTAAATTCTTTAAAAAATGGATGAAGGATGTTGCGGCAGATCAGCGCCCTAATGGTGCGGTAACAGATATTGTACCCGATATTCATAATTGGGAAAGTGAAGGTTCATCTGCATGGGCAGATGCGGCTGTAATCGTACCATATTGGGTTTACAGAACTTATGGTGATACCGAAATAATCAAAAATCAGTTTGAGTCTATGAAAAAATGGATTCTGTTTATGGAATCAAAGGGAAGTGTACGTGGTCTTTTTGATATGCACCCCCATCATTTTGGCGATTGGCTTTCACTTGATGCAGGCGATGAGGCAACGGGTGGCTTTACAGATAAAAATCTTATCGGCTCTGCTTACCTTGCATATTCAAACAGCCTGTTTATTGAAATGGGTAAGGCAATAGGTGAGGATATGTCTTATTTTGAAGAGCTTTATGAGCTTTCTGTAAAAGAATATCGTAAAAAATATTTAAATACAGGTCTTAAAGAGCACGAAACACAGACTGCAAACGTACTTGCAATTTACTTTAATCTTACAGATGATATTCAGCGCGAGGGCGCAAAGCTTGTTAAGGATATTGAGGAGTGCGGTCACCTTAAAACAGGCTTTGTAGGTACACCGTACCTTTTACATGCACTTACAAAAATCGGCAGAGCAGACCTTGCTTATAAATTACTGCTTAAAAAAGATTTCCCATCATGGCTTTTCCCTGTTACAAGGGGTGCAACCACAATGTGGGAGCGTTGGGATGGTATGAAGGTTGACGGTAGCTTTGCTACACCTGAAATGAACTCATTTAACCACTACGCATACGGCTCTGTTGGTGATTGGCTTTATACAACTGTTGCAGGTATTGATAGTGATGCTGCTGAGCCGGGCTACAAGCATATTATATTCAGACCCTTGCCCATAAAAGAGCTTGGTTATGCAAAGGCTCGTATTCTTACAGAAAATGGCGAAATTATTTCTTCATGGGAATATACGGGTAATGGTAACGAGTGTGAATTTAGCTTTACAATCCCCAATGGTTCACACGCTACACTCTATCTTGATAACGAGGAGTACGAGTTCGAAAGCGGTACCTATAACACTGTTTTTGAGTACGAAGGCTTTTAATGTAAAATTCACTCTATTTAGTGCAATAATATAATACAATATACAAAATATAGCGGATTTTCCACAAGAAAATCCGCTATATTTATTGACACAAAGCCAACGAATTGCTATTATAATAAGGTATATGTCATATTTCGACAAATGAGGAGTAAAGGGGAGTGTATATGAGGTCATTTGACTCAAGGCGCATTTTGTTGTCAGCGGTCAGCATTGTTCTTGTTGCGGTTATTTTGACCGGTTGCGGTAGTAAATTCTTTGCTGAAGAAACAACTACAACAACAGCTGTAGTAACACAACCAACAACACAGCCGACCACAGTAGCACCCACCGAGCCACCACCCTTACAGTTTGATTACGTTTTCCTCCCTGATGAGCATGGTGAGCGTCGCACACCAAACGTACACTATTTTGTACCACACTCTGATAGGGGTGACGCATCTTATTTTGATGATGCTGTTTTTATTGGTGACTCTGTAAGTCTTTCACTTACATATTATAATATGTCTTCATCATGCTTTGGTGATGCAACATTCCTCACATCAGGTAGTCTTAGCGCAGGTAATGCATTGTGGTCACTTGATAATCCCAAATCAGTTCACCCCACCTTCAGAGGGCAAAAGGTTTCTTTGGCAGACGGCGTTGCTATGTCGGGCAAAAAGAAGGTTTACCTTATGCTTGGTGTTAATGAAATTGGCTGGACAGGTCCTCAGGGTAGTATAGACAGCCTTATTGCTGTTGTTGATACAATTCTTGCAAAATCACCCGATGTAATGTTTTATATGCAGTCGGTTACACCTCTTTCATTTGACAGAGGCGCACTTAATATGAAAACCGTTAACGAGTATAACGCTCTTTTATCAGAGCTTTGCAGACAACGTGGTTGGTATTACCTTGACGTAGCATCTGTTTTCAGAAATGAAACGGGCTACCTTATCCCCGAGTATTGTAGTGACCTGCACGATATGGGCATTCACTTTAATAACGAGGCTTGTAAAGTCTGGGCAGAGTACCTTTACACTCACATTCCCACCGAGCCACCGGCAGCCGTAACACAACCACAGCAGATACAGGTTGTGCCGGACAGTCAGCAGCCTCAGGTACAGCAGCCCCAGGTGCAACAGCCCCAGGCTCAGCAGACACAGCCCCAGGTTGTACAGACAGTTCCTGTTGTTGTTCATACAGTCGTTGTTCAGGTGCCCGATGCAACACAGGCAACCACAACGCCCGAAACAACAAAACCCAAGTACACCCTTCCCGAAGGTTTTACAATGCCCCCCAAGGAAGAGGGTACAACTAAATCAGATTTTATTGAAGAAGAGATTATTGTTTAAGGAGATTTTGTAATGAAAAAGTTTTTAGCAATTTTAATGTGTTTAACAATGGTAATGAGCCTTGTTGCTTGTTCTTCTGGCGATGCAGAGGAAACAACAACTGAAGCACCTGCAACAGAGTCTGCAACTGTAACAGAATCTGCACCTGCAGAGTCAGAGGCAGCAGCTGATAATTCAGCACTTGGCGCACTCAAAGCAAAAATGGTTTCAGAGTTTGGTATTAAAGATCCCATTAACCTTGATAATGGCAAGCTCCTTGATCAGTATGGTATAACTGAGGATACTATCGCTTCACAGAGCAGTATGATTGTTATGACAGGCGTTTTCCCTGCAGAAATCATTATGGTTGAAGCAGTTGATGAAGCAGCTGCAAAGGATATTGAAGCAAAGCTTCAGTCAAGACTTGATGGTCTTAAACAGCAGTCACAGAGCTACGATGCTGAAAGCTACGCAATTGCAAGTGCTTGTGAGGTTGAGGTTGAGGGCAATTACGTTGCACTCTTCTTCTCAGAGCACAATGAAGGCATGGTAAGTATGTTTAACGAAGCATTCTGAGTTATTATTTAAGAATATAAAAGCGTTTGCTCTGGTATTTCCCGTGCAAACGCTTTGTTACTATAATTTTTGGAAGGGGAACAAATATGGTATTTTCAAGTTTGATATTCATTTTTGTTTATCTTGCAATTGTATTACCTGTTTACTATTTATGTCCCAAAAAATTCCGTAACGCACTTTTATTTGCCGTAAGTCTTGTTTTTTATGGCTACGGTGAGCCGATTTTCATTTTACTGATGCTTTTTTCAGTAACAATGAACTATGTTTTTGGTCTTTTGATTGGTAAGTACAGCGAAAATCGTAAAAAAGCAAAGGCCTTGCTTGTGGTTAACGTAGTGCTGAATCTTGCGTTACTCGGATTTTTTAAATATGCCGCATTCTTTGTGGATACCTTAAAAATTATACCTGCCTTCAGCGGTCTTGAAACACCTGATATACCCTTGCCAATTGGTATTTCGTTCTATACATTCCAGACAATGTCTTATACAATAGACGTGTACAAGGGTAATTGCAAGGTGCAAAAGAATTTTGTTGCCCTTGGTACTTACGTGGCACTTTTCCCACAGCTTATTGCAGGACCTATTGTTATGTACGTTGATGTTGAGCATCAGCTCACCCACAGGCAAGAAAATTGGTCAACCTTTACACGTGGTGTTAAGCTCTTTATGGTGGGAGTAGCAAAAAAGGTGCTCATCGCTAACCAGATGGGCAATCTGTGGGCAGAATTGAAGCCCGATACAGAAAGCGGTCTTATTGGTGCCTGGATAGGTATTATTGCCTTCACCCTGCAGATTTACTTTGACTTCTCAGGCTATAGTGATATGGCTCGCGGTCTTGGTAATATGCTGGGCTTTGAATTCCTTAAGAACTTCGACTTCCCCTATATTTCAAAAAGTATTACAGAATTCTGGCGCAGATGGCATATGTCACTTGGCTCATGGTTCAGAGAGTACGTGTACATTCCCCTTGGCGGTAACCGTTGTAAAACACCACGCCACATGTTCAATATTATGGCAGTCTGGTTCCTTACAGGTATGTGGCACGGTGCATCGTGGAACTTCATTTTGTGGGGCGTTTACTTCGGTGTGATATTGCTTATCGAAAAATATTTCTTACTTAAAAAGCTTGAAAAGCTTCCTGCAATATTCTCACACGTATATTCACTTTTCCTTATAATTTTAGGTTGGGCAATATTTGACTTTACAGATATGGCACAAATGGGTGAGTATATCGGTGCTATGTTCAGTATTGAAAACGGCTTGTTGAGTGAAGCAGCAACACCCCTTGTGCTTGGCTACCTGCCACTTATTGCAGTAGGCTGGTTTATGAGTATGCCCATAGCACGTAAAATGATTTTAAAAATCTTCTCCGTTAAGGGTGGCTGGGTATTAGAAACACTTGCAATTGTGGTTGTATTACTTCTCAGCGTGGCATCACTTGTAAGCTCAAGCTATAATCCATTCCTTTATTTCAGATTTTAAGGAGGGCCTTTTGTGTTTAAAAAATTAAAACCAATAATGCCCTCTGTGGCATTTTTACTTGTGATATTTGTTCTTTCGGCTGCGCTTTTTATTGCACCAAAAAAAGAATACTCTGAAAACGAAAAAAGAATCCTTGCAAAAGCACCTGAATTAACTTTAAAATCACTTGCTGACGGTAAGTTTACAAAGGATTTGGAAAGCTTTGTTTCAGACCAATTCCCGTTAAGAGATTTTTTTGTAGGTGTTCAGTCATATTTTAACCTTGCTTGTGGCAGAAACAGTACAGCCCCCGTTTATTATGGTAAAGATGGTTACCTTATTGCTGCCCCTGCACAGCTCAGTACTGACACAGCGCTGAAAAATGTTCAGAATTTTCAGGATTTTGCAAAAGATAATAAACTGAATGCAACAATAATGGTAGTACCTCAATGTGGTTTTGTTATGAATGAAAAGCTCCCTCGCATTCACGGGGAGTATACTGACAACGAAATTTATAAGGTTATTGAAGAAAATAAAGGGGATATGACCTTTATTGATATAAGAGAAGCCTTTGATAAAGCAAAAAATGATGTTCAGCTTTATTACAAAACTGACCATCATATTACATCGGCAGGCGCTTTTGAAATGTATAAGCTTTATGCGGCTGAAAAAGGCTTTGTTGTAAATGAAGATTACGAGGTAAAAACCGAGGCGGATTTTTACGGCACATCATACTCAAAGGGTGGTTACTGGCTTTCAGACCCTGATGTTATTGAAATGTGGCACAATAAAAATCTTAAGGTTACGGTTGAAATTACCGAGCCTGGCAAGGACGTGGTTAAGCATAACTCTGTTTTCTTTACAGATAGGTTAGAGGAGAGCGATAAATACCCGGTTTACCTTGATGGCAACCACTCTCTTACAAAAATCACAAACCCCACCGCAAAGGGTGGCAAAATCCTTATTTTAAAGGACTCCTTTGCCCATTGTTTTACAGGCTTCCTTGCCGAGCAATATTCAGAAATCTATATGGTAGATATGCGTTATTACAGAACCTCAGTTTCAGAGCTTGTTAAAGAAAACGGTATCACAGATGTTTTGTATCTTTACGGAACAGAAAGCTTGGGTACGGATACTAACTCGTCGTGGCTTTCATAAAATGCAAAATTATCGGGCGCAAGCGCGGATTATAATGAGGAGTTAGGAGTTAGGAATGAGGGATTTCGGAACTGCGTTGCGATTATAATAAAGTAAAAGTAACGCGAAGCCTTACTAATTGCATATAAAACTAAAAACGAAACAAAAAATTTATTGGCGGTCTACCTCTCTGGTTTAAGAGAGGGGGCAAGGAGCACGACCGCGCCCTGTGGGCGATGCAGGGAGTGTGAGTTGGCGCAGTGGTCAAAATTGTGCGAAGTGAATAACGAGCAAACAATTTTGGGTACCACAAGAGGACTTAACGTTACTTACCTATACAACAAGCTTTCAAGCGATAAATAAACTTATTGGCGGTCTACCTCTCTGGTTTAAGAGAGGGGGCAAGGAACACGACCGCGCCCGGTGGGCGATGCAGGGAGTGTGAGTTGGCGCAGTGGTCAAAATTGTGCGAAGTGTATAACGAGCAAACAATTTTGGGTACCACAAGAGGACTTTACGTTACTTGCCTATACAACAAGCTTTCAAGCGATAAAAAACTTATTGGCGGTCTACCTCTCTGGTTTAAGAGAGGGGGACCGCCTTCTGTATATTATATTATTCGAAAAACTTACATACGAGTGAATATCAGATGTTTAAAATACAGTCCGACGGAGCGGTGGAGAGTTCCAACGCGAAGCGTTTTGAATCGTGAGATTCAACTGTAATATACTGAATGTCTATAAAAATGAAATATGAAACATTATATTTATTGTTCGTAAATAAATGATATATCCATTCAGTAAATTCCATTGGAAACTTCGTTTCCACGATACTTCGTATCGGGAACTCTCCACCACCCGACAAGCCTTGTTTTTATACCTAAGTAACCACGCGCTTGTAAAACAAATTAAGCAACTACTTGATAAAAAGGTGGTCCCCCTCTCTTAAACCAGAGAGGTAGGACCACACAGCAAATCTATTGTTCTATTTAAGTAAAGATAAGGAGTGAAAGGAACTACCCACCAAACAAGCGTAGCTTGTTATCCAATTCGAAGAATTGGTATGTAATTGCCGTAAGGCGAATGTAATCACGCGTGAGCGTGTATGGCATCACAGCAGGTGTATGTAATAAATCCTTCGTATTGATTTATTCCTTTATCCAAGTGAAGAAAAGCAGTAAAAGAACTACCCTCCACCATTCCGCCCGAACTAATAAAAAAGATGAGTATATTCACCCGAATATACTCACTTAAAACAATTATTTAATTCAAGAATGGTCCCCCTCCCTTGGGAAAGGGAGGTAAGGCTTCGCATAACTTCAGTTTAGCGACAGCAATATAATCGGCTTTGCCCCGAAACTGTCCGAAGGACAACTTCACTTCGCAGAAACTTCACTACGAAGTAACTTCACTTGCAACGCAAGCTTCACCTTTTATAATCGCAACGCAGTTCCGAAATTCCTAATTCCTAACTCATAATTCCTCATTATAATCCGCGCTTGCGCCCTTTAATTTTGCGTTTTGCATTTATTGTTCTACTTTAAACATAGAAATCATAAAATCAAACTCTTTTTCATAATCTGCGTTATCTGTGGGGTACTGGTATTTTACTTCAATACTACCATTACCGCCATCGTCTACACAGATTACTGTTGTTTTGATTCCGTCTTTTTCTGATGAATAAAACGTATTTGCGTTTGCCATTGGCAGGTTTTTACCATCAACAGGTGCACCATGCTCTGTCTTTGCACCTTCGCAAAGGTCAGCATAGTTTACATCACCCTTAGGTGTAATGGTCATTTTTACATTTTCGTTGTCTTTGGCAACAGCGTTTGTAACGCCCTTGTCCT
The DNA here is from genome assembly GCA_045629785.1 of Acutalibacteraceae bacterium. Taxonomy (GTDB): domain Bacteria; phylum Bacillota; class Clostridia; order Oscillospirales; family Acutalibacteraceae; genus DTU089. The sequence goes on along the minus strand of JAZQRX010000047.1, from coordinate 48,495 downwards.
CAGTATAATTAAACTTAACAGAGTTTATAAGTATACTGTAATTTTTGTAGGGGTTTTCAACAGGCTGTGTGGGTTGTGGTACAGATACTGATACAGATGGTGTTGTATTGTCATCTGCTTTGCTTTCTGATACTGCTTCAGTTGCCTTTTGGGTTGTTGTAATAACAGGCTCTGTTGCAATATTGCCATCAATGGTTTCAACAACTGTTTCGGGGGCAACATCTTCTTTACCAAGCAGTCTTTTGCCAAAGGGTGAAATAAGCACCATTATAATTAAAGATGCAACTGCAAGTATACCAAATAATATACGCACCACCAGACGTGCTGTATTGTTTGTTGACTTTTTTTGTTCTGCCATAGCAATCACCATAAATTTTTTGTTATAACAAAGCCGTACGTCATGTGGCGTACGGCTCCAGTTTTAAATTAAGCCTTGTCCTTTGAGCCGAAGAGTTCAATCTTCTCACGAACAGTCTCTTTAATAGCTTCGCAACCGGGAGCAAGAAGCTTTCTGGGGTCGAAGCCCTTACCCTGAAGGTCTTTGCCTTCTTCGATGTATTTTCTTGTTGCTTCCTGGAATGCAAGCTGACACTCTGTGTTAACGTTGATTTTTGAAACACCAAGTGTAATAGCCTTTTTAACCATTTCAGCGGGGATACCTGTACCACCGTGAAGAACGAGGGGCATTGTGCCTGTCTTTTCCTGAACTGCTGCAAGAGTTTCAAATGAAAGACCTGCCCAGTTTTCGGGGTACTTACCGTGAATGTTACCGATACCTGCTGCAAGCATTGTAACACCAAGGTCAGCAATCATCTTGCACTCGTCGGGGTCTGCACATTCGCCTGCACCAACAACGCCGTCTTCTTCGCCGCCGATTGAGCCAACCTCAGCCTCAATTGAAAGGCCTTTCTCTTCGCAGATAGCAACAAGCTCTTTTGTTTTTGCAATATTTTCGTCGATGGGGTAGTGTGAACCGTCGAACATGATTGATGAGAAGCCTGCTTCGATACAAGCCTTTGCACCTTCGTATGAACCATGGTCAAGGTGAAGTGCAACAGGAACAGTAATGCCAAGGTCATCGATCATAGCGCTAACCATATTAGCAACTGTCTTGAAGCCACACATATACTTACCTGCACCCTCAGATACACCAAGGATAACGGGAGAATTCATCTCCTGTGCAGTAAGAAGAATAGACTTTGTCCATTCAAGGTTGTTGATGTTGAACTGACCAACTGCATAGTGGCCTGCTTTTGCTTTTGTAAGCATGTCTTTTGCGTTAACTAAAGCCATTTAAAACACTCCTATGTAAAAAATATTTTTTATAAATAAAATTTTATAAACAAATTAAACGTTTTCTTCCCTCAGATCAAGAACTAACTCCTTGCTTTCGGGTACTAAATGGGTGTATTTTACACCTGCTGCATCAAACATACGCTTAGATGCCCTTGTTGAAGATGTGTCGGCATATTTATCTGAAAGGTAAATAACCTCTGATATACCACTCTGAATAATTGCCTTTGCACATTCGTTGCAGGGGAAAAGGGCAACATAAATACGGCTGCCGGATAAATTACCGCCGCGGTAGTTGAGTATAGCATTAAGCTCTGCGTGGCAAACGTATGGGTATTTTGTGTCGTATGAATCGTTTGCACTTCTGTCCCAGGGGAAGGTGTCATCATTACAGCCTGAGGGAAAGCCGTTGTAACCAACTGAAAGAATACGGTTTTCGCTGTTTACAATACAGGCACCAACCTGTGTGTTAGGGTCTTTACTGCGCTTTGCACAAAGCACCGCTGCGCCCATAAAAAACTCATCCCATGAGATATAGCCTTCACGCTTTGCCATAAATTCATCTCCCTAAAACCTTAATCCTATTCATTATACATATTTGTTATGATTTTTTCAATATGAAATGTAAATAAAATAAACTTGCTATGACAAAATTAACAAAAACAGACAACTAATATTGTTAAAAAACACCAAAGAACAGTTGTGAGTGTAAATTGTTATTGATTATTGACCAAAAAGCATATATAATCAATGTGTATAATTATAAGGAGGCTTTCCTATGAGCAAAAAGGTATTGGCAGTTATACTGTCACTTATACTTGCATTCTCAGTAGTTGCAGTTCCCGTTGGCGCTGCTGATATTACACTGCCTGAGACAGGTATTGAAAACGTACTTAACTATTATCTTGACAGAATTATTCACGTTGTTCTGTCCTTCCTCAACATGTTCTGGCCCGGCTACGAAGGCGGATGGGATACGGAAGAGGATTACCAGACAGAGAATTTCTATGAGGGTGATACAAACTTTGAGAATGAGGTTAACCCTGCAGCCCAGTGGGAATTAGGCTATGCCGGTGTATCTCTTCTTGATGGTATGGACCCAATGAATGGTAAATACTTCCTTGCAGGTTCACTTGAAATCGTTGCAGGTCGTGTACCCACAAAGGTTCTTGATGACCAGCGTGTTCGTGTTTACGCTATCAGCGATGGCGTTGGCGGTACTCTTGTTCACGCAGTTATTGACGGCTTCGGTCTTCCTCGTGGTGACGTTAATGAAATCCGTGAAAGACTTGCTGCTTTTGCAGAAGAGAACAACATTGTTTCACTTAACGTTTCTGTTCTTCATCAGCATTCAGCTATTGATACACTCGGTATGAACATTCCTCTTTTACAGGGTCTTATTGCAAACACAGGTAACGCAGCAAGCGGTGGCTTGATTGAAAGTGCAAAGATTCAGAAGAACCCCGAGTTTATGGAAAGAGTTTACAACAAAACTGTTTTCGCAATCAAAAAGGCTGTTAAGTCTATGAAGGCAGGTTCACTCTACTACGGCACAGCAGATGTTTCTGATTACATCAGAGATAAGCGTGATCCTCAGGCATTTGACCCCAACATCAACAGACTCCGTTTCGTTCCCGATGACGGTTCAGCTGAAACATGGGTTCTTGAGGGTGCTATCCACTGTACAGGTAATGGTGCAGGTGGTTCAGTTCTTACTGCTGACTATCCCTACTACATTGAAAAGGCTATCAACGAAAAGGTTGGTGCAAACGTAGTTTACATTCTTGGCGCAGAGCTTGCTATCGGTATGCGTACAGTTCGTCTTTGCCTCGAATGTCAGGAGGTTGCTGAAATTTCTAAGCCCACAGAAGAGGGTGGCATTTATGAAATCAGCTGTCCTTCTTGTGGCAAAAAGACTATGCCCGATGATGACGATGACTTCACAACAGAGGATGCACAGGATTACGTTGCAACTGTTGATGAATGGTACAGAATGAATACTCCTGATGTAACTGATTATGACTTTGACCTTATTGACTATGGTTATTCAGTTGCAAAGAGAGTTATCGATATTGACAACGATGTTGAGCTTGATCCCGTTCTTAATATTGCTCACAAGGAAGTTGCAGTTGATGTTGAGAACCAGATTCTCACCCTTGCAGCACGTGAAGATATCCTTAACGCAGTTATCGTTAAATCAGGTGACGGCTATAAGATGATTACTGAAATCGGTTATATGGAATTAGGCAACAAGGTTGGCGTATTCCTTTGCCCCGGTGAGTTTGACCCCATTCTTATCTACGGTGGTCCCGATTCAGGTGAAGCAGGTTGGGTAGGCGATTGGAATATGCCTGCACTTGCAGAATGTACAGATACTGATGTTGTTCTTGCATTCGGTCTTATGAATGACCAGGCAGGTTACGTGCTCCGTGATAATGAGTACCATTCACTTCTTTCAGAAAATGAAGAGGTTAACGTACTTAATCCCGCAGCAGGTTCAATCTTTGTAAATGCTTACATGGATCTTCTTGATGAAATCAAGAATGGCTGATTATAATCAATAAAGTACAGGAGCTGTAAAACTGAGTTTTTACAGCTCTTTTTTTGAACATTTTTATAAAAATATGTCAGTAAATTTATTCAACTTGATAATTGAATTTACTTTACCAAAGTATTACAATAATATAAACTACTATACCTGTATGGTAGTATGTTTTTGTTAAGAAAGGTAGATATCAATGAAAAAGGCAAGAAAGCTTATAGCACTTATCTGTACAGTTGCTATATTTGCAGGTGTGTTGTCAACAATGGGTCTTGCAGCGGCTACTGATATTGATTACGAAATCACAAGCCCTTATGCAAACGTTGATTGGTCATGGCAGCAGTATAAGGCAGATCTTCATACCCATACAACCGCATCTGATGGTGACGATACTCTTAAAAAAATGATTGAAACCAACTACGATTATGGTTTTGATATTTATGCGGTTTCTGACCATGGCACAGTTAACTATAGCTGGACAGAGCAGGCTGTTGTACCTGAGTTAAAACTTTTCCTTGGTCTTAAAAATACTGATGCAGAAATTGTTGACCTTGATGATACAGGCCATACATTTGAGGGTCTTGAGTACAACGTTGTTAATGAAAACGGCGATGATTACTATTATCAGGTAGCAGATGGCGTAGAGGGTCAGAAAATGCTCCGCGTACCATATGCTATTGAAAATAACCCCACATCACTTAACAATGCTCACGTAAACAGCTGGTTTGTTGATTATGGTCATGGTATTGTTGGCGGCACAAGTGATTATGAAACACCTATCAAGGCTGTTGATGAGCTTGGCGGTCTTTCAGTTATCAACCATCCCGGTGAATACACAAATGCACGTGATGAAAAATACACAGAGGATGCATACGGTGAAGGCTACGAATATTATATTGATAAGTTTGAAAATCTTATCAAAAAATACCCCTCATGTATAGGTATTGATATTAACTCAAAGGGTGACTCAAGAACACGTCACGACAGAAAGCTTTGGGATATTATGCTTATGGACCTTACACCTGCAGGCAAAAACGTATTTGCAATTGCTACAAGTGATGCCCACAGAGCAACTGCAGCATACACAGGCTATACAAGAATGCTTATGCCCGAAAACACTTCTGCAAGCCTTAAGGAATGTATGCAGAATGGTGAATTCTTTGCAGCAAGCCGTTGCCTTGGTAACCATAATGAGCTTAACGAATACGCAGTATACCTTATTGAAAATGGCTCAGCAGAGGCACAGGCAGTAGCAGCAGATATTCTTGACAGACAGGCAGAGGACTATAACGCAAAATATGAAGCACCTTATGATGTAGATGCACCTATGGTAAATTCAGTTATCGTTGATGATGATAACGATGCTATCATCCTTGATGTTGAAAACGAGTATTGTGTGCGTTGGATTTCAAACGGTAAAACAATTGCCTGGGGCGATTCAATCGACCTTGATGATTATTCTGATGAAATCGGTTCATATGTACGTGCTGAAATCTTCGGTGAGGGCGGTATAGTTTATACACAGGCTATCCTTCTTGATTATGAAGATGCACCTGAAAGCGAAGCAAAGCAGGAGAAGGACTTCTGGTGGATTCTCAGCTTTATTCCGGATACTATTGTTAAATTCTTTATGGAATTTGATATTTTCCGCTTCCTTTACGAAGAGTTACACTAATTAAACAGTTTTCGGAGCAGTTTAAAAACTGCTCCGATTTTTTTTGCCTATTTATTGTATTATGTATTTTAATGTGCTAAAATAGTTTAAATATATTGTAAAAGAGGTAATCTTAATGAATGCTATTATTACGGTTGTCGGCAAGGATAAGGTAGGCATTATGGCAGGTGTTTGTAATACTCTGCAAAAGGTTAACGTTAATATCCTTGATATCAGCCAGACAGTTTTACACAATAACATTTTCACAATGAATATGCTTGTTGATATTGCAGGTGCCAACGTGGGCTATGACAAAATTGTAGATGCGCTTAATGATGAGGGTGAGCGCCTTGGGGTCAGCATCCGAATTCAGCGTGAAGAAGTTTTTGATGCAATGCATAAAATTTGAGGTGTACTATGATTAACCAGCGTGAAATTTTAGAAACCCTTAATATGATAGATAATCAGCATCTTGATATCCGCACAATTACTATGGGTATTTCGTTGCGCTCCTGCGCACACCCCGACCCTAAAATCTGTGCTCAGAAGATGTATGATAAAATTACAAGCTATGCCGAAAATCTTGTTAAAACAGGTGAGGATTTAGAGCGTGAAATGGGTATTCCCATTATTAACAAGCGTATTTCCGTTACACCTATTGCAATTGCGGCAGAGGCCTGTGAAACTGAAGATTATTCAATTTTTGCCCGTGCTATGGATGATGCAGCAAAGGCTTGTGGCGTTAACTTTATCGGTGGTTTTTCTGCACTTGTGCAAAAAGGCTTTACCATAGGTGACAGGCGACTTATTGCATCTATACCTGAGGCACTTGCAACAACAGATTTTGTTTGCTCATCTGTTAACGTAGGCTCTACAAAGGCAGGTATTAATATGGATGCGGTAAAATTAATGGGTGAAACCATTAAAAAAACCGCTTACATTACAAGGGATAATGACGGCTTCGGCTGTGCAAAGCTTGTTGTTTTCTGTAACGCAGTTGAGGACAACCCCTTTATGGCAGGTGCTTTCCATGGTGTGGGTGAGCCTGAATGTGCAATTAATGTTGGTGTTTCAGGCCCCGGTGTTGTTTACAACGCACTCAAAGAGGTTAAGGGTGAGCCCTTCCACGTGGTGGCTGAAACAATAAAGAAAACTGCCTTCAAAATTACCCGTATGGGTCAGCTTATGGCAAGTCAGGCTTCAAAGCGCCTTGGCGCAGAGTTTGGCATTGTTGACCTTAGCCTTGCGCCTACCCCTGCAGTTGGCGACTCAGTTGCACGTATACTTGAGGAAATGGGTCTTGAGGTTTGCGGTACTCATGGTACAACTGCCGCACTTGCACTTCTTAACGATGCAGTTAAAAAGGGCGGTGTTATGGCATCATCAAGCGTTGGCGGTCTTTCAGGTGCATTTATTCCTGTATCAGAGGATGAGGGTATGATTGCTGCTGCTGAAAAAGGCGTACTTACCCTTGATAAATTAGAGGCTATGACCTGCGTTTGCTCAGTTGGTCTTGATATGATTGCTGTGCCCGTTGATACATCAGCAGAAACAATTTCTGCAATTATTGCTGATGAGGCAGCTATTGGTATGATAAACAATAAAACAACTGCTGTAAGAATCATTCCTGCGCCCGGTAAAAACGTGGGTGATTCTATCGAAATGGGCGGACTTCTTGGTACGGCACCCGTTATGCCTGTCCATGCAGAGGGTAGCGTTGACTTTATAAACAGAGGTGGCAGAATCCCTGCACCCCTTAACAGCCTTAGAAACTAAAGGAGATTTTACAATGAGTTACTTAAACGAACATTTTTATTTATTCTGCAAAAAGCTTGATTTACCTGAAGAGGCTGTAACTGTTTTTGAAGATACTGTTAAAGCTATTGAGGCTAACGCTGAATATCTTGAAAAATTCAACAAGATTTATAAGGACTATATGTTCCCCAAGGCACACGATGTTGGTGAGCGCCTTGATGAGCTTACAGCACTTGCAAATGAAATGGATATAAGTGAATATACACTTCATTTTGTATTCTTTATGATTTGTAGCGAGGTTCTTCTTGAACGTTATAAAGAAGAAAACATCAGTGAGGATATCTATTGGGAATCAATGATGGATATGAAGTACAAATTCAACGAATGCCTTGATTGTAAGGGTGTTTACGGCTCATTTGTTGCAAGCTGGTTTGACGGCTTCTTCCGTATGATGCGTTACAGTATGGGGCGTTTCCAGTTTGAGTATTCTGACTTTGACCGTGAGGATTACACCACAGAAAGCGGTATCACCATCAAAAAGGGTGAAGAGGTTCTGGGCTTCCATATTCCCTGGTCAGGTGTTTCACTTACTGATGATGTACGTATTGATTCATATAAAAAAGCATACGAATTCTTTAAGGAAGAGCATTGTCGTCCTGACGGACTTATGATTTTCAAGTGTGGCTCATGGCTCCTTTACAAGGGTCACTATGATTTCCTGCCCGAAAAATCAAACGTGCTTCGTTTTATGGATGACTTCATTATCCTTGAAAGCAACGAAAAAGAAGAATTTAACGATGCATGGCGTCTTTATGGTGGCGCAGGCTACAAAAAGCCCGAGGAATGGCCCGAGGATAACTCACTTTATCGCGCATTCAAACAGCGTGTTTTAAGTGGTGGCAAAACAGGCTCAGGCTTTGGTATTGTTATCTTTGATGGCGAAAAGGTTGTAAAATAAAATGCATAAAAATAAAGCTGTTCGGATTTCCGAGCAGCTTTATTATGCACAAAATCAAAGACTTCTTTTTGGTGATTTTGATAATTAAATATTATTACAAATTATGGTAATATTGTTTCATAATATATTTCGGAGATGTTTTTATGAAAAAGGGTATAAGCTTACTTTTAACTGTAATAATGCTTTTCAGCATTGTTAACGTAAATGTATTTGCGGCAAGTGTTACAACACCTAAAACTACATCATCAAACGATGTTGGTGGTATTAAGGTTTATTGGAATAAGGTTGATGGCGCAGTTAAGTACAATGTTTACCGTAGAGTAGGTGGCTCAAGCAGTTGGGTGCTTGCAGGTACAACAACAGGCACACAGATTCTGGACAGGGGCGTAAGTAACGGTAAATATTACGCATATTCTGTACGTGCCTATGATTCAAAGAATAATTATAGCGCATATAATCAGAAAATGACCTACACAACAAAATGTGTATTTACACCTATACTCAATTTACTTGAAAATACAACAAACGGACTCAAGCTTACATGGGATGCAGTTCCCGGTGCAAGCTATCGTGTATATCGTCGTGGCGCAGGAACATCAACCTGGACATACCTTGGTACAACAAGCAGCACAAACTATACAGATGGTAAGGCTGTAAGCGGTAAGTATTGGCGTTATACAGTAAGGGCAGTAAGCAGTGGTTATTATAGTGGCTTTGATACTAACGGTCGTTACACAATGCGCCTTGCAAACCCCTACTCAATTAAGGCAAAACAAGACCCCGAGCATGATGATATAAATATAACCTGGGCAAAAATCAACGGTGCAACAAGGTACCTTGTGTACCGTCGTAGCGCAGGTCAAACAAACTGGATGTGCATTGGTGAAACGGATGAGAATAAATACACAGATTTTACTGTATTACCCGGACAGTATTACAGATATACCGTAAGAGCTATACGCAAAAACAACTGGGGTGATTTATCAACGACGGGTGCAGTTGTCAAAACGAGGGAAAATGAATATTATGGCGAAACAGACTATAATGACCCCTATAGATCTACGTGTTATGAGATATATACTGCCGATGACCTTTTTAAATTTGCAAAAGAAGTGAATTCAGGCTGCTCTTTAATTAATGCAGTTCTTAAAAATAATATTAATCTTAATAATCGCGCATGGACCCCTATAGGTAGGGCTAATGAAGTGGCATTTTTTGGCAATTTTGATGGTAATGGATACACGATTTCAAATTTGAATTGTAACATACCAAACGGAGAATTTGTAGGTTTATTTGGCTGGTCAGGTGGAAATGTGGCAAGCCTTACAGTAACCGGTTCAGTAAACGGTAAGGAATCGGTAGGCGGAATTGTCGGGTATAATATGGGTACGGTCACTAATTGTATCAATAAATGTAATGTTAGTGGCGATGATGCTGTCGGTGGAATTGCCGGTGCAAATAATTTGCAAATGGAATCATGTATAAATGTAGGTAAAGTAAAAAGCAACGATACTGCAGGTGGTCTGGCAGGTATAAATTATCTGATATTAAAAAATAGTACCAATAACGGATCTGTTACGGGAGGATATAACGTAGGCGGAGTGGCAGGCTTTAGTGATGGTACAGAGATTTCCTGCACAAATTTTGCTGATGTAAGCGGAATATCAGCTGTTGGCGGCATAACAGGACAGGTGAATAATCGAGAAGGTTTCGGATTAGTTGAGGATTGCGAAAACAGCGGTATGGTTACGGCGGATAGAGGTTATCTTGGTGGTGTTGTAGGTTTATCTGATGGTGGTACAATAATTTCTTGTATTAACACAGCTGCGGTAAAAGGTGACGGTACTGTAGGTGGGGTTGTTGGTGAAAATGATGTAGGTACAATTAACTCATGCATCAACAAAGGCAGCGTTGAATTGATTCCGAATACAAGTAACGAAGGCCATATGTTTTTCAGATTTTTTGGCGGTATAGTAGGAATGAATGATGCCGGAAATATAAACAGCTGCTATTATTACGATAATGTTAATATTGCTGTGGGTTATTGCTGTGATCATGAAAAAGATAATTGTTTAAGTCACAATATAACTATGATTATATGAAATTTACGATAAAAAAAAGGAGCAAGGAAAATTCCTTGCTCCTTAATTTATTGTATTTATTATTCTGCCTTAGCTGCTTCAGCCTCTTGTGCTTTTTTGCGCTCTGCCTTTTTTTTACGAGCCTTGTAAGAGTTGAACTCCTGAACACATTCGTCGGGTAAGTCGCAATCACCAACAGAAATAATGTGCTTATTGTAAAGACCCTTGAAATTTGAACCGCCTGTAGCGAGAATTTTGTTTTTCTTTGCGTATTTAGCAAAGGTAACCTTATCTTCGTCGCTCATATCGGGTGTGTAAACCTCAATACCATCAAGACCTGCAGCAACTAATTCATCAAGAAGCTTGTCATTTTTGCACTTCTGTGGGTTTGCAAGTACTGCAATACCGCCTGCTTCGTGAATTGCCTCAAGTATTGAGAAAATATCCTCATAGTCAGGCACGTGGTTAATGTTGCCGGGAGCATCCGGTGAGAAAAGCTCTTTGTAAAGGTCGCCATATATTCTGTCAGCAAAGCCATTTTCGATAAGTGCCTGCATAATATGTACCTTAAATACATTTGTTGAGCCCGTTGCACACTTAACTACAAATTCGGGTGTGATGGGGTATTTCTGCGCAGTTTTGAGTGTCATAAGGTGAGATGATTTCTTTCTTATAAGTGAACTGCGGCGGCAAAGACCCTCAAGTCTGTCGGGGAAGTCGGGCTTGTAGCAGAGCATATGTATTTCCTGGCCGTTTGTTTTATCTGTACCTGAAAGCTCAACACCGGGCACTACAGTAATACCATGCCTTTCACCGATAACTTTACCTCTGACAGTACCTGCAAGGCAATCGTGGTCTGTAATTGCAATTGTTGTAACTCCGCGCTTTTTGGCAAGTAAAATTAAATCCTCAATGCCGAGAGAGCCGTTTGACAACTTGGTGTGCAAGTGTAAATCTGCTGACATTTTATCCTTCCTTCCGTAATCCCATAAAGGGGAACATATCCATATCTACCTGAAAAACGAACGAAATATATCGGGTTTTTGCGATGATTATTATTCTTAAAAGAAATTAAACACCTTTTCTTATAAAAATAGCACACATACCCCGAATATATTCTTTATACAATTATTCTACTACTTTGTTCATAAAAAAGCAAGTCAAAATTTGTATTTAATTACAAAATTTTGTATTTATTTTTGGTGTATATGACATATTTGCTTTGCTTAGTTTGGTTGCATTTTCGGGCGTAATATGGTATTATTTTGCTATGAATGATTTGATTTACGTAGCCCTCAGCGGAGGTGTTGATTCTGCTGCTGCGGCAATAATTTTAAAACAGCGTGGGTATCAGGTCCGCGGTGTTATTCTGCGCCTTAAGCCTGATGACCTCGCAGATGATGATATCCGTGACGCGCAGACGGTAGCCGATGCACTTTCAATACCCCTTGAGGTGCTGGACCGACGCGAGGAATTCAAAAAAATAACGGACTATTTTTGTCAGTCTTATATTGACGGGCTTACACCTAACCCTTGTGTGCTGTGTAACCCCACTGTTAAATTCAGGCTGTTGCTTGATTATGCTCTTGAGCAGGGTGCAGATTACCTTGCAACAGGGCACTATTCAACTATTGTAAATAAAGACGGCGCTTACTATATTCAGAAAAACCCGTCGGGTAAAGACCAGAGCTATTTCCTTTGTGGGCTTGACCAGAGCATTTTATCAAGGGTGATTTTCCCCCTGAGTGACCTTACCAAGCCTGAAATAAGGGCGCTTGTTGAGGCAGAGGGTATTCCTGTTGCTACTAAAAAAGATAGTCAGGAGGTTTGCTTTATACCCGATAACGACTACATCTCATTTATTGAAAAGAATTTTAACCCAAAGGCTATCCCGGGTGACTTTATTTCAAAAGATGGTGAAAAGCTGGGTACTCATTCGGGTCTTTATAAATACACCATAGGTCAGCGCAAGGGTCTTGGTGCCTTTGGCAAGCCTATGTACGTTTTGGCGCTTGACCCACAGAATAACACAGTTACCATTGGTGATAATTGTGATTTGTTTGTGGATAATATTAAAATAAATGATATTAATTTTATTGCAGGGTCACCACCGCAGGACAGCTTTGATTGTCTTGTAAAAATCAGGTGTGCCGCACCACCTGCCGAGGCAAGGCTCACCCTTACCGCAGATGGGGCAGAGGTAGTTTTTGCAAATCCCCAACGAGCCGCGGCACCGGGTCAGACTGCCGCAATTTATATTGATGATATTCTTATAGGCGGAGGCACTATATGCAGTCACTAAAAAAACTCTATAAGGTAGGTATCGGTCCCTCAAGCTCACATACAATGGGTCCGCAGTATGCCGCCGAATATGTTAACGAAAATTTCAGCGATGCCGCATTTGTAAAGGTTATTCTTTACGGCTCACTTGCCCTTACGGGTGAGGGTCACGGTACTCACACAGCCCTTGCAAATACATTAAAGGCAAAAAATGAAATTGTTTTTAACACAACTGAAACAGATTTACCCCACCCCAATACCTTGGATTTCATAATCTATGATGCAGATAATAAAGAAATCGGCAAGGTCAGGGCTATGAGCATAGGTGGCGGTGAAATCCGTATAGAGGGTCAGCCATCGGTTACAGCGCCTGAGGTTTACCCACAAAAGAATTTTGAAGAAATCAAAGAATATTGCCTTATGCATCACTTAAGGCTCAGCGACTATGCCGCAAAGTACGAGGGTGAAGAAATTTTTCCCTTCCTTAAAGCTATATGGGAGCGTATGAAGCTCACAGTCCGCGAGGGTCTTGCTCAGGAGGGTATTTTACCCGGTGGTCTTGAGGTTGAGCGTAAAGCAAAATTCCTTTATGCACAGCGCCATATGGATGAAACCCCCGAAACACGCGAAAACAGGCTTGTGTGTGCGTATGCCTTTGCCGCAAGCGAGCAGAATGCAGGTGGCGGAATGATAACAACTGCACCTACCTGCGGTGCATCGGGCGTGTTACCTGCAGTGCTCTACTATATGCAAGAGAAAAAGGGCTTTACAGATTTTGAAATTGCCAAGGCTCTTGCGGCTGCAGGAATTATAGGCAACGTTGTAAAGCAGAATGCATCTATCAGCGGTGCAGAGGCAGGCTGTCAGGCAGAGGTTGGTACTGCTTGTTGTATGGCAGCGGCAGCCCTTGCAGAGCTTCATTTTATGGACCTTGATCAGATAGAGTATGCTGCAGAAAATGCTATGGAGCATTACCTTGGTCTTACTTGTGACCCTGTTTGCGGTCTTGTACAGATTCCTTGTATTGAGCGTAACGCTGTTGCGGCGATGAGGGCAATCAATGCGCTTTCACTTGCAAACTTTTTAACGTCTACACGTAAGGTTAAGTTTGATACTGTTGTGCATACAATGTACCAGACCGGTAAGGACTTAATGCACAAATACCGCGAAACAAGTGAGGGCGGACTTGCCCTTCATTATGAAGCGTAATAATATAAGCTCACAATAGGAGGTAAACAAATGGCTAAAGAGAAAAAAGCAAAAGAATATAAAGAAGTCAATAATCACCCTAATAAAATAGGTGCAAGGGATGTTGCCGGTTATACAACTGCCGAAGCGGCAAATATGTTTAACCTTACCTATATTACAAGCTACCTTAAAATTTTTATGACCGACGTTTTAAAGATAAAGCCAAAGCTTGTCGGTTATATGTTCATAGTAACCCGTTTGTGGGACGTTATCAATGACCCGTTGTGGGGCATTGTTGTTGCTAAGCGTAAGCCCGGCAAGGACGGTAAATTCCTTCAGTATTTAAGGCTGGTTGCAGTACCGCTCGGTATTTCTACAGTTCTTTGCTTCCTGCCGTATTCTGACCCCAATTCATTGTTTTACAGTCCAACCCTTGCCAATAACCCCACGTTGCTGTTTGCTGTGTGTATTGTAATGTATCTTATTTACTGCACAATGTATACGGCTATGAATATTCCCTTTGGCTCGTTGGCATCGGTTATTACAGATGACCCCAAGGGCAGAAACGTTCTTTCAACAGCACGTTCACTTGGCTCGGGCGTAGGTGGTGCCGTTGTTACACTTATTGCACCCTTCATTATTTATGTTGGCACAGGTGTAATGGATGAGCAGACAGGTAAAGAGATTGAGGTTGCTGACGGTAACAGAATGTTTATTTACGCCCTTATTATGGGTGTAATGTCAATTGCATTCTACCTTATCGGTCACCGAAATCTTAAAGAGCGTGTTCCTGCATTTGATGAGGAAAAGGTTGATTTTAAGAAAACCTATCTTGGTCTTTTCAAATCAAGACCCTTTGTTATGATTGCTATCTCAGGTGTGCTCATTTCAGGTCAGCTTCAGTTCAACTCCTTTAATGCATACCTTTATAAGAACTATTTCACAAATACAGGACTCAGCGTTCTGGGTACAATCTGTACATATCTTCCTATGGCTGTACTCATTCTTTTCACTCCCAAATTAGCGGCAAAGTACGGCAAAAAAGAGCTTTGCGGAAGAATGTCAATTATCTCAGCAATTACATCAGTTTTCCTTGCAGTTACTGCCAATAACCAGGATTTCATTATGTGGATAAATCCCCAGGAGGGCATTTACCCCGCATGGTTGTTTATGGGCTGTCTTCTTCTCATCGGCTTCGGCTACACATTTGTAAGCCTTACCTGCTGGGCGGTTGTTATGGATGTTATCGACTATCAGGAGTGGAAAACAGGTGAGCGTAACGAAAGCGCAGTTTACTCTGCATACACCTTCGGCAGACAATTGGGTCAGGCTATTGCTGACGCAGGCGGACTCTTCCTCTTGCAGTGGGCAAAGTATGATAGCGAAACCGCAGGCAACGGCTTTATTTCTGCAAACGATACAAGTAACAAGATTATGTTTATCTGCACAATTATCCCTGCAATAGTTTATGTCGGTGTATGGCTTATCTTTAAATTCGGTTACCCTCTTACAAAAGAAAAGCTTGAACCCATTTACAGCGACCTCCGTGCAAAGCACGAGGCAGAGGAAAAAGCCGTAGCGGCTAAAGAATTTTAAAATATAAATTTTTAATTTAAAATTTTGTGGCACTTCGTGCCGGTTATAATATTGTTATAAATTGAAATAAAACGAAGTCTTATCTTCCTATAAAGGGTGGTAAGACTTCGATTTTTTGTATTGTAAACCTTGTTTTAACAAAAACATTCTGTTATACTGTATTATGTATATTTATGTTTAAAAAAACAGAGGTGCTTTTATGAAAAAAGGCGTTTTAAATAAAATAAAAAAACCACTATCATTACTCCTTGTGGTGTGCTCGCTTGTTTCTGTAATGATGTTTTCTGGTTGCTCGGGTATAGTGCAAAAGGCAACTGTAACAGTAAACAACGTGCCAATAGGTGAAGATATTTTTGTGTATTTCCTTGATTCTGCAATTGTTAAGCTTGGTTTAACCGCAGAGTATGCAGAGGTTGAAAAGCTGACAATAGAGCTTGTTAACCGCTACTTCAAAACAAATTCACTTGCAAAGGCAGAGGGTATTTCGCTTAACACCGCCCAAAAGGCAGGTGTTTCTGAAAAGGTTAATTCTACTTGGGTAATGTATGGTGAATACTACACAAACATTGGTCTTACACGTGAAACACTTACAAAGGTTTTTACAGCCGAGGCATATCGCGAGTCACTTATGATGAAGTATTACGGCAAGGGCGGTATTCAGGAGATTTCTGAAACACGACTTTATGCCAACTTTCATATGAATTACACAGTTTTTCAGACAATTACAGGCTACCTTACAGAAACTGACGCAGCAGGTAACAAAAAGCCCATCAGCAAAAGTGAGGCAGAAACACTTATTCTTAAATTCCAGAATATCCTCGCTATGGTAAATTCAGGTGAGCAGACCATGGAGCAAGCGGTACAATACCTTGTATCAACAGGTGTTCAAAGCTCTGTGCAGACAGTTGTGCTCCACAAAGACGATACCTCTTACCCCGAAGGCTTTTTTGAAAAAATACAGTCCTTACCTTCACGTAAGGCATCAATAATTTCAACAAATGAGTTTATTTTCCTTGTTATACGCGGTGAAACAAATATGCAAAGCCAGTACTTCAATCAGCTTAAAAATGATATCATCAAGGATGTTGGTGATGATAGCATTGACGGAGTTATTGATGGTGCGTATATCGTGAATAACACTATTAATAAAGAAACTGCACAAAGCTATTTTGATGCAATCAGATATGAAAAGAGCAGATAATATGAACGATGCAATAAAAAATATTATGTCCCGTCAAACTATCAGGGAGTATACAAACGAGCAAATCCCCGATGAGCTTTTGCAGGTAGTCCTTGATGCGGCAATAAGAGCCCCCAGTGGCAGAAACACACAGCCCTGTCACTTAAGGGTGTTACGAAACAAAGAAATTCTCGACCAGATGAACACAGATTTTAAAAATCTTGTTGGCTGGGATACCCCTGCGTATACAGGGTGGGATATTCGTCCCGTATATCATAATGCACCTGTTTTTATTTTCATAGTTGCCCCGTCAAAGGACGGTATGTCAGGGGGACTTATGGCAGAGAATATTGCACTTGCCGCCCACGCTGTGGGGCTTGGCTCTTGTATGGTTGGCTCTCTCGGTGCACTTTTTGATGACGAAGAAAATGCCCGTAAGTGGAAAGAGATTATTGATATCCCTCAGGATTGGGAGTTTGTGTTGGGTATGACCCTTGGTTACCCCAATGAAAAACCGCCCTTCAAAGAGCGTGAGGACGGACACATTAAATTTATAGGATGACAGTTGTATGAGTTATTTTGCAGGTACGTACGATGTTGCCGTAATCGGTGCAGGTCATGCCGGTATTGAGGCGGCTCTTGCAAGTGCAAGGCTTGGGGCATCTACAATAGTTTTTACAGTTAATCTTGACTGGATTGGCAATATGGCGTGTAACCCGTCAATCGGTGGCACGTCAAAGGGTCACCTTGTGCGTGAAATTGATGCTTTAGGCGGTGAAATGGGCAAGGCGGCGGATAAAACCCTTATTCAAAGCAGAATTTTAAATCTGGGTAAAGGTCCTGCGGTACACTCGTTAAGGGCACAAATTGACCGACGTGAGTACACCCAATATATGAAGCATTGTCTTGAAAATCAAGATGGTCTTGATTTAAAGCAGGCAGAGATTGTTTCACTTTTTAAAAATGACGATGGCTTGTGGGAGTTTTCAACACAGCTTGGTGCAACATACACCGCAAAGTGTGTGGTTATTGCCACAGGTACATTCTTAAAGGGTAAAATCTTTGTTGGTGACGTGTCATTTGAAAGTGGCCCTGACGGAATGTTCCCTTCAAACGACCTTTCGCAGGCACTACTTGACCTAAATGTTCCTTTAAGGCGCTTTAAAACAGGTACACCGCCACGTGTAAACAGACGTAGCGTTGATTTTACAGGTCTTGAAGAGCAGGTGGGTGATGAGGTTATTACCTCATTCTCATTTGAAACACCCGATGACGTGTTACAGAATAAGGCTATCTGCCACATTACATATACAAACCTTGAAACAAAGCAGGTTATACTTGATAACCTTCATCGTTCACCCCTTTATTCAAATAAAATTGAGGGTGTAGGCCCTCGTTATTGCCCCAGTATTGAAGATAAAATAGTCCGTTTTTCTGAAAAAGAGAGGCATCAGATATTCATTGAGCCTTGCGGACTTGACACAGAGGAGCTTTATTTACAGGGTATTTCATCTTCGTTGCCTGAGGATGTTCAGCTGCAGATTTTAAAAAGTATAAAGGGTCTTGAAAACGTTAAGGTTATGCGTACGGCGTACGCCATTGAGTATGATTGCGTTGACCCGTTGGCGCTTAAATCAACCCTTGAATTTAATGATTTAGAGGGTCTTTACGGTGCAGGTCAGTTTAACGGCTCATCAGGCTATGAGGAGGCGGCTGCACAAGGTCTTGTTGCAGGTATAAATGCTGCAAATAAGGCCCTCGGTAAAGGTGAGTTTACCCTTGACCGTAGTACGTCATACATCGGTACGCTTATTGATGACCTTGTTACAAAGGGTTGTCGTGACCCGTACAGAATGATGACCTCGCGAAGTGAATACAGACTTATTCTGCGTGAGGATAACGCAGACCTTCGTCTTACAGAAATGGGCTACAATATCGGGCTTATTTCACAAGAACGTTACAATAAGCTTCAGGAAAAAATAAGACTTATTGAGGAAGAAACACAGCGTATTTCAAAGGTTGGTGTAGCCCCTTCAGAGGAGCTTAATAAGGTTCTTGTTGAGGCAGGCACAGCGCCCCTCGGTACAGGCTGTAAAATGTGCGACCTTATAAAAAGGCCACAGCTTTCTTATGAAATACTTGCACCCTTTGATAAAAAACGCCCCGATTTACCCCGTCAGGTATTTGAGCAGGTTGAAATTAACCTTAAGTACGAGGGTTATATCAAGCGTCAATTGGCTCAGGTGCAGGAGCTTAAGCGTCTTGAGGTCAAGAAAATTCCAAGTGATATTGATTATGACAAGGTAACAAATCTTCGCCTTGAGGCAATCGAAAAGCTTAAAAAAATCAGACCCGAAACTATCGGACAGGCATCACGTATAAGTGGTGTTTCACCTGCGGATATTGCGGTTCTGCTTATATATTTAAAATGAATTTTGTAAAAATAAATTTTAGGAGTTTTTAGTATGATACCAAGAAATGAACACCCCAATCCCGGATTTTACAGAAATGATTACATCAATCTTAACGGTGAGTGGGATTTTGAATTTGACTTCAGCAACAGCGGTATTGACAGAAAGCTGTATAACGTTGACGTACCCTTCAGCAAAAAAATAATTGTTCCCTTCTGCCCCGAAAGTGAGCTTTCAGGCATCGGTTATAAGGATTTTATTGCCGCTGTATGGTATAAGAAAACAGTTAATCTTACAAAAGAACAACTCTCAAAGGGCAAAGCCTTCATTGTTTTTGGTGCAGTTGACTTCCACGCAAGAGTATATGTAAACGGTGAGTTTGCAGGTGAGCACTTTGGTGGTTACATCTCTTTCAGAATTGATGCTACAAAATTCCTTAAAGAGGGCGACAACATTATCACAGTTTATGCTGAGGATGATACACGTGATTATCATCAGGGTCGTGGTAAACAGAGTGAGCTTTGCTACTCACACGACTGTGACTATACACGTACAACCGGTATCTGGCAGACAGTTTATATGGAATTCTGCCCCGAAAACTATATTAAAAACTTCAAGGTTTACCCCAATATCGGTAATGGCAGCGTAACAATTACAGCCGACCTTAACGGTAAAGGCGATTTCTCTGCAGTTGCTTTCTGGGACGGTAAAGAGGTTGGCTCAGCAAAGGCAGAATGCTTTGGCCAGACCGCATCAGTTACAGTTGACCTTTCAGAAAAGCATCTTTGGGAGGTTGGTAAGGGCGGTCTTTACAGCCTTACACTTTCATTCGGTGGTGACGTTGTAACAAGCTACTTTGGTCTTCGTGAGGTAAGGCTTACAGATAAGGCTGTTGAAATCAACGGCAAGCCTGTTTTTCAGCGTCTTGTGCTTGACCAGGGCTTCTACCCCGATGGTATTTATACCGCACCCTCAGCAGAGGCACTTAAAAACGATATTCTTCTTTCAATGAAGGTGGGCTTTAACGGTGCACGTCTTCACGAAAAGATTTTTGAGCCACTTTTCCTTCACTACTGTGACGAATTAGGTTACATTGTTTGGGGTGAGCATGCAAACTGGGGTATGGATTGGTCACACTTTGATTCAATCCGCTACTATCTTCTTGAGGTTGAAGAGGAGATTGAGCGTGACTTTAACCATCCTTCAATTGTTGGTTGGTGCCCATATAACGAAACCTGGGATATTGACGGCAGAAAGCAGGATGATGACGTCCTTCGTATAGTTTACAGAACTGTAAAGGCTATGGATAAAACCCGTCCTTGTATTGACACAAGCGGTAACTTCCACGTTGAAACAGATATTTTTGACGTTCACGATTATGACCAGGATGTTGAGCTTTTCAAGGGTCATTACAAGGATCTTGAAGAAAAGAATATTCTTTTTGACCATCAGGGTCGCAGACAGACCTGGAAGGGTGAGCCTGTATTTATGAGTGAATACGGCGGTATCAGAGTTGAGCTTGCAGCATTTAACGAGAATGATAAAGAAAAAGCATGGGGCTACGGCAACGCTGCTACTTCACTTGAGGAATTCTACGAGCGTTATGACGGTCTTACCACAACACTCATTGATAATCCTAAAATGATAGGCTTCTGCTATACTCAGCTTACAGACGTTGAACAGGAATTAAACGGCATTTACAGATATGACCGTTCAGAAAAATTCGATGCAGATGTTCTTTATAAAATAAACACAAAGAAAGCTGCAATCGAGGAATAAGGTATAAAAATAGGGAATCAATCTCAGTTGAGGTTGATTCCCGTTTTGTTTTTATTATATTTTATTTACCAACACAGAAGTTTTTGAATACCTCGTCAACAACAGTTTGTGTTGCCTTTTCACCTGTGAGTATGCTTAAGTTTTCAATGGCACAGTCAATGCATACGTTGACCGCATCTGCAGTTATGCCCATATTCACTGCATCAAGTGCCTCTGTCACATTTTCGGTGGCTTTAAGCACACAGCTACGCTGTCTTTCGGTTGTAATAAGTGGGGCAGAGGGGTCAAACCCTGCTGTACCCAGTACGTTTTCAACAATTTCTATAAGGTTATCAAGTCCCATATGATTTTTTGCAGAAATTTCTGCAAGGGGAGAGCTACTAAGTGACTTGATTTCATCAATATTGAGGAGAATACCACCATCTGTTTTGTTAACAACAATAACACAATTCTTGTTGTTGCACATTTTTATAAGCTCTCTGTCATCATCTGTCAGGGGGCTTTGTGCATCTAACACCATAAGCACAAGCGTTGCTCTGTCAAAGCGCTCTTTTGCACGTATAACACCGATTTTTTCAATCTCATCATCTGTATCGGTGCGAATACCTGCCGTATCTGCAAGGCGCAGAGTAACGTTGCCCACTTTAACTGTTTCCTCAAGCACGTCACGTGTTGTACCTGCAACAGATGTAACAATTGCTCGGTCTGTGCCCGAAAGTGCATTTAAAAGTGTAGATTTACCAACGTTTGGTCTGCCTACAATTGCTGTATCAACACCATCAAGGATTGCTTTACCTGCATCAAAGCCATCAAGGAGTTTTGTGAGTGTAGCCTTAACCTCAGTAAGGGTTGTTGTAAGCTCTGTGTCAGATAATTCGGGGATTTCGTCATCGGGGTAGTCAACCCATGCCGCCATAAATGCGGCTGTAACCGCTAATCTGTCACGACAAGCAGTAATTTCACGGCTGAGTGCACCATCAAGGGCATTGAGTGTTGCTGCACGTGCCTCCTCGCCCGATGCAGAAATAAGTGACATAACCGCCTCTGCCTCTGATAAATCCAATTTGCCGTTGAGAAAGGCGCGTTTTGTAAACTCACCGCCCTCGGCAGGCTGGGCACCCGCGTTAAGGACTGCACGAAGCACACGCTTGAGAATATAAAGACCACCGTGACAGCTGATTTCAACAACATCCTCACCTGTGTAGCTTTTGGGTGCTCTGAAAACAAGGGCAACCGCATCATCAATAACAGTTTCACCCTCGTGCACCTTGCCATAAAGGGCTCGGTAGCCCGGTGTTTCGCAAATTTTTTTGCCCGAAACAGCAGAAAAAACGCTGTCCGCAATGGTCAGCGCATTTTCACCTGATATTTTAATTGTACCTAAACCTGATGCCGCCTGTGCGGTGGCAATAGCTGCTATAGTTGACAAATTAAAATCTCCTTGTCAGTAGTCAGATATTTTTAATTATGCTCTGCCTGTTGAACCGAAGCCACCTGCACCGCGTGAGGTTTCATCAAGCTCATCAACCTCAATAACAGGCATAGTTGAAACAGGCATAATAACCATCTGGGCAATTCTTTCGCCCGGCTCAATGGTATAGCTTTCACTTATTTGGTTAATAACACCAACCATAATTTCGCCACGATAGTCGCTGTCGATAACACCGACAGAATTTAAAAGACCAATACCGTGCTTAATGGCAATACCGCTACGGGGGAAAACAAATGCACCGTATTCTGCTGAGGGGAGTGCAATTGCAACACCTGTGGGAATAAGTGCAGTTTCACCACCATTAAGGGTGATGGGCGCATCAATACAAGCGCACAGGTCAAGACCTGCACTACCGCCTGTAGCACGCTGAGGCACCTTTGCATTTTCACGGACTTTTTTTATTTTCATTTCCATTATGCTCACCAAAGTCTGCCTGTAGGATTATTTTCTTCTGCCTCTGAAACTGCTTTAAGGCGCTCAAGCTCACGCTTGTAGAAGTCACGCTCACTCTTTGCCTGGGCAGAATCCTCAAGGTAAGATTTAAGCTGTGAGCGAAGGCTGTCTGCGTTACCGCTGTTTTTAATAGCCTCGTCAGCATACTGTAAAGCAACAAGGATTGCTGCCTGAGTTGTTGATATTTTGCTGCCCCTTAAAATGCTTGTCATTTTAGCATCAAGCTCGTGTGCAAGCTCCTGCATATAATCTGAACCTTCGTCAGAAACAATGCGGTATTCCTCACCTGCAATTAAAAGCTTGTGAACCTTTTTCTCCATGGTAAAACCGTCCTTTAAATACTGAATATAGATTACAACAAAATTATACATTGTTTTCAGTTTTTTCGCAACACTACATATTGTAAAAATTCATTTTATATACACAATTTATCTGTTGATATTTATATTAAAAGTTGGTATAATTCATTAAAATGAGTTTTAATATAATTAAAAAGCAAAATTGCTTTCAGAAAGGGATAGTTATGGATAATAACCCTAATAACTATAATGTGAACGGTGAGCCCCACGTTAATGCTCCCGTAGCAGAACAGCCTATAATACAGCCTCAGGCACAACCTGTGGAGCAACCCGTAGCACAGCCTCAGGTACAGCCGCAGCAGACTGTTGTGCAACCCCAGCAGACAGTTGCATATACTACTGTGTATAATCAGGGCTATGCCCCTGTGGGCTACAACGTACAGCCACAGCAGCCTGTGGTTGTTTATACAACACAGCCACAGTACTATACAGCACCTGTTCAGCCTAACCCATATTATGTACAGCCTCAGGTACAACAGTCACCATCAACCATTTATTACAATACCCAGGTTGCCGGTGTACCACAGTACCATTACGGCAACTCTACAATGGGTGGCTTTATGAACAATGCCTATTTTGAAGAACAGCAAAGAAAGGTTGCTGAACGTCGCGCAACAGAAAAGAAATATCGCGATATCGGTAACGTTTCGGGTATAGCTTCACTTGTTTGTTTTGGCTTTGCTTTTATTTTTTCAATGCTGTTCCTTATTGATAAGGTGTCTGAAATTTATGATGGCTCACTTGTGGGTATGTCGCTTATAAATATGCTTTATACCTTGTTAGTTGTAGGCGGTAGCTTTTTTGCATTTAAAAAGAGCCTTGACAATATGGGCAACGGCAAGATGATGAAGCTTGATAACAAGCAGCGTCAGTCATACGCCCTTGATTTCAGCGGACCTAAAGATTTTAAAAAGACATTTTTAATTATTTTAATCGGCCTTGGCGGATGTATGCTTGCAAACTATATTTCGTCTGCCATACTTACTGTGCTTGAGGGCTTTGGTATTTACTCAACCTACAGCACACTTGAAGATCCGCAGAATCTGTATGACGTGGTAGCACTTTTCCTGGCAACTGCCATTATGCCTGCGCTTATTGAAGAAATTTCTATGCGTGGCATTCTTATGACACCTATGCGTAAGTATGGTAACACCTTTGCTATTCTTGCTTCATCATACATCTTTGGTGTTTTTCATGGTGATGCGGCACAGATTCCCTTTGCATTTATCTGTGGCCTTTTCTTTGGCTATGCAGTTGTTGTTACAGGCAGTATATGGCCTGCAGTTATTATACACGGTCTGAACAACGCCCTATCGTGCGTGTCATCGGTAATTGTCACATACATCAGCGAGGATGCAGGTAACACCTTCTACTATATATGCACACTCGGACTTATTGTGCTTGGTGTGATTGCAGGGTATTTTTACCTTAAAAAGTATAAGGAGCAGGATTTTGCCCTTGTTAAAGGTGATGCACAGAATGAGTCAATTACATTCGGCAAAAAATTCCAGAAGTTTATAACAAGCCCTGCTATGATTATAATGACGGTGCTTTATGTTATTCAGGCTTTGGGTACACTTACAACTACACCGCCTATTGAGTAATATGAAAAAAGAGTTTATGTGTGAGGCCTTGCGCCTTGCGGTTGAAGCCGCCCGTGATGGCGAGGTGCCCGTTGGTGCGGTTGTCACAATAGGTAACAAAATAATCGGCAGAGGGCGTAATTGCCGTGAAAAAGAGCGTAACGCTCTTTGCCATGCAGAAATTCAGGCAATTAACGAGGCGTGTAAGCGCCTTGGCGGTTGGCGCCTTTGGGAGTGCGAGATGTACGTTACATTAGAGCCATGCCCGATGTGTGCCGGTGCAATAATAAATGCCCGATTAAAAAAAGTCACCTTCGGAGCGTATGATGAAAAAAACGGAGCATGTGGCTCTGTAACAAATCTTTTTGAAAGTGGCTTCAGCTTTGCCCCCAAGTATGAGGGCGGATATATGCAGAGTGAATGTAAAGAAATTCTTGGTGAATTTTTTAAAAATCTGCGAAAAGGAAAAACACAGACAGCCTGTGAATCAAGGGAGAACAGTATTATGGAAAAAATTGACAGCTTTACAGTTGACCATACAAAATTACAAAGGGGTATGTATATATCACGTGTAGACGGTAACGTTATTACTTATGATATAAGAACACGTAGACCCAACGTTGAAGAGGTTATGGAAACAGGCGCAATTCACACACTCGAGCATTTGTTTGCAACATTTGTACGTAACAGTAAATTTAAGGATAATATAATTTACTTTGGACCTATGGGTTGTCGTACAGGCTTTTATTTTCTTACAACAGGAATGACTCATGGTGAGGCGCTTAAGCTTACACAAGAAGCCCTTGCGTTTATTGAAGTCTTTGAGGGTGAGGTGCCCGGTGTAAGCGCAGTTGAGTGTGGTAACTATCGTGACCATGACCTTGAGGGCGCAAAAAAAGAAGCCGCAGACCAGAAAGAGGTTCTCAAAAACTGGACTACAGCGGACATGATATATTAATGCAGAATGCAGAATGCAAAATGCAGAATTAAAGGAACGCTGACGCGTTGATTATAATGCTATCGCAAACAAAAAATAATGCGAAGCCTTGCCTCACTTGAAAAAGGAGGTAAAGCTTCGCTTTTGTTATAATTTATTGTAATGTTTATTAAATTATGGCAAGTCTATGTCTGCGATAGCTATATAATGTTTGGAAGCGCAGCTTCCCAGATAATTTTGCATTTTGCATTTTGCATCTTGCATTCTGCATTCATTTAAACAGTTTTATCTTCTCAAACGCTTTTATAAGTACAAAGCCGAAGATTATACCTGCCACACCCTGTATTGCGTTTGCAGGTATATTTGCCGCAGACGGAACAAAGCCGTATAAAAAGCCTTCAAATATAAAGTAACCGCCTACCATAATGACCTCTGCAAGAACAAGCGGAAGAATTTTGATAGGTTGCTTTAATCCCTTTTTATTAATAAGTTTAAATAAGGCAAATACAACAAGCGCCATAAGACCCTTAATTAAAAACGTTATGGGGGCGTATGTCATATAGCCTGATAAAACGTCTGCAAGTGCAGAGCCGATAGCCGCAGCTAAAAAAGCATAAACGGGGGAGAGCATAGAACCGCAAAGCAGAACTACACAGTCACCAAGATTTACGTATCCCTTAAGTGGAGTGGGGATTTTGATTATCATTGTTGCCACACAGGCAAGTGCTGCAAACATAGCAGCGACAGCGATTTTTTGTGCTCGTGTTTTCATTATGTATCACCTTTCTTTTTGTATGCACTGTTTCTTGTTTCCGCAATAAAATTTTCAAACTCCTCACAGTTAAGTAATACGGGATAGCTTAAAATAAGCAGGGGCACACCCTTGCCGCCGTGGTATGATGGTTGCTCATAGGGGTAATCGTTCACCTTAAAGCCTAACCGGTCATAAAAATTTATTCTTTTAATCTGTTGCTCTGTTTCAGGTGCTTCAGCCTCTAAAATAACAGCCTTTTTGTAAGTTTCTTTTACAAGCTCAATAGCCTTTGAGCCGTATCCACCTGAACGCTTATCAGGGTCAATTGCTATATGCTCAATAAACACAAAGCCCGAAAGATTCCAAAGTGAAATAAACCCTACGGCTACCTCATTATCATATATTTCAAAAAAGCAAAAACGTTCGTCATTCATACATTTCTGCTGGTCTACGTAATCGCGGAGCTCCTTAAGAGGGAACGCCGCGCACATTTTTTTATAGACCGCAGAGAATGTCTCCTCATTTACATTCTCAAATCTGACCATAATTATTTAATCTGTGTACCTGCAGGAACGCAGTCGGGAAGGAATACTACCTGACAACCGCAAGCACCATTTGTTGCAGCAAGGAGCATACCCTGGCTTTCAACACCAGTAAGTCTTGCAGGCTCAAGGTTAGCAATAACAATAATCTTTTTGCCAACAAGCTGTTCACAAGTGTATTCACTCTTGATTGATGAAACAATTACACGGGGCTTGTCACTGCCGTCGTTAAGTGTAAGCTTAAGGCAGCTATGTGACTTTCTGATTTCCTGTGCTTTAACGATTTCGCACACTCTCAGGTCAAGCTTTTCAAAGTAATCAATGCTTACAAGCTCTTCTTTAAAAGGAACAAAAGCATCAGGCTCACCATAAACGTGCTTGTCTTCGTTTTCTACAACAGCTGCAGCGGCTGCCTTTGCATCCTCTTCAGCCTTTGCTTCCTCAGCAGTTTTCTCGTATGAGAAGTCAAGAAGACCAACATACTTCTGGGGGTCAATAGCATAAAGGAATAAGTAAAGACGGGGGCCTTTTTCCTTATCTATAAGCAGCTTGTAGATATTCTTAAAGAAAGTACCCTGAATACCCTTAAGTGCTTTTTCATCCATATCCTCACCGAAGATTTCTTTCGGTATAGCGTAGAGCTTTTTGTTAAGCTCGTCAAGGTTGTATCCGCCCTCTTTGATGAAGTTGAAAAGGATTTCAACCTCCTTCTTCTCGTCATCGTTAAGGGTGTTGTATACTTCCCAGTTTCTGCCTGTGCGAAGGCGGTTAACCTGGTCGGGAGCACAGTTTTCGAGCCAGTATTTTGCACGGCCGAGTCTTTCGTTGAATTCTGACTGCTTGTAGGGAGTGCCGATTTTCTCGAATACTGTTTCAAGCATAGGGATGTTGAAGTCAACAACACTACCAAGCTGTACAAGAAGGCTCATAGGTACTGTATTAAGCACTCTGTCACCAACAGTTGTGTTATACATAATGTCCTTCTGTGCTTCGTTTGCTGTGCCATCCTTAATAGCGTTGTACATCTTATCAAACTCAAAGTACTGACGAAGAATACCATCATCAAAGCAGAAGTCAAATGCCTTAAGGGGCTCTGTTTTTGAGTAAAGCCAGAGAATTACTTCAGGCTCGTAGATTTTAAGAAGTGTTTCGGGTGTAAGGTTAAGACCTGATGAGCCTGACATTTTACCTGTTGTACCCTTGATACCAATAAACTCGTAGCCCTGGAAAAGGGGAGGCTCATAACCGAAGATTTTCTTTGCAATATCCTTACTTGTGTCGTAAGAGCCGTGGGGGCTTGCGTGGTCCTTTCCGCCGGGCTCAAAGTCAACGCCTTCGTACATCCAACGCATAGGCCAGTCAATCTTCCAGGCAAGCTTGCAGTTGAAATCCTTTGTGAAGTCAAATGTACCCTTGTGACCGCATTCACAGGTGTACTCTGCAGTTGTGCAATCATCGCTGAGAGAAACGATTTTTGTTGTGTCCTTACCACACTCTGCACAATAAATGCTAACGGGGTAGTAGTTTTCGCGCTCACCCTCCTGTACAGGCTGTGTACGGTGACTTGCAAGAATATCAAAAATCTCACCGCGTTTTTTAAGTGAATGTAAAATGTGCTCGGTGTATTTACCGCTACGGTACATTTCTGCCTGATGGCGGTAATCCATATCAATACCGAATTTTACAATTGAACGCTCAAACTCGTGCTCAAAATACTCAGCATAAGTTTTTTCTTCTGTATCAAAGGGGTTTCTGACGTCAACGTAGGGGCAACCGATATATTTTTCCATATCATTGTCAATAGCTGCAACGTTAACGGGCACCTTTCTCATACGGTCAAATTCATCCCATGAGAAAAGAAGCTTTGCCTTTTTACCCTTTTTAATTAAAGCACGTACTACAAAGTAGCTTGTTGCAATATCGCGGAAGTTACCGATGTGAATAGAGCCTGATGGGCTGATACCTGCAGCACAAACGTACTCTTCCTTATCGGGATTACGGCGAATAATTTTGTCGGCAATCATTTCTGACCAATGCATATAATCACACTCATTTCTGTTGATAGTTTAATACATAAATTTACAGTCTATAATTTTACAATAATAATAAAGGTATGTCAAGTTAAAGTTTACAAGAAAACACACATAAATTTGTGCAAAATGTTGATTATTAAAAAAATCTGTGATATAATTCACAATTGATATGTAAAATCTTTCGTAGAAAAGGGAGATAGATATGAAGAATACAGAAAAATCAATGGAAAAGCTTGTTGCTCTTTGCAAGGGCAGGGGCTTTGTTTACGCCGGTAGTGAAATTTACGGCGGTCTTGCTAACACATGGGATTACGGTCCCCTTGGTGTTGAGCTTAAAACAAACATCAAAAACGCATGGCGCAAAAAGTTTATTCAGGAAAATCCCTACAACGTAGGTCTTGACAGCGCTATTCTTATGAACCCTCAGACATGGGTTGCTTCAGGTCACCTTGGCGGCTTCTCTGACCCGCTTATGGATTGCCGTGAGTGTAAAACACGTCACAGAGCTGATAACCTTATTGAGGATTTTGACGGCACAAACGTTGCAGGCTGGTCAAACGAGCAGATGATGGATTCCATCAAAGAGCACGCAATTGCCTGCCCTCAGTGCGGCAAACACGATTTTACAGATATCCGTCAGTTCAACCTTATGTTCAAAACCTTCCAGGGCGTTACAGAGGATAGCAAAAACGAGCTTTATCTTCGTCCTGAAACAGCACAGGGTATCTTTGTAAACTTTGCAAATATTCAGCGTACAACACGTAAAAAGGTTCCCTTTGGTGTTGCACAGATCGGTAAATCATTCCGTAACGAAATCACACCCGGTAACTTCATTTTCCGCGTTCGTGAGTTTGAACAGATGGAGCTTGAATTCTTCTGCAAGCCCGGTACAGACCTTGAATGGTTTGAGTATTGGCGTGGCTTCTGCCGTGATTGGCTCTATTCACTTGGCATTAAGGAAGAAAATCTTCGTCTTCGTGACCACGACCCCGAGGAGCTTTGCTTCTACTCAAAGGCTACAACAGACTTCGAATATCTCTTCCCCTTCGGTTGGGGTGAGCTTTGGGGTGTTGCTGACAGAACAGACTATGACCTTACACAGCACATCAATACATCAGGCAAGAGCCTTGATTACTTTGACCCCGAAACAAACGAGAGATATATTCCCTATGTTATTGAGCCATCTCTCGGTGTTGAGCGTCTTTTCCTTACAATACTTACAGAGGCTTATGATGAAGAAGTTGTTGATGCTGAAAAGAACGATACAAGAGTTGTTCTCAGACTTCATCCTACACTTGCACCCTTCAAGTGTGCAATTCTTCCCCTTTCAAAGAAGCTTAATGAACAGGCTACTGAAATCTTCACAAGCCTTTCAAAGAAATTTAACGTTGATTATGATGATGCAGGTTCAATCGGTAAAAGATACCGCCGTCAGGATGAAATCGGTACTCCCTTCTGTATCACATACGACTTCGAAAGTATTGAAGATGGTTGCGTAACAGTACGTGACAGAGATACAATGGAGCAGGTTCGCCTTCCTATTGCAGATCTCGAAAAATACATCGAAGAAAAAATCGCATTCTGATTTTAATATCATACTTAAAAACCGCAATTCTGTCATATGGCAGGATGCGGTTTTATTTTTATTGAAACAGAAATTGCGTGGTAGTATAATTGAATAAGAAGATTAAATAAAAGCATTTTCAGATGACCGCTTTATAAATCTGTGGGTTTTATAACGTGTTTTGCAAACGACATTTGAAAATATTTGTCATTTTGTACCTAAATCTTACAAAAAGCTATTGACTTTTGCTAAAAAAGGGTTTATTATGTAGTCGTAGTTAAACAAACGAAAGCGAGGAAATCTTATGTTCTGTCCTATTTGTGGCACAAATTTACCCGACAATGCTGTGCAGTGTACTGCATGCGGTACATCTTTGGGTTCAGGCTCAGTTCAGGGTGTAAATCAGCATACTGAATATAATACTCAATCGGCTTATACTCAGCAGAATACTGCTACTCAAACTTCATATAATCAGGCAGGTGGTTCTTACCGTGTACCACCCAAAAAATCAAATACAAACGTCATTCTTCCTATTGCAATCGGTGGCGGTGTTTTGTTAATTGCCTTGATAGTGGTTCTGGTAATTGCCATTGTCGGCAAGACTGATCCTCCCAGACCCGGTGGAGAACCTTTTACAGAGGCAACTACCGGTGGTGAAGAAACAACTGTTATACCGACAGATGTTGTTGAGGAAAGTGTTGTTGTAGTTGATAACAGTTTTGTACCTTACGGTTACGTTGAGTACCGCCGAGTTTTTGCTTCAGACGGCCTTAATATCCGTAAAATGCCTACAATGAATTCAGAGAGAGTTATCACTATTTCTAACCTCAATATGGTATCGGTAATGGGTTACTCAAGGGGTAATCACAACTGGGTTTACGTAAGGTACCTCGGTAAAGAGGGTTGGGTTGATTCAAGATATCTTTCACAGGTAAGCGTTGCAAACTTCAGGGTTACAATGAAGGATGGTCTTAACCTCCGTAATGGTCCTTCTACAAGCTACGGTATTGTATATAACGACGTACCTTATAACGAGGTTGTTCAGTTTATCAGATATAACAGTAATGCAACATGGGCTTACGTTTCATATGCCGGCTACTATGGTTGGATGAGTGCAGGCTACCTTCTTGGTACATACGAGGATGCTACAATTTATGAGATAGAGCCTGAGGTGCTTTATAACTGTAGCTTTGATAAAGAGTATTACGTTACAATGGATGGCTACCTTAACCTTCGTAGTAATCCCACAACAGGTCGTTCAAGAATATACACAGCTATCCCCGAGGGTGCAACAGTATACCTTGGTGGTTACAACAGAGATAAATCATGGGCATACGTCCTTTATGACTACTACACAGGTTGGGTAGATGCAGACTATATCAAGCCTGTAAAGAAGGAGACAACTACCGTAAAGGTTTTGTCAACAGGTAATTATAAGGTTACTATGGATGACAGCCTTAACCTTCGTACAGAGGATAGCACGTCAGGTGGCAAATCCACCATCATTTGTGCAATTCCTGAGGGTGCGGTTGTAGTCGCTATTGACTTTAATAAAGATTATTCATGGGCATATGTTACATACGGCAAATATGAAGGTTGGGTAGATGCAGATTACCTTAAGCCCACAAATGAAAAGCCATCAATACCGGAGGAGCCGGAGGAGACGGAGGAAGAGCAGAAAAATGAAGAGGGCTTTGTACCAACAGGCGCATACAAGGTAACAATGAGTGACGGTCTTAACCTTCGCACAGAGCCAAGCGTTTCAGGTGGCGATGATACTGTTATCCTTGAAATTCCTTATGGCGCAACAATAGAGGTTTTAGAGTTTAATTCAGATTTCTCATGGGCATACGTTGAATATGATGATGAAGGTGCCGAGGGCTGGGTAAGTGCTAAAAACATTGAATATATAGGCTAAAATAAACACAAGCTCCTGAACTCTTTCGGCTTCAGGAGCTTTTTTTCTTGACGAAAATGTAGAATTAGTTTATTCTATGAATATAAATTAAAAAGAGAGGGATTTTTTATGTTTTGTCCTAATTGTGGTGCAAAAATATATGAAAACGTTGCACAGTGCAGTCAATGTGGCTTTGCCTTAAATACAAGCGCATATGAAGGCACAAATCAACAGGCTTATCAAGATAATCAACCTGAATATATTCAGCAAGCGTATGAAAATCAGGCTAATTATAACCAACAGCCCAATTATAACCAACAGCCCAATTATAATCAACAGCCTAATTATAATCAACAACCTAATTATGATCAGCAGGCGAATGCTTATACAAATAATGCACCTGTAAAAAAATCCGGTTCAAAGGCTATTATCCCTATAGCAATCGGTGGCGGTGTACTGCTGCTTATTGTTGTTATTCTTGTTGTATCCATGTTCTC
Organism: Acutalibacteraceae bacterium; assembly: GCA_045629785.1. Classification (GTDB taxonomy): domain Bacteria; phylum Bacillota; class Clostridia; order Oscillospirales; family Acutalibacteraceae; genus DTU089. The sequence continues at coordinate 15,667 of JAZQRX010000047.1, read as the reverse complement.
TGGCGGTGGTGGCGGTGGCGGTCAGTCACCAACGACCTTCCCGAGAGCGGAAACCACTATCGGTGGCGGGGATGAAACAGCAGTTGAAAAAACCGGTGTTGTTGAAGAGACCGTTATTAAGGTTGATAACAGCTTTGTTCCCTATGGCTATGTAACATATCGCAGGGTTTATGCAACAAACGGTCTTAATATCCGTAAAATGCCAACAATGGATTCAGAAAGAGTTATAACAATTTCTAACCTTAATATGGTATCGGTAATGGGTTACTCAAGGGGCAATCCCAGTTGGGTATATGTAAGATACCTTGGTAACGAGGGCTGGGTTGATTCAAGATATCTTTCACAGGTAAGTGTTGCAAACTTCAGAATTACTATGAAAGAGGGTCTTAACCTTCGTAGTGGCCCTTCTACAAGCTACGATGTTGTTTATACCAATGTGCCTTACAATGAGGTTGTTCAGTTTATAAGATATAACGGTAAAGCAACATGGGCATATGTTTCATATTGTGGTGAAAGGGGCTGGATGAGTGCGAAATACCTTCAGGGTACAACTGAGGATGCTACTTTATTCCCGTTAGAGCCCGAGGTGCTTTATTGCGATTTTGACGAGGAATACGTTGTTACTATGAAGGATGGCCTTAACCTTCGCAGCAACCCCACAACAGAGCGATCAATGATATACACAGCAATTCCCTACAAGGGCAAGGTATACCTTGGTGAGTTTAACTATGATAAATCATGGGCTTACGTGCTTTATGATGGTTATACAGGTTGGGTAAGTGCAAAATATATTGAGCCTGTAAAGAAAGCAAGCAATACTGTAAATGTATTATCAACAGGTTATTACAAGGTTACAGATAAAGAGGGTCTTAACTTCCGTAGTGAGCCAAGCACAGCCGGTGGTAATTCTACAGTGTATGAGGTAATTCCGTATGCTTCCCTTGTATACGCTGTCAGATTCAACGATGACTACACATGGGCTTACGTTGAATACGGTGGCCACGAGGGATGGGTAAGTGCAAAAAATATTACTCCCACAAATGAAAGACCGACAGAAATGCCTCCGGAAGAGCGACAGGATAACCGATTTGGTTCTTATGAGGTTACAATGAAGGATGGTCTTAATCTTCGTACAGAGCCAAGCGTATCAGGCGGAGATGATACGGTTATATTAGAAATTCCCTATGGTGCAACTGTTGATGTAATTGATTTCAATAACGATTGTTCTTGGGCAAAGGTTCAGTATGGTGGCGAAACCGGCTGGGTAAGCGCAAAGAATATTAAATACATCGGTTAATTAAACACAAGCTCCTGAAGTCGTTCGGCTTCAGGAGCTTTTCTTCTGTTTATGCACATTTAAGTTAATCAGGCTTTTTTATGTTTTCAAAAAAGTCATTATAACGGCGTACCCATTTTTGTATATCGTTTCTGTCATATTTTGACGGGAATGCCGCCTCAATAACAAAGAATTTGCCTATCCATACAACAATGTTTGATAAAATGTCTTTTATTGTGGAGTTGTTACCTGCCATTTTTATTTTATCACGTATGGCAGCAATTCCTTTTGTAGAAAAAATTGTGTTTGCAGTGTTTGTCATAATATCCTTAAGCTCGTTTGAGTTTATAATCTTAAGGCGGAAAAGTTCGTTTACCTGTTCTTTTTTTAGGTAGGGTAAAATATTTTTAAGGATTGCAAGGTGACAAGCACCAAAACCAATTTCTTTAAAAAATCTGCGCTGGTATTCCCATAGTGACTCTGCATCAAAAAATCCGTCAGTATCCTTAAGCACACAGTCCGCCAGCATTTTACCTGCCTTAAAGCTATATGTTATACCCGAGCCTTTAACGGGTATGGTCATAAATGCACAGTCACCGATTGCGGCGTAGCCGTCTGCAATAAGCATACCAAGTGGCTGACAAACGGGTATAACAGAACGGCAACCGCCATAAATCATATCAGTACCCATTTGTGGGTTTTTTTCTTGTAAATCACGTAATTCTTCAAGAATTTCGTTGTCATCAGGGTTATAAAAACGGCATATAAGTGCATCTGTACGCTCAATTTCAGTAATCATCCATGAAAAACCGATTGTGCCGTCCTTTTGCAGATATAACTGGTAGGGGTAACGTGGCTCGGGTGCATCTGTTCTGTTAAAATACGCTCTGTAAGAGTGAACAATATCATACTTGCCCACAGGTCTGTTTATACCCAAAAAATCGGGTAATTTACTGCGTATGGGTGAGCTTACACCGCAGGCATCTATAACTAAATCCCCATAAATCTTTTCATCACCAAGCTCAATACCAACAACTCGGTTTCCCAGTAAAATGGGTGCGGTAATTTCTTTTTCAAAAATGACTTCTGCACCGGCATTTTCGGTTAACTCAATAAGGTATTCAATAAGCTCTTTTCTGTCAACAATATATGAATCGACGTCAAATGCAGGTATAGTAAGGGGGTCGGCATCTGCCGCCGCCGGGAAAAAGGTTATATCATTTCTACCCCTTTTAAAATAGGGTGCAATAGGCAAATCTGCGTAGGTAAAGGTGTCAAAATCAAAGGCATCGCTCTGGGCGTGACCTATCTGCCCACGTGGGCTTTTTTCATAAACCTTTACAGAGTGACCGGCCTCAGCCAGCTTGATTGCCGCAACAAGGCCACCATGACCGCAACCTGCTACTATAATATTTGCCATAAAATCACCTCTTGTTCACTTACTCTGGCTAAAATATACCATAAAAACGTAGCTTTTACAATTAGATTATACCCCTAAAATATTAAAAGTTACCATTTATTTTAATATATGGTTATAAACAATTAAAAATGTAAGTATTTTTTATAAAAAAGGTTGCAAAATGTAATTGAATGTGTTATATTCTCATTGTACGAATACAAACACGAGTGAGAGCAGGGAAACCTGCTCTCATATTTATTGTTTTGAATAAAAACGTTAAAGAGGTGTTATTTTGGCAAAAAATACAGTTTCTGCTGTATGGGAGCTTGCGGAGCCCCTGGCAGAGGAGTTGGGTCTTATTCTTTGGGATGTTGTCTTTGAGAAAGAGGGCGCTAACTATTATCTCAGAATTATCATTGATAAAGAAGAGGGCGTTGGCATAGATGATTGTGTTAATATGAGCCATGCTCTTGATAAACCCCTTGATGATGCAAATATTATTGACCGTCAGTATAACCTTCAGGTTTCTTCACCCGGTATTGAGCGTAAGCTTACCCGTGACTTCCATTTTGAGTGTGCAATTGACGAAAAGGTTATTGTAAGACTCATAAGACCTTTTGAGGGTCAGCGTGAATTCAAGGGCGTTCTTATTGATTACAGCGAATCAGGCGCAGTAACAATTGAATTCCCCGATGAAACTACAATGACGGCGGAGAAGAAGGAAATAGCATGGGTAAAACTTGACGACTTTCCTGCTTAAAAATCCAAGCTTGAGCGAATAACTTGATTTAGTCTGCTCGACGTACCTTTGTACGCCTTCGCATCCTAAATCATCGTTCTTCATCTCAATCTTGAATTTTTAAATTTGATAAAGGTTTGAGCGAATAACAACAAATGCATAATTAAAGGAACGCTACGCGTTGATTACAAAGCTTCGTGCAACAAAAAATTAAGATTGTTCATCGGGTTTTATGGTAAACTGACAGTAACGATTTTCTTTAAAATGCTACTTGTAATCTGTAATTTGCGATTTGTTTATAGTTGAAGTCATTCGATTCAGTTTTGAAAACATCATTTATAATGTTCGGAAGCTTTGCTTCCCCTATAATTTTGCATTCTGCATTCTGCATTTTGCATTTATGAAATTAGTTTATAATTAAAGTCTATATATGTACGAAAGGATTGGTAGGAAAAATGGCACGTAAAGCGGCAAAGCCCACAAATCAGAACAAAGAATTTTTTGAAGCAATCGCATTGCTCGAGCAAGAGAGAGGAATCCCTGCAGATTACCTTCTCGAAAAGGTTTGTGCAGCGATTATCACATCAGTACGTAAAGAGTACGGTGGCGAGGATGTAGTTTTTGTTGACTGCAACCCCGAAAAGAGTGAGCTCAGAGTTTACCTCAGAAAGACTGTTGTTGAGGAAATCGAAAATGAGTTTACAGAGCTTCTTCCTGAAGAGGCTAAAAAGTACAACAAGAATGCTCTTGTTGGCGATATTGTTGAAATCCCCCTTGAAACAAAGCAGTTCGGCAGAATTGCTGCAACAACTGCAAAGAACGTTATTCGTGGTGATATTCACGATGCAGAGCGTGGACTTATGCTCAAGGAGTTTGAGTCAAAGCAGAAGGAGCTTGTTACAGGTAAGGTACAGAGCGTTGACCCCCAGACAGGTAACGCTACTCTTGAAATCGGCAAGGCAGTAGTTGTTCTTCCCCGTTCAAGACAGCTCCCTGATGAGGTTCTTAAAGAGGGTCAGCTTGTAAAGGTATTTATTGAAGGTGTTAAAGATACACCTAAGGGTCCCAAGGCTATGATTTCAAGAACACATTCAGGCCTTGTAAAAAGACTTTTTGAAACAGAAGTACCCGAAATTTATGACGGTATTGTTGAAATCAAGTCAGTTGCACGTGAGGCAGGCTCAAGAACAAAAATTGCTGTTTGCTCAAAGGATGAAAACGTTGATCCCGTTGGCGCATGTATCGGCCCCAAGGGTACACGTGTTGGTACTATTGTTGAGGCTCTCGGCGGTGAAAAAATTGATATCGTTGTTTACAACGAGGATCCCGGCAAGTTTATTGCAGCAGCGCTTGCTCCCGCAGACGTGCTTGAGGTTGAAATCGATGCAGAAAAAGAAAATGCTTGTCACGTAACAGTGCCTGATACTCAGCTTTCACTTGCTATCGGTAACAAGGGTCAGAATGCTCGTCTTGCAGCAAGACTTACAGGCTGGAAGATTGACATCAAGCCCGAAAGTGGTTTCTATATTCCTCAGAATTCGTGAGGTAATTTATGGCAGAGAAAAAAGTTCCAATGAGAAAATGCCTCGGCTGTAATGAAATGAAGCCAAAGCGTGAGCTTATCCGCGCGGTTAAAAGTCCTGAGGGCGAAATAAGTCTTGACCTTACAGGCAAAAAATCAGGCAGAGGCGCATACATTTGTCCTGATAAAGGTTGCTTTGACAAGGCGCGTAAGGCAAAAAGATTTGAAAAAGCCCTTGAAACAAGTATTCCCGATAGCGTTTACGACGCCATGGCAGATGAGCTTAAATAAAGCTGATAATTGAAAGGACTGGGGCAAAATGAATAATAAAGACGTTTTAGGCTTTCTTGGTCTGTGCCGTAAGGCAGGTAAGCTCCTTTGCGGTCACGATGTTGTAAAAGAGTCAATTATTTCATCATCGGCAAAGCTTGTGTTTTTGTCGTCAGATGCATCAGAGCGTCTTGAAAGGGAAATACAGCACGCCTGCACGTATAACGGCAAAAGCATTCCCGTTTACCGTACACCGATTTGTATGGAAGAATTTGGCATAAGTCTTGGTAAAAAATCAGCAGTTTTTTCCGTAACAGATGACGGATTTGCAAATAAAATACTCCAAAAATTCAGGGAGGAATTACATGATAACTAAATATAAAGTCAGCGAGGTTGCAAAAGACTTCGGTTTACAGAGTAAAGATATTTCAGATATTCTCGGCAAATATTTTGATGATCCCAAAAAGTCATCAACAGCGCTCGATTCAAAAGAGCTTGACGTACTTTTTGACGTTCTTACACAGGATAACTCAGTAACTTCATTTGATGCATATTTTGCTATGCAGAAAAAGGAAGAAAAGAAGCCTGAGCCTAAAAAAGAAGAGAAAAAGCCTGCTCAGAAAAAAGAGGGCAATAAGCCTCAGGATAAAAAGCAGGAGGGCAAAAAGCCCGAGGCTAAAAAAGATGAGGCTAAAAAGCCTGAAGAAAAGAAGCAGGATAAAAAGTTTGATGGCAAAAAGCCTGAAAATAAAAAACCCGAGGATAAAAAGCCTGAAAATAAAAAGGCTGCAGAAAAGCCTGCAGAGAAAAAGCACGGTGAAAGCTCACTTAACCCCTTCAAAAAGCATGAGAAGAAAAATGACGGTCCCATGCAGTCACGTACAAAGGGTGAAAAGAGAACAATCGACACCCGAGCAGAGGATATTCAGCTTGATAAGTATAACGAGCGTTATGAAAACATCGCTCCTGTACATTCAATAAACGATAACGTACAGACCAAGCAGAAATTAAAACAGAAGAGTCAGCAGTACAGAAAACAGCAGGGTATGCGCTCAAAGCGTAAAGAGAGCGAGGCAGAAAGACTTAAAAGAATTGAAGCCGAGCGTGCAAAGAAAACTCTTGTTATTACCGTGCCTGAGGAAATTACTGTTGGTGACCTTGCTGCTATGCTTAAAAGAACAGCTGCCGAGGTTATCAAAAAGCTCTTCAGCCTTGGTATGATGGCAACAGTTAACCAGGTTATCGACTTTGATACTGCAGAAATTGTTGCTACAGAGCTTGGCGCAAAGGTTAAAAAAGAGGTTGTTATTACTATTGAGGACAGAATCATCGATGACCACGAGGACGATGCAGCAGACCTTCTTCCCCGTAGCCCCGTTGTTTGTGTTATGGGTCACGTTGACCATGGTAAAACATCACTTCTTGACGCTATTAAAAACACATCAGTTACAGAGACTGAGGCAGGCGGTATCACACAGCACCTTGGTGCTTACAGAGTACACCTTAACGGTCAGGATATTACATTCCTTGATACTCCCGGTCACGCTGCGTTTACAGCTATGCGTGCACGTGGTGCTATGGCTACTGATATTGCAATCCTTGTTGTTGCGGCTGATGACGGTATTATGCCCCAGACAATCGAGGCTATCAACCACGCAAAGGCAGCAGGTGTTTCAGTTGTTGTTGCTATCAATAAGATGGATAAACCCGATGCTTCACCTGATAAAATTATGCAGCAGCTTACAGAGCACGAGCTTATCCCCGAGGAGTGGGGCGGTGACGTAATCTGTGTGCCTGTTTCTGCAAAAACAAGAATGAATATTGACTCACTTCTTGAATCAGTGCTTCTTGTTGCTGAAATGAAGGAGCTTAAGGCTAACCCCAACCGTGCAGGTAAAGGTATTGTTATTGAAGCTCGTCTTGATAAAGGTCGCGGACCTGTTGCAACTCTTCTTGTACAGAATGGTACTGTTAAATCAGGTGACATAATTGTTGCAGGTACAGCAGTTGGTAGAGTCCGTGTTATGACAGATGATAAGGGCAGACGTGTTGATGAAGCAGGTCCTTCAGTGCCCGTTGAGATTACAGGTCTTGCAGAAGTACCCGTTGGTGGTGATGCATTTGACTGTGTATCTGATGAAAAGCTTGCTCGTGAGCTTGTTGAGCAGAGAAAGCGCCAGATGAAGGAGGAAGAGTTCCGTTCAATGCAGAAGGTTACTCTTGACAACCTCTTTGATTCTATCAACGCAGGTTCACTCAAAGACCTTAACGTTATTGTTAAGGCAGACGTTCAGGGCTCTGTTGAGGCTGTTCGTCAGAGTCTTGAAAAGCTTTCAAATGAGGAAGTTCGTGTTAAGGTTATTCACGGCGGTGTTGGTGCAGTTAACGAGTCTGACGTTATGCTTGCTAACGCATCAAATGCACTTATCGTAGGCTTCAACGTTCGTCCCGATTCAGTTGCCGAGGTTAACGCAGAGCGTGACGGCGTTGAAATGAGAATGTACCGTGTTATCTATGACTGCATCGAAGAGGTTGAGGCAGCTATCAAGGGTATGCTTGCTCCCAAATTCCGCGATGTTGAGCAGGGTAAGGCAGAGGTACGTGACGTATTCAAGCTTTCAAGTGCAGGTACAATTGCCGGTTGTTATGTTATTGACGGTAAAATCACAAGAAACTCAAAAATCCGTGTTGTTCGTGACGGTATCGTTGTGTTTGAAGATGAAATTGCATCACTCAAACGTTTCAAGGATGACCAGAAGGAAGTTGCAACAGGCTATGAGTGTGGTGTAGGTCTTGAAAAGTTCAACGATATTAAAGAGGGCGATATTCTCGAAGCATATATCGTTGAAGAATACAAAGACTAATCCTAAGGAGCGTTTATGGGAACTTATAGACAGAACAGAACCGCTGAGGATATAAAGCGTGAGATAGCAAGTATTGTAAGGGAGCTTAAGGACCCTCGCATTTCTGACCATCTCATCAGTATTGCCCGTGCCGAGGTTTCTTCTGACTCATCTTACGTTAAGGTGTATGTCAGCGCAATTGAGGGTATGGATGTTGCCAAGGCGGCTGCAAAAGCACTTACGGGTGCAACCGGTCTTATCCGCCGTGAGGTAGGTAAAAGGCTGGGACTTCGTAAAACCCCTGAAATGAAATTTGTTGCCGATGATTCTATCGAGTATGGTATGAACATCGTCAAAAAGTTAGAAGAGATTCAGAGCAACTCTGATAACGAATAATTATTAGGAGTAAAGGGATATGGTATTACCGCATCAGCGGTGATACCACCCCACCTTATGGAGTTATGGTTATTGATAAAAAACAATGTATTGAGCTTATAAATTCTCACAAAGAATTCATTGTGCTTTCACACGAACATCCCGATGGTGATACCTTGGGGTGCGCTTTTGCATTGTGTGAAATTTTACGCACTATGGGTAAAAAACGAGCTTTTATGTGCGCAGATGAAGCATCTGAAGATTTCAGCTATATTACTGATGGCTTTGAGAATGACGATGTAAAAGAGCCTTTTATTATTGCTGTTGACGTTGCCGATGCACGTCTTTTAGGTAGCCTTGAAAAGGTTTATGGTGAAAAGGTCGACTTGTGTATTGACCATCACGCATCAAATACAATGTTTGCCCACAATACATATATTGAGGACAGAGCCGCCGCTTGCGAAATCATTTTTGATCTTGCAGATGATTTAGGCTATAAGTCAAACGAGTATTTCAGAAATTGTATTTATACAGGTATTTCAACAGATACAGGCTGCTTCAGGTATCAGAACACAAGCGCCAGAACCTTCAGAATTGCCGCAGAGCTGATGGAGCAGGGTATAGATTCAAAAACAATAAACAAGCTTATGTTTGAAACAAAAACAAAAAGCTTTCTTGAGCTTGAGCGTCTTGCCCGTGAAACACTTGAATATCACTTTGATGACAGGTGCGCCATTATCACAATTACTCAGTCAATGTATGATGAAAGCGGTGCAGATGAGCATCAGGTTTATCCTATAACAGCACTTCCCCGTCAGATTGAGGGCGTTGTTGTAGGTGCTGTGTTTAAAGAAAAGCCCGATGGCACGTATGGTATTTCTGTGCGTACAGATGGTGATGTTGATGCATCTGAGGTTTGTGCCCGTTTAGGTGGCGGTGGTCACAAGGGCGCAGCAGGTTGTCACCCTAAATGCGGCTTCGAAGAGGCAAAGGAATTACTCCTTGCATCAATCAAAAAATCTTTGGATGGTCTTCAGAAATGACAGGTATAATTCCCCTTAAAAAGGGTATGGATATTACGTCTTTTTTTGCGGTAAATAAGCTAAGGCGCATTACCGAAGAAAAAAAGGCAGGTCACACAGGCACACTTGACCCTAATGCCACAGGTGTTTTACCCGTAGCCTTAGGCGGCGCAACACGCTTTATTGAACTGTTGCCCACTCACGTTAAGGAATATGATGCAACCTTTAAGCTTGGTATTGAAACTGATACTCTTGATATCTGGGGTCAGGTTACAAAAACTACTGATAAAAAGGTAGACCCTGCAGAGGTGTTGAGCCTTGCAGATAGGTTTACAGGTGACATTATGCAGCTGCCGCCTATGTTTTCTGCTATACGAAAAGATGGTGTCCGCCTTTATGAGCTTGCCCGTCAGGGCAAAGAGGTTGAAAGAACACCTCGTAAATGCACAATTTATAACTTAACAATAAAGCATATTCAGGGTGATGAATATGCGTTGACCTGTCGTTGCTCGGCGGGTACTTACATACGCACTCTTATAAGTGATATTGGTGAGGCTGTAGGCACAGGTGCGGTAATGACCGCCCTTTGCAGGACCTATGCCTGCGGAGTGAGTATTGATGATTGCCTTACACTGGAAGAATTACAAGCATTAAAGGATAACGGTGAGCTTTCAAAGGCTGTTATCCCTGTGGACAAGCTTCTTGATTGCTATCCTGCAATAAATGTTACAGATAACCAGGCTGTGCGATTCAGCAACGGCGGTGATTTAATGGCAGACAGAGTAAAAAATCTTAAGGGCTACGGTCTGTACAGAGTGTATGGTAAAGAAAAATTTTTAGGTCTTGGTGAGTATGCTGAGGGCAGCGACTCACTTTCCGTGAAAAGAGTTTATAACGAAAGATGATTACACAACAGTTTGAGGGCAGTTTTGTTGCTCTTGGCACATTCGACGGACTCCATATGGGTCACAAGGCGGTTATCACCGCAGAAAAAAGCCAATATGAGCGTAAAATTGCGTTGATGTTTATACAACACCCACAATCAAAAAACGGTGAAGCACCGTGCAGACTTATTACACCGCAGCAAGAGAGGGAAATTCTCTTTAGTTGGGGTGTTGAGCCCGTTTACCTTGATTTTACAGAAATCAGCGAGATGTCACCTACAGAATTTGTTGATACAATTCTTGTTGATAAGCTTAATGCAAAATCAATTGCCTGTGGCTTTAATTACCGTTTCGGCAAGGGTGCAGAGGGTGATGTTAACACACTTATGACCTTGTGTGCAGAGCGTGAAATCAAGCTGACTGTTGTTGATAAAATAGAATATAATGATGAGCCTGTAAGCTCAACCCGTATACGTGAAGCCGTCAGGACAGGTGATATGAAAGCTGCAAGGGCTATGCTTGGCAGATATTTTTCATATGACTTTGAGGTGCTTCATGGTGATGAAAGGGGCAGAGTTTTAGGCTCACCTACCATAAATCAGTTTTTCACTCACGATTTTCAGGTGCCTGAATTTGGCGTGTATGCCTCATTTACCGATGTTGACGGTGAAATTTACCCCTCGGTTACAAATGTGGGCGTAAGGCCGACTATAGGTAATAGTGAAAAACGAAGTGAAACAAATATTATAGGCTATAATGGTGACCTTTATGGTCAGTATCCCCGTGTTTTTCTTGTAGAAAAAATACGCGGTGAAAAGGCTTTCGGCTCACTTGATGAATTGCGTGAAAGCATTTTTGCCGACAGAGAAAAAGCCCTGAATATTTTAAAAGGAGAGAATTTCTGTGAATTTTAAAAATAAAATAAAGGTTTCTCCATCAATACTTTCTGCAGATTACGCACTTCTTTTGCCCGATATAAATAAGGTTAAAGAGGGCGGAGCAGATATGCTCCACGTTGACGTAATGGATGGTCACTTTGTGCCTAATATTTCAATAGGTCCACCCGTTGTAAAGGCTATACGCAAGGCAACAGATATGTTCCTTGATTGCCACCTTATGATTAGCAACCCCTATGATTACATAGATTCGTTTGCTTCTGCAGGTGCTGACCTTATTGCTTTTCACGTTGAAAGCAACAGTAACGTTGAAAAAACTATTGAAAAAATCAAAAATGCAGGTGTTTTACCTGCACTTGTTGTAAAACCGGGTACACCTGCCGAGGCGGTTTACCCATATATAAAAGATATTGCTATGGTGCTTGTTATGACTGTTGAGCCGGGCTTTGGCGGTCAGTCATTTATGAGTGATATGTTGCCCAAAATCAAAGCAATCCGCGAAAAAGCCGAGGAGCTTAATCCTCAGCTTATGATTCAGGTTGACGGCGGTATTGACAGTAAAACTGCTCCTCTTTGTGTTGAAGCAGGTGCTGACGTGCTTGTAAGCGGCAGCTATGTTTTTGGTGCGGCAGATACAAAGGCGGCAATTGACAGCTTAAGATAAGCCCATTTCGTAAAGCTGTGCTAAGTCTTTTTTGTTAGCAAGGCTCACGTCACCAAACTCACAAAGCTGTGTAATCAGCTTTTCGGTAAGAGTGGGTGTAGGGTGAAGCACAATGCATAAATTTTTACCCGACGTAAAAAATTCAGCCGAGGTATATATATCAGTTGTTTCTTTAAGTAAAGTGATAACATCAATATAGGCGTCGTAATCAGATGTGGTAAATATAACAGGCTCTGCATCTTTTTTCATAATAAGCCTTTTTTTGTGGTGGGAGCAGGGGTCATTCAGTTGACTGAAATGCATTATGCAACCACCGTCTTCACCGGGGGACACCTGAATAAGCAAACGGTTATCAATATTTATTGGTTTACCCAATATTCGCTTTGCCTCGTCAAGAATTGTCCATATAACCCGCCGTGTTTCAATGTTGGCATAGTCCATTTCGTCATAGGTTATGTCAAAGTCCTGCATATCACCCTCGGTGAGCGTTACGGCAATTTTTTCTTCGCCGTCGGATTCTATTTTCAAAGCAAAACCTCCTTGTGATAGTCTACTAATATCATAATACTCACAAGGCTTATACACAATGATAAAATAATGGAAAGGATTTTTCGTTATGAAGTTTGCAGTCAGTAGCTATAGCTTGTCTGCCCTTGTTAATAAAGGGGAGAAAACAGAAAAAGAGCTTATTGCCCTTGCCAAAGAAATTGGCTTTGATGGTATTGAGTTTGCAGGTATTTCTGTACCTGACGGAATGGATAAAATTCAATATGCCAAGGAGCTTAAGTCAGAGTGTGAAAAGCAGGGCATTGAGCTTGTGCAGTATTCAATCGGTGCCGATTTGCTTTATGGCTGTGATGGTGACCTTGCGTCAGAAATTGATCGCCTTAAGGGTGAGGTTGATGTTGCCGCTGCCTTAGGTGTTAAGGGTATGCGCCATGATGCTACAGGTGGCTATAAAAATGGTGATGAAAAATTCAACGGCTTTAAACAGGCTTTACCTCGTCTTATAGAGGGCTACAGAGCCGTTACAGAATATGCTCAGACCAAGGGCATTAAAACAATGATAGAAAATCACGGCTACTTCTGTCAGGATAGTGACAGAATAGAGGCTATAATTACAGGTGTAAATCACCCTAACTTCGGTGCACTTGTTGATATAGGTAACTTCCTTTGCGTTGATGAAAGCCCCGTAACTGCAGTCAGCAGAGTTGCACAGTTTGCATCTTACGTACACGCAAAAGACTTCCATATTAAAAGCGGTAATGAGTTTGCGCCCTGTGACGGCTTTTTCAAAACAAGGGGAGGCAACTACCTTCGTGGTGCAGTTCTGGGTCACGGTAACGTGCCTGTTTATCAGACACTTAAAATTTTGAGTGATGCAGGCTATAATGACTATATTACGTTAGAGTTTGAGGGTCACGAGGACCCTGTAACCGCTTGTAAATGGGGTCTTAACACCCTCAAAAAAATTGCAGAGGAACTAAAATGATTGACGAAATAATAGTTTTAGCATCTCAGTCACCTCGTCGTAAAGAGTTGATTTCACTTATAGCAAGCAACGTAACCATAAGACCTGCCGATTGTGATGAAACCCTCCCTCAGGGAATAACTCCCCGTCAGGCGGTTGAATACCTTTCAAAAATCAAGAATGACGCATCAAGGGTAATATCACAAAATGACGAAATCGTTATTTCAGCAGATACCGTTGTTGCAGTTGATGATATAATCCTTGGTAAGCCCCGTGATAAAGAGGATGCCCGATATATGATAAGCCTTTTACAGGGCAGGGTACACAGCGTTTACACAGGTGTTACCATATCAAAGGGTGATAAATTTGTTACCTTCAGTGAAAAAACCGAGGTTGAATTTAACCCTATGACCGAAAGTGAAATAGAGGAATATATTTCAAGCTCAGAGCCCTATGACAAGGCAGGCAGCTATGCGGTGCAGGGCAAGGCCTGTGTTTATATAAAAGGTCTTAATGGTGATTACTTCAATGTTGTCGGGTTGCCTGTTTCAAGACTTTATAAAGAGCTTCGGGCTTTTTGAATAACTGACATTTTTTGCATGCTTGTTCAAAAACAATTACATTGAAATTAAAAATTCTTTGTGTTAATATAAATTTGTCTTACTATAAAATAGCGGAAGGCGGTGCCAGGTGTGGCAGAAAAAACAACCACAACCTACGTTGAACCTGAGGTTACTCAGGCTGATATTGACAGACAGAAAAAACAGCAGGAAAAAGAATATTTAGGCCCACGTGAAATGGCGGCGTACATAATTTCGGGTATTGGTGACAAAAACTGGGAAACCTTTAACGGTAATAACGAGTTTTTCTACACTACCACATTCCAGCACGTAAGCCCCATTACACTTAGCGTTGCGCAGTCATTCTGCAGTATTATTGATACTTTTGATAACGCTATTTCAGGACCGATTCTTGACAGAACACGTACCCGCTGGGGTAGAGTGCGTCCTTACCTTGTGCTTACACTTCCGTTGTTTTTATTTTCTGCGGCAATGCCGTATATGCTCCCTGATGGTTTATCACAGGCAACACTTCTTTTATTGTTCCTTGTAATACGTTACATAGGTTCAATTGCAAACTCATTTTATACACCGGCATATCAGGCGGTGCTTTATAACCTTACACCAAATATAAACGAACGTAACAAGCTTATTGCGGCTGATACATACGTTGACCTTTTCGGTGTGTGGTTGCCATCGCTTTTCCCGTTCTTTGTTGACTATCTGCCACGTACAATCCCAACGCGAAGCATCTATTTAGGCGGTGCACTTATTTTTATTGCACTTGTTGTTGTGTTCCGTGTGTTCGGCTTCTTCAGTCTTCGTGAAAGAGTGCCACTTGCATCGCGTGATGAAATGAACAGCACAAGCGTGTGGAAATCTGTTAAGCAGGTTGCATCCTGCCGACCTATGTGGGCGCTTCTTGCAAAGGGCTTCTGCGGTATGGGTAAGGGTACAGGTCAGAGCGTTGCAAACTACTTCTGGCTCAACTGTACAGGTAAGCTTTCAAATGCTGCTATTGCAGGTCTTTTTACAGGCTTGCCCAGCTACTTTGTTTTACCCTTTGCAACAAAAATGACAAAGAAAATAGGTCTTCGCAATCTGTCTGTTTTAGCATACGGCTATTGCGGTATAGTTTACCTTATAATGTATTTTGTTGGCTACAAGCCAACCGATAACAATATCATAAATATTATTATCATAGTGGTCTTCCTTACTCTTGCAGGTGCTATGAACAGCGTTCAGCGTTATTGCGGTACTGCACTTCAGGGCGATTTGTACGACTACGTTGAGTGGAAAACAGGTATCCGTAATGAGGGTATGATGAGTGCTGCTATGGGCTATATCACCCTTATTACAAACAATATTTCAACAATTCTCAGCGGTATTATTATTGCCGCTATCAAATACGAACCACTCATTAACTCTTACGGCGTTGTTGTTCCGCAGACTGACCCTAAAATGCTTCAGGCAATCTGGACTGTATTTACACTTGCACCCGCTATAGGTAGAATCGGTAAAGCAATTTCACTTTCATTCTTTAACGTTGATGGTAAGGTTAAGGAGCAGATGATGGAGGACCTTGCAGTGTCAAGAGCAGCAAAGCTTAAGAGCAGAACAGGTAATAACGAAGCTGACGAATCAGCTTCAGAATAATTAAAGAGTGAAGCTATTGTTCGCTTTAGAGTGGGTAAAGCGTATCCGAACCAGCCTTAAATGGCGATGTTTCGGTGCTTTTGCCCGATT
>JAZQRX010000046.1:0-15935 GCA_045629785.1 Acutalibacteraceae bacterium | reverse complement strand
TTTGACGTTATACGTGAAAAATCAGTTGCCCTTAAGCCACAGAGTGTGGAGGAGGCTATACTACAGATGAACCTTTTAGGTCATCAGTTTTATATGTTCCTTAATGCAGATACAGACGTAATAAACGTTGATTATAAACGGAATGCAACGGGCTATGGTCTGTTGTCACCTGATTTTGACGACTGATATAAAATTGTGGAAAACCGACCCACGTGGTCGGTTTTTTTTATTGTAGATTGAATTGCATAAATGCACGGCAGGGTGGTTATCACCCTGCTTTTTGTTTTAAAAAGTGGGTTTTATGTTGAAAATACATAATAAATGAGCTTATTTTTCTATCAATAGATATGCTTATGGGTATTTGAATTTTATAAAAAAAGTATTATAATATAATATGTATAAAAATACATTCTATTTGAGGTGTTGCTTTTTGAATTGTACTTCATGTAATAATAACATTCCTGATAATGCTGCTTTTTGTCCGTTTTGTGGTGCAAATACAGCACAATCAAAACAACAATCTTGTGATGTGAATAATACCGCTGTTGATAATATTCAACCTCAACAGTCATATAATAATCAACAATATGCTCAACCATACGGACAGCAATCGGGTTATAATGCATATACACAGACTGCTCAGCAACAGAGCTATGCTATGCCCCCTCAGGCAAATTATCCTCAGCAGGGGCAGGGTACATATCCCCAGTATGCTCAACAAAATTATAGTAACGTACCAGGTAGTCAACCTCAGAGTGGCGCACCAAAGGTACCACCTTACCAAAATTCTAAAAAGAAAATGGGACCCGGTGCAATAATCGGTATTGTTGCAGGCGGTATTGTAGGGTTTATTATTCTGCTTGTGATTGTTATTTCTCTTTTTGCAATACCTACTGACCCACCACAGCCAGGCCCAGACCATACAGCTGGTGTAACGAAGTTTTATGATTTTGAAATAAGCGACGAAACTGATGAGCAGGGCAGACAGCTTGTTCTTGATTATTACACAGGTGACGTTATAGGTTATGTTGAGGATGGTCAGGTACATATACCCTATGGTGATGACGAGATAATTTGTGATACAGATGGTAATGTTATTTATCATCCTGACATAGATGATTCTGACGATGACAACCACTCTAATGGTGATGACTCTAATAATGGTGATGACGGTAGTGGTGATTATAATCCACCACCTGCAGGTGAAGGTGATGAAACTAAGCCTGAAAAAACCCCAGGTAAAACCAATCAGAATAATAACGGCAAAAAGCCTGAAAATAAGCCCGGCAATAATAACGGCAAGGATTCACCTGTAAGTGGCGGTTCTTCAAGTAACGTAAGCTATGACGTTGTAGAGTTTGTTGATAATATGTTTGGCTTGGTTAAGCTTCATGAAACATCTTTTGTTGAAGATTGCAAAACAGGGAACTACAGCTCAATGCCGTTGCAGTGGTTCGAAACATCAGCTTCTATTATAAACTTTGATGAAGGCTACAGCACTTTTTCTGACTATATGACAGAGGATGAATATAATAAAGCAAAAAGCTCGTTCTCAAATGGCGTATGCTCTGTTTATAATAAGGCTGCAATTGAAAAGGATATTAAAGCAATATGGGGCAATAAGCTTAGTGTCGAGGATTTCCTGAACGGTAATGAGTTTATTTCATCAAAGGGCTACGTTGTTAAAAATGCCGCTGATGGCTACGGTGATGGTGCAGAGCATTACTGGAATGTATTTTCACAAGAGATCCAGGGTGATCATATTGTTGTTAAGGTAAATATGTTAGGCTATGGCTGGTATGATGGTTCACTGTGGGATGCTGTTAATTACACCGATAGCATAGCAAATATCGGCGCGGAAAACAGCCCGTCATCATATACTGAGGCGGTTGAAAGAGGCTCTGTGGATGAAAGTCAGCTCAGTTACATTACCCTTTACCTTAAAAATACAGACGATGGCTTGAAATTAGATTATATTAAATAAAGTGGGGGAAGATATATGACATGTAAAGTTTGTGGTGCCATAAATAGTGGTGATTCAAAATTTTGTGGCTCTTGTGGTTCTGTTATAGATGCAGAAAATACAGTTGCTCAGCAACAGCCTGTAGTTGATACTGCAGATAATAATGCAACGCTTGATGCTCAGCTTAATCAGGCGGCCGCGGTTAATTTAGAAACAGGTGCAACACCCGAGGCACAGTATCAACAATCAATGAACAATCAATATGCAGGTAATTATCAGCAGAATACCCAACAGTATTATCAGAACAACGTTCAGCAACAGACAAAAACCAAACAACCTATGGATCCAAAAAAGAAAACTGTTCTTATAGTAAGCATTGTGGCTGCGGTACTTGTTGTGATTGCAGTTGTTATGATTGTTGTGTTATTTACAATTGGTTCACGTGATAAAAACGGACCAGTTGAACCTTCAGCAAAAGCAGAGACTGTTGCAGTAACCGATGCTCAGGCAAAAGAATTCTTTAATAAATTTATGACCGAAAACAATGGTCCTTCATATCCATTTGTATATTGCACAGATATTAACGGCATAAAATCAAACAAGCTTAACTATTTGTGTGATGATTTAGGAACATTCTATTCCTGGACAGGCTTTAACGGTACGCTCACCAATGGCACACTTAAGGCAAGTGACATTATGACACAGGCAGAGCACGATAAAATTGTTGTTTCAGGCGTATATACATGGTCTGTATTTAAGGCTTCAGATGTTCAGGCAAAGCTTGATGGTATTTTTGGTAAAGACGTTTACAAGGTAAGTGACCTTGCAAGTGCAACATCAATGGTTACAGCATCGGGCTACCTTGTTTATAATGAAGAGCCTGTTTCTGTGCCTGATGCACTTTATTACGGTAGTGTTGTTTCCTGCACGTTGAAGGGTACTGATTACGTAATTGAGGCTAACGTTGTAAAATGTGATAACGGATCACAGGCAGTGTATGACGAAGCAACCGGTACATGGCTCAGCGCAGGTACAGTAACACCTGGTACAGGCGTTAACTTTGATAGTGTTATTTCAGGCTTACAGATTAACAAAAGCCTTTTAGGTAAAATTACATTTACATACACAATAACAGGTAACACACTTAAGCTTAAGTCTGTTGTAAAGCCTGAACCTGCAAATACAGGTGCAGTAACACCGGGTCAGACACAGCAGCAGTACGTTAATCCGGGCGTAAGCGGTGAGGTTATCAGCGTAAGCTCTTACGGCAGATACGTTAAAGCAGGTGGCGGACTTTACCTTAGAGCATTACCAAGCACATATGCATCATCTGTGCTGTACGGTACAATGCCTAATGGTGCTTATGTTACAGTTATAGGTAAATCACCATACTATTCAGATTGGGTTTATGTAAACTACAATGGATATACCGGTTGGGCAAATGCAAACTACCTTGTATCATATAAGCCATCAACATATAGCAGCAGCGGTATAGGTTATGCAACTGTAAGCGCAGATGGTGGACTTAATATGCGTAGTGGTCCCTCAAAGAGTAGCAGCAGGGTAGGTAACATACCTAACGGAACAACAGTTTATATCAACTATTATGATTCTTCATACTCATGGGCTTACGTATACTATGGTGGTACTTATGGTTGGGTAAACGCATCGTATTTATACTAATTTACTTTAAAGAAAAAGGAACTGTGAAAATTTTTCATAGTTCCTTTTATTTTTGTTATCAGTTGAATATATTTTAAAATGGGTTGTTTTCGGTTTATGTGGGGTCGTTTTCAATTTCTTTGTGAAAAAACTATCAAAAATATTAAAAATATGCTGAAATTACTTGAAAATTGAAAAATATAGTTTTATAATGTATGTTAATTATTTTATTTTATAGCCTATGAAAGGGGTTAATAATATGAGCAGAGTATATAACTTTTCTGCAGGTCCTTCAATGCTCCCTGAGGACGTATTGAAAAGAGCTGCTGCAGAGATGCTTGACTGTGAGGGTTCAGGCCAGTCTGTTATGGAGATGTCCCACCGATCAAAAGAGTTTGAAAAAATCATTAAAGAGGCTGAGTCACTCCTCAGAGAATTAATGAACATTCCCGAAAACTATAAGGTGCTTTTCCTTCAGGGTGGTGCATCAACTCAGTTTGCAGCAATTCCATTGAATTTTATGAACAAAAGTGGTAAGGCAGATTACATAATTTCAGGTCAGTGGGCAAAAAAAGCTTACGCTGAAGCACAGAAGTATGGTGACGTACAGGCAGTAGCATCATCTGCTGATAAAACATTCTCATACATTCCTGCGACAACAAAAGAAAGCTTCCGTCCTGATGCAGACTATGTTTACATCTGTATGAACAACACAATTTATGGTACAGTTTACCATGAACTCCCTGATACAGGTGATATTCCGCTTATTGCAGATATTTCAAGCTGTTTCCTTTCAGAGCCTCTTGATATTTCAAAGTTTGCTATGGTTTACGGCGGTGCACAGAAAAACGTTGCTCCTGCAGGTCTTACAATTGCAATCATCCGTGAGGATATGCTTGGTAATGCACGTGATATTACACCTGCAATGCTTGACTATCAGATTCACGCTGACAATAATTCACTCTATAACACACCACCCTGCTATACAATTTATATCTGTAAGCTTGTGCTTGAGTGGATCAAGTCACTCGGTGGTCTTGAGGCTATGGGTGAGCGCAACCGTAAAAAGGCTGCTATGCTTTATGACTTCCTTGACAACAGCGAAATGTTCAAGGGTACAGTTGTGGCTGAGGACCGTTCACTTATGAACGTACCCTTTGTTACAGGTGATGACGAGCTTAACGCTAAGTTTGTTAAAGAAGCAACTGCAGCTGGCCTTGTAAACCTTAAGGGTCACCGTTCAGTTGGCGGTATGCGCGCTTCAATCTATAACGCTATGCCCATTGAGGGTGTTGAAAAGTTAGTTCAGTTTATGGCTGACTTTGAAAAAGCAAATTCATAAGGGGGATTTTAAAATGTACGATATTCTTACATTAAATAAGATTTCTCAGATTGGTCTTAAAGAGCTTGACGATAAATATGCAGTTACAGATTGTTGTGATTGCCCCGATGGTATCATCGTTCGTTCAGCATCAATGCACGAATATGATTTTTCTGACAAAACTCTTGCAGTTGCACGTGCAGGTGCAGGCGTAAATAATATTCCCGTTGACGAATGCACAAAAAAGGGTATTGTTGTTTTCAACACTCCCGGTGCAAATGCTAATGCCGTTAAAGAGCTTGTTATTGGTGGTCTTATGCTTTCATCACGTAAGGTTGCAGCAGCTTATGACTGGTGTAAAACACTTAAGGGTGAGGGTGATAACGTAGGCAAGCTTGTTGAAAAAGGCAAATCACAGTTTGCAGGTCCTGAAATCCTTGGTAAAACACTTGGTGTTATTGGTCTTGGTGCAATCGGTAGAATGGTAGCAGTTGCTGCTAACGCTCTTGGTATGAAGATTGTGGGCTACGATCCCTACTTCAATATGGAGCTTAAGGGTGACCTCCCTGCGGATACAGAGTATGTTGACACACTTGACGAGGTATATGAAAAGGCTGATTATATTACACTTCATCTTCCTTGTGTGGCAGATACAAAGGGTATGATAAATGCAGACACTATTGCAAAGATGAAAGACGGTGTACGTATTCTTAACTTTGCACGTGGTGAGCTTGTTAAGGGCGCTGACCTTGCAGCAGCTATTGAAGGCGGTAAGGTTGCGGCATATGTAACAGACTTCCCCTCAGATGAGGTTATCGGTCTTCCCGGTGTTACAGCGCTTCCTCACCTTGGTGCTTCAACACCTGAAAGTGAAGAGAACTGCGCATATATGGCTGCTGTAGAAATCCGCGAATACCTTGAAAAGGGTAACATCAAAAACTCTGTTAACTTCCCCAACGTTGAAATTGATGCAGAGGGCGAAAGAGTTGCTGTTATTCACAACAATTCACTTAACGTTATGAACGACGTTCTTGGTGCATTTATGAAGAACGGTGTTGAAACAAAGGGCTTCAATTCAAAGGCAAAGGGCGATTATGCTTATACACTTGTTGTGGCAGATTCAATCCCCGATGTAGTTATAAATGCTCTTAATGCTAACGAAGATATTATAAAGGTTAGAAAGATATAACAAAAATGGAGTCCTAACGGACTGCATTTTTTAATTTAAAATTATAAATTTAAAATTCAAAATTAAGGGCGCAAGCGCGGATTATAATCAACGCGAAGCGTTCCTTTAATTTTGCATTCTGCATTCTGTATTTTGCATTTTATGCTTACGGAATAACGTTACCTGCACTTGAAAAGATTTCGTACCATTCCTGTTTTGTAATGGTGATATCTGCTGCAGCGGCACATTCAAGTAATCTTTCGGAGTTCATTGTGCCTGTAAGAGGCTGCATTTTTGCAGGATGACGAAGAATCCATGCCATAACAATAGTGTTTTTTGTAACACCGTATTTATCAGCTAACTCTTGTAGCTTTGCATTGATTTCAGGGAAATCGGGGTTATCAACGTAAACACCCTCAAAGAAACCATACTGGAAGGGTGACCACGCCTGAATTGTGATATCCTCGTAGCGGCAGAATTCAAGTATGCCACCGTCACGGTCAATTGCGTTATCCTCACGCATATTAACGTAAAGACCCTGTTTTACGATATGACAATCAGTAATGCTGAACTGTAACTGGTCAGCACAAATGGGTTCTTCACCAAGATATTTCTGCAAAAGACGAATCTGCATAGGATTCTGGTTTGATACACCAAAATGCTTTACCTTGCCGCTTTCTTTGAGTATTGCAAAAGCCTCTGCAACCTCTTCGGGCTCATAAAGTGTATCGGGACGATGAAGGAGAAGGAAGTCAAGATAATCTGTTTTTAATCTTTTAAGGCAGCCCTCAGTTGATTCAAGGATATGCTCTTTAGAGAAATCAAACATAACCTTGCCGGGGCAAATGCCACACTTTGATTGTAAAATAATCTTCTCGCGCACGTCATCATTCATACCGATAGCCTTTGCAAAAACATCTTCGCTTTTGCCACCGCCATAAAGGTCTGCGTGGTCAAAGAAGTTAAGACCTGCATTCATAGCTGTATCTAAAAATGCCTTTGCTTCATCAATAGATTTATCTGCCATTCGCATACATCCAACTGCAATAACGGGTACATCTACACCGCTTTTGCCAAGCTTCATTGTTCTCATATAAAAACATCCTTTCTAATATACATCACATAAAATTCTGATTCTGCCCTTACGGGTGTCACCTGAAATTTCTTTGAATCTGAATCTGCCTTGCCCTCGTACAGATATAATGTCATTTTCTTTAAGGGGGATAGAGTTATTTGTTGTCAGCTTTCCGTTTATAAAAACACGCTCTCCGTCAATGAGTGCAGAGCTTTTACTGCGTGAAAGATTGTAAACGGCAGAAATGATTCCGTCTAACCTCAATGATGATACAATTACCATTTTTTCTGTAGGTTCGGGGAGGGCATCTGTTGGTAATGAATCGCACTTTTCACAGTATACGCTTGTGTGACGGACCTTTGTAAGGTTATCAATGATATACGGGGCAATACTATCAAGGCAGATAACGTAGCCTTTATTATTACTGATTATTATATCACCGATAGTTTCTCTTTTTATTCCAAGACCTAAAATTGAGCCTAAAAAATCCCGGTGGGTCAGGTCGTCAGAGAATTTTGCTGATAAGGGGGCAACCAATAAGATTGCCAAAGGCGGTTGTGGCGCATAACCAAAATCGTTTTCGTTACCAAAGCATACGATTTTACGCTCTGCATCCTCATAACCGCCGTAAAGTGTAAAGCCAAACTTTATTTCCTGGTGGAGTAAGGTCTGCTCATGCATATTAAGAAAATCGCTGTAGGTATAAATATTGCGATTCTGTGAGCGATTTGAAAGCTCTTTGAATCTGTTTTTTAATATCTGTGCTTCGTCAGCCATAATCCACCACCCTTATGCACAAAAGTATAACATAAAAAAAGTTTTAAATAAAGTGTCAGTTTTTGCATTTTTTGTCATATGTATATAAGACATAATAAGCCGAGAAACTTGCCCTTGTGTTTATTATGTATTTATTATACAATAAATATAAAATGATACAAAGGAGAATATTTATGAAAAAAACAATAAGCTACATTTTAGTATTGTGTACTATATTGTCAATTTTTGCATCTTCAGGAATTATTGCTTATGCACAGAATAATGTAAAAGCAATAAAATTCACTCCCAAAGAGAGGATAACTTTTATTAAAGAAACTGAAAAGGCGGATGTTGAAAGGTACGATCCTGCAACAGGTGTTACCATAGAGTATTTTGGTTACAATGTAACTGAAAAATTCTGGCAGGATGGTAACACTTTGACAGTTACATATAGTGACGGCTCAAATGTAAAATACACTTGCAAAAATGGAGTGTTTACAGATAATGCTGGTACCACATTAGCGAATGAAGATATCGGATTAGACGATACAATGATTGAGGATACAAGTTATTTTATCATTAAATATAAAGGTGCTCAAACTACTTGCGCAGTTGGTTTTTGGGCAGCTGAGCTTGGCAGATTTGAGTTTGTACCTGTAAAGGGCTTTACTGTTATTGCAAATAAGGATGGCTTTGTAAAGACTCGCAAAAACGAAAAAGGGGAAGATGTTGAGTATTTCCATTACTCATACCGTGGTTTCGTTAAGGGTGACAAAATCCTGTTAAGGCAGTATTCAAAGGAATACGAATATATTTACAACGGAAAAGAGTTCGTTACAGGTTCTTATAAAATTAACAATAACGCACTTAAGTTTGTTGATGAGCAAAACAAGAACCCTTGGACGGCAGGCAAGCAATATGTTAAATTGATTTGCTTCCAAAAAACAGTTCAGGTTCCAGTTTATGTTGTAGATAAAGCACCCACAACACCTCACCTTACCGGTGTTTATAATCTTGGTACATCCATAAAGGTGAACTGGGCCGAAACGGTAGGTGCTACTGAATATCGAGTGTATAGACGAGCCGGTGGTGATAAAAGCTGGACATACATTGGCACAACAAGTGAAACATCTTATATTGATAACAATGTTGAGAGTGGCAAGTTTTATAAATATACTGTTCGTGCTACAAATGCTTTGGGCTACAGTGGATTTGAAAGCGGGCTTCTCGTTAAGTGCCTTCAGGCTGCAAAGGTGAAATCAGTAGTTAATGATATTGATGGTCTGAATGTCGCCTGGGAGCCTGTTAAGGGCGCGGTAGCGTACAGGGTTTACCGTAAAATCGGTAATGCGTCTAAGTGGCAGTATATGGCTACATTAAATAAAACCTCTTACAAGGATACACGCGTGGCTACGGGTTATAATTTCACATATACCATTATGCCTATGGGCAGCGGATATTATGGCGGTTATGACAGTGTCGGTATGACAACAATAAGATTGTATGCACCGCAAATAAAAAGCATTAAGCGTATTGAGGATGGCTTTGATGTTAGCTGGACCCGTGTGACGGGTGCCACTGGCTATAGATTATACCGTAAGGTTGTGGGCGGAAGCTGGGTTTATGTTACAACTATTGATAATGGCAGAATATGGTATGAGGATGACAGGGTTGAAAGCGGAAAAACATATTCATATACTGTACGTGCTGTGAATGGTTCTGTTATGAGTGCATACAGAAACGACGGCCCGTCAATGTATTGCCTTAACGCACCAAAAATTACTGAAAGCAGAGTTGATGTAATTAATGAAGATGTTTATCTTAGTTGGGAAAAAGTAAGTTGTGCTAAAGGCTATTATGTTTATAGGCGGTTAAACGATGAGAGTGGATGGAAACGTATAGCCAAGATATCATCTAATTCAACAACCCGATATGTAGATTATGGTTTTAAATATGAAATGGATGGTTGTCTGTATGCTGTTACTGCATATAATAATAAGGCAGAGAGCGAAAAATACTCGGTGAAAATGAGTGGAAGACCTCATAACCCTAACGACTATTATTAAATACAAAAACGCACCCCACAAGACTGAATGTTCGGTCTTGTGGGGTGTAATTTTTATTTCTTCTTTTTACCGCCGAAGAAACCACGTTTTTCCTCAGGTTGAATAGGGTTGTTGCCCATAGCCTCGTTAAATTTAAGCAAGGCTGTCTTTTGCTCTTCCGTAAGGTTACGTGGCACGTCAACAGTAACCTTTACAAGCTGGTCACCGCGTCGTGTGGAGTTAAGCACCGGTATACCTCTGCCCTTAAGCTTGAAAACTGTTTCGGGCTGTGTACCTGCAGGAAGCTCGTACTCAACGTTACCATCAAGTGTGGGCACTCTTAATTTGTCACCTAATACTGCCTGCATATATGAAATCTTCATTTCATACCAAACGTTGTAGCCATCACGTTCAAAGAAGGGATGAGGCTTTACGTTGATAACAATCTTAAGGTCACCGGGAGGACCACCATTTACACCATGGTTACCCTCACCACGTGCAGGATAAATCTGACCATCGTCAACACCTGCAGGGATAGTAATATCCTTAGTATAGGTTTTTCTGATTCTACCTGCACCCTTACAACGTGAACAGGGGGTGGGGTTAAACGTGCCCTTACCACCACAACGCTGACATGTCTTTGAAGTGCTTATTGTACCAAAGGGTGTGCGCTGTTGTACGTTTACCTGACCTCTGCCGTTACACTCGGGGCAGGTTTGTGGTGTGGTGCCTTTTGCTGCACCGCTACCGCCACATTCATCGCAAAGCTCAATTTTCTGGAAATCAACCTTTTTGGTACAGCCCTTTGCTGCTTCTTCAAATGTAAGTACAACTGAAGTTTGTATGTCACTACCGCGACGGGGAGCGTTGGGGTTAGAGCGTGAACCACCGCCAAAGCCACCAAAGCCACCAAAGCCGCCTCCGCCAAAGATAGAGCCGAATATGTCGCCAAGGTCAAACTCCATACCGTCACCGAAACCGCCAAAGCCACCACCGGGACCACCGCCATAGCTTGGGTCAACACCGGCAAAGCCAAAACGGTCGTATTTTTCTTTCTTTTCAGGGTTTGAAAGAATTTCGTAAGCCTCGTTGGCTTCTTTGAATTTTGCTTCAGCCTCTTTATTATCCGGGTTAAGGTCGGGGTGATATTTTTTTGCCAGTTGACGATATGCTTTTTTTAATTCATCGGGTGAGGCGTTTTTGTCAACACCTAACACCTCGTAATAATCGCGTTTATCTGCCATTTTTAGATGTCAAGGTCAATGCCTTGACACTCCTTTCTCGTAGGAATAATCGGTCTAAAGACGGCGCCCTGTGGGTACCGTCTTTAGCAATTTGTGGTTTAATAATTATTCAACGTCTGTGAAGGGAGCTTCTGTGTAGCCATCCTGTGCACCTGCTGCAGCATTGGGGTCAAAGCCTGCTGCTGATGGGTCAAAGCCCTGTGCACCGCCTGCAGCCTGATAAAGCTTCTCAGAAATTTCGTAGAATTTCTTTGTAAGAGCTTCCTGCTTATCCTTGATAGCATCAATGTTATCGCCCTTAAGAGCTTCCTTGAGGTCATCGATCTTAGCGTTGATTTCGTTTTTATCTGCTTCGTCAAATTTATCGCCATTGTCTGCAAGAAGCTTTTCGCACTGGAATACCATCTGATCTGCAGCGTTACGAGTATCAACCTCTTCTTTACGCTTTTTATCCTCTTCAGCAAACTGCTCAGCTTCTTTAACAGCGCGCTCGATGTCATCCTTGCTCATATTTGTTGAAGATGTGATTGAAATTGACTGCTCCTTGCCTGTGCCAAGATCCTTTGCGGAAACATGAACGATACCGTTAGCATCAATGTCAAAGGTTACTTCGATCTGAGGTGTACCGCGACGTGCAGGAAGGATACCGTCAAGGTGGAAGAGACCAAGAGTCTTGTTGTCCTTTGCAAATTCTCTTTCACCCTGAAGAACGTGAACTTCAACTGATGTCTGGTTATCTGCAGCAGTTGAGAAAATCTGGCTCTTCTTTGTGGGGATGGTTGTATTTCTTTCGATAATCTTTGTGCAAACGTTACCGAGTGTTTCGATACCGAGTGAAAGGGGAGTAACGTCAAGAAGGAGGAGACCTTCAACGTCACCGCCGAGAACACCTGCCTGAAGTGCAGCACCGATAGCAACGCACTCGTCGGGGTTGATGCCCTTGAAGGGTTCTTTGCCTGTGTATGATTTAACAGCGTCCTGAACTGCAGGGATTCTTGATGAACCACCAACCATAAGAACCTTATTGATTTCGTTTACGCTGAAGCCTGAATCAGCAATTGCCTGACGTACGGGTCCCATTGTAGCTTCAACAAGGTCTGCTGTAAGCTCGTTGAATTTTGCTCTTGTAAGAGTTGTATCAAGGTGAAGGGGGCCACCTGCTTCAGTCATAGTGATGAAGGGAAGGTTGATTGCAGATGATGTAACGCCTGAAAGCTCGATTTTTGCTTTTTCTGCAGCTTCTTTAAGTCTCTGCATAGCCATTTTATCAGTTGAAAGGTCTGTGCCTGTTTCTTTCTTGAATTCCTGAACAAGCCAGTTGATGATGCGCTGGTCGAAGTCGTCACCACCGAGGCGGTTGTTACCTGCAGTAGCCTTAACCTCCTGAACGCCGTCACCCATTTCGATAATTGAAACGTCGAAAGTACCACCGCCAAGGTCATAAACCATAACCTTCTGGTCAGCTTCTTTATCAATACCGTAAGCAAGTGCAGCTGCTGTGGGCTCGTTAACGATACGCTTTACTTCAAGACCTGCAATCTTACCTGCGTCCTTTGTTGCCTGACGCTGTGCGTCTGTGAAATAAGCAGAAACAGTAATAACAGCCTCTGTAACCTTATCACCAAGGTAGCTTTCTGCGTCTGCTTTAAGCTTTGAAAGAATCATTGCAGAAATTTCCTGGGGAGTGTAAGATTTGTCATCGATTGTTACCTTGTAGTTTGAACCCATTTCTCTTTTGATTGATGAAATTGTTCTTGCAGGATTCTGAACAGCCTGACGCTTTGCAACCTGACCAACAAGTCTTTCACCTGATTTTGAAAAACCTACTACTGAGGGAGTTGTTCTGTTGCCTTCAACGTTAGCAATAACTACGGGCTCACCGCCTTCGATAACTGCTACGCATGAGTTTGTTGTACCTAAGTCAATACCAATTGTTTTTGCCATGATTAATTACCTCCATGTATAATTAAGTATTTTTGTTTTGCTTTTTAGTTTGTAACCTGTACGGTTGCAAATCTGAGAATTCTGTCGCCCATTTTATAACCTTTTTCAAAAACACCTGCTACGCTGTTTTCGGGAAGGTCGGGGTTTTCAACAGTCATTACTGCGCTGTGAATGTTGGGGTCGAATTCATCACCAACTTCACCAAATGATTCAACCTCAAGGTTTTTAAGGATTTCACCAAGCTGAGTAAGTGTCATCTCAATACCCTTGCGGTAGACCTCGATGTCATCGGTTTTATTATCAGCTGCTCTGTCAAAATTATCAAGGACAGGTAACAGCATTTTTAACGTATTTGCTTTGGCATCTGCGTAAGTTGCCTCTTTTTCGCGCTGTGAGCGTTTGCGGAAGTTGTCATACTCTGCAAGTGTTCTTAAATGAGTGTCCTTGAGAGCTGCAATTTCTGATTTGAGTGCTTCAACTTCACTTTTTTTCTCAGAGCGTTTTTTCTTTTCTTTTTTAGGGGTAGCCTCTTTTTCAACTACCTCTTCCTGAATTTCAGGGTTCTGATTTTCTGTAGCCATAATTTATCTCCTATTCATCCAAGGTTTCAGTTAGCATTGTGCCTATAACACCTGCAAGGTAACGGATTGTTGAAATAAGCCTTGCATAGTCAAGCCTTGTAGGGCCGATAATGCCGATTGAACCACTGTCCCTTTCGCCAACTGAATATTTTGAAAAGATTGTTGTGCTGTTACGAAGCTCTCTGTAAGGGTTTTCTGTGCCTATGGCAATATTAAGAGGCTTCTTTTGTGAATTTATTATAGACTCAAGTGGTGTGCCTCTGTGCATAAAGTCCATAAGTCTGAAAGCATCTTCAGAAAGCTCTGTGTGATTTAATATATTGTTCTGACCCTTAAGGTGAAGCTCAGTTGTTTTAACAGCACTACAAAGGTCAGATATTGCACAAAGGAAGGGTGACATAATAAATACCTTATCACCAAGCGAAGCAACCAGAGTCTGTATGAATGTGAGTGTTATGTCAGAAACGTTTCTGCCGGTGAAATATGTCTGGCAGATATTATAAAAGATTTCTGCTATTTCAACATTAATTTCTGCCTCGCACCGTACAACTGCGCTTTTCAGAATACCTGATGTTGCCAAAAGAACAATCATAGCGGTGTGGTCACTTAAGGGTACTAACTCTATGCGACGAATAAATGCCTCGTCATCTGACGGTGATGATGAAACCGCAACACAGTTTGTGAGCTCTGCCAGAATGCTACCTGCTTTTTCAAGCAGTTTATCAGGCTCGCCTGAGAATGATTGTAGCCATATTTTAATACGCTCTTGCTCGTCAATGCCTAACTCGTAGCTTGTCATAAGGTTATCGACATAATATCTGTAACCTGCCTGAGAGGGGACTCTGCCTGCAGAGGTGTGTGGCTGCTCTAACAAACCAAGCTCAACAAGGTCTGCCATATCGTTACGGATAGTGGCGGAAGAGACTGCGTTGCCCATGTGCGCACAGATTGCTTTTGAACCTACAGGCTCGGCTGTGGCAATGTAGCGCTCTGTGATGATTGCAAGAATTTGTTTCTTGCGGTCGGTAAGTGCTGACACGCTCTTCACACCTTTCTTTATCTTTAGCACCCGTTAGCACTCTTTGTGAGTGAGTGCTAACTCTGTTAATAATATACTCCACAAAACAGTATTTGTCAACTATTTGGCAAAAATAATTTGTGAATTCTTTGTTAATTAAGCTTGTAATTGTTGATTGGCATATTATATATATTATGGTATAGTATATTTTCTTTATGCAAAAATAAAACTCCCTACCCAATCGGGTAGGGAGTTAACTGAATGTTTAGCATTAATTACTGCTCAACGGGGTAAACAGAAACTTTCTTTCTGTCTCTACCAAGGCGCTCGAAACGAACCTGACCGTCAACAAGTGCAAAGAGAGTATCGTCTTTACCCTTGCCTACGTTTGTGCCGGGATGAATCTTTGTGCCTCTCTGTCTTACAAGGATGTTACCTGCAAGAACGTGCTGGCCGTCTGCTCTTTTTGCGCCGAGTCTTTTTGACTCTGAATCACGGCCGTTACGGGTTGAACCCATACCTTTTTTATGAGCAAATAACTGGATGTTGATCTTAAGCATTCGTTACACCTCCGTAATAGTTATCGTAACATTTTTGGGATATTGCTTGCTGAGCTCTGTTAAATGTAGCTCAAGGCCCTGCAATATATCTTTTGTTTTGTGTGCGTTCTTTTCAGTTACGTAAAGTGTCATTGAACCATTATCGTCAACAGTAATGTCTGCCTCAACCCCCATTATTTCTGTAATGGTGTTGGCAACCATATATGCTGCTGATGAAACTGATGCACAAACGATATCTTCACCGTGTGTGGCATAGCCTGAATGACCGCTTATGTGAAAACCTGAAGGAACACCGCTTGAATGAAAAAACTTTGCCTTAATCATTGATTAAGCGTTGATACCTGAAATCTCAACCTTTGTGTAGGGCTGTCTGTGACCCATTTTGCGCTTTTCATTCTTTTTGGGTTTGTAGGTTGCAACAACGATTTTCTTGCCCTTGCCGTTCTTAAGAACTTTAGCGCTAACAGAAGCACCGTCAACATAGGGAGCACCAACCTTGATGCCATCGTCTGCACCGACTGCGATAACCTTATCGAAGGTTATAGTGGAATCAGCTTCAACTTCGAGCTTTTCGATGAAGATAACATCGCCATTCTCA
>JAZQRX010000045.1:0-23347 GCA_045629785.1 Acutalibacteraceae bacterium | reverse complement strand
AAGGTCAGGTATGGGAGGCTGCTATGTATGCTGCAGCTAAAAAGCTTGACAACCTTGTTGCTTTTGTTGACAACAACAATCTTCAGATTGATGGTACTGTTGAAGAGGTTAACTCACCTTATCCTATTCCTGAAAAGTTTGCAGCGTTTGGCTGGAATGTAATTGAGATTGACGGTCATTCTTATGATGATATTGAAAATGCACTTGCTGCTGCTCGCGCTTGTAAGGGTAAGCCAACAGCTATTATTGCTACAACAATTAAAGGCAAGGGCGTTTCATTTATGGAAAATCAGGTTAATTGGCATGGTTCTGCACCTAATGCAGAGCAGTATGCAGATGCAATGAAAGAGCTTGAAGAAGTTCTTAACGGATTGGAGGGTTAATGATGGCAGATGTAATTAAAGTTGCTACACGTGACGCTTATGGTAAAGCTCTTGTTGAGCTTGGTGAAAAAAATGATAAGGTTGTTGTTCTTGATGCTGACCTTGCTGCCGCTACAAAAACCGGTGCATTTAAAAAGGCTTTCCCCGAAAGATTCTTTGATACAGGTATCGCAGAAGGTAACATGATGGGTGTTGCAGGTGGTCTTGCAACAACAGGCTATACAGTATTCGCAAGCTCTTTTGCAATGTTCTCAGCCGGTCGTGCTTTTGAACAGGTAAGAAATACTATCGGTTATCCTCACCTTAATGTTAAAATCGGTGCTACTCATGCAGGTATTTCTGTTGGTGAAGATGGTGCAAGTCACCAGTGCTGCGAAGATATCGCTCTTATGCGTTCAATTCCCGGTATGGTTATTATTAACCCAGCAGATGATATTGAAGCACGTGCTGCAGTTTTTGCTGCTGCAGAGCACGATGGTCCTGTGTATATGCGATTTGGCAGACTTGCTGTACCGAGAGTTTTCGACGAAGATTACAAGTTTGAAATCGGCAAGGCAGTTACTCTTAAAGAGGGTACAGATGTAACTATTATCGCAACAGGCTTAATGGTTAATGAGGCTATCGAAGCAAGTAAAATACTTGAAGCAGAAGGTATCTCAGTAGAGCTTATTAATATGCATACAATCAAGCCCCTTGATAAAGCTGCAGTTGTTGCTGCTGCTAAAAAAACAGGCTGTATCGTTACTGCTGAAGAGCATAATGTTATTGGTGGTCTTGGTGATGCTGTTTGTGATGCTGTTTGTGCAGAGTGCCCTGTACCTGTTGTTAAGGTTGGTGTTGAAGATACATTTGGTAAATCAGGTCCTGCTGTAGAGCTTCTTCACATTTTTGGTCTTGATGCAGATAATATTGTTGCAAAGGCAAAGATTGCTTTGGCAAAAAAATAAATATTTACAATTATTTTTATATAAATATTGAATTTTTATTGAAAATATGGAATTATTATGATATAATTCATAATAATATTGTAATATTTCTTGATAGGTAGGAGATTTTATGGCTAACTGTCCAAAGTGTGGTTACAAACTCAGGATTTTCGATCTTAAAGCAGAGTGTCCTGAATGTGGTGTTAATCTTATTTACTTTAATCAGCAAGAGCGCCTTGCTGCTGATGCTGATAAAGCTGAAGAGGAGTACATCAAATTACAGCCCAAAATTGATAGAGTGAAGTTTGCTTTTGCTGGTACAAAGCTTTCAATTCTCAGATTGATTCTTTTATTTGTACCTATCGGTATGCTTTTCCTTCCTCTTGTTCACATAAGGGCAGATATCCCGTTTAATTCAATAGATTCTGATATTTCTATCCTTAACCTTGCAATGGATGTTATTGCAAAGATGGAATTTGGTATCCTTTCTGTTATACCTACCTCTGCAATGGTTTTATACTTCGTATCAATACTTTCAATTTTCGTTGCAGCAATATTTGGTATTCTTAACATTCCCTTTGTTTCGGTTTCTTGTTCACCAAAGGGCTTCAAGAGAAATGTTAAACTTTCATCTTGTGGTATTGCTTTTACGATTATCAGTATCGTTTCTTTCCTTGTGCTTAACTCACAGCTTACAAAACAGTTTGGTGAGATGTATGCAGGTAACCTTAGTTTTGGCGCATTTCTTGCAATTCTTGGTTTTGCTGCAATTATTTTTGTTAATGTGCTTATTAAAAAGAAAAATGTACCTGTTAAGTATAAAGATGTTTCTGAGTATGTTGAGCGTATTGCAAAGCGTAAGCTCGAAATCGCAGAGATGGAGGCACAGGCTGAGGCTATCCGTAAGGAATACAGAGAAAAACAGAAGGCTTCTGCTGCACAATAAAATTATTAAAAAGCATCGATTACTTTTTGTTTTCGATGCTTTTAAAATTTAAAGGATAATTAAGTATGGAACAAGTCTATATTTCAGAAAAAACACGTCTTTTAGATGAAAGCGGTAATGTTTTAAAACCAGGTTATTGTGAATATAACCGATATGTGTACAAACGCTCTGATATAAAAGCACGTAAGGGTCGCATAAAAGAGTGGGATTATTATCAGATATCTGATGATACACATACAATACACTTTAATATTTTTGACGTTTCTTTTGTCGGTTCGTTTTGCTTTTCTATGTTTAATCGCGAAACAGGTGAGCGATTAGAAAAAATCGGCGCAACGTTATTTACAAATGGTGTTATTGGTCTTGAGGAAAATACGAACAAACCACATGTTGTTTCTTTTAATGATGGTGTTGTTCATGCAAAAATTCTTTATGATAATAATATAAGAACACTATCTGTAGAATTCAAAAAAGGCGAAACACAATACGAAATGAAGTTTGAGCTAGAATGTCCACCTGAATTACAGAGTCTTGTTCTTGCTGTACCATTCAAAAAGAATAAATATTTTTATCATAATCAAAAGACAAATTCTATGATAACATCTGGTTACATCAAAGCCGATGGTGAAATCATTAAAGAATTTAAAAAAGATAACACATTTGGTGTTCTTGATTGGGGCAGGGGTGTTTGGCCATACGCTACAAAATGGCATTGGGGTAACGGTAGTTGTCGTTTACCCGATGGTCACATTTTTGGATTCGAAATTGGTTGGGGCTTTGGCGATATGTCTAATGCTACTGAAAATATGCTTTTTTATGATGGAGTTGCCCATAAAATTGAGGAGGTATATTTAAAACATGATGAAAAAGATGTTATGAAACCTTGGGTGTTTACCTCTAATGACGGCAGATTTGAAATGACAATGACACCTACTTATGATAATTTTACATCAAGCAGAATCGCAATAATTGGTAATATATGTCACCAGGTTTTTGGTAAATGGAATGGCAAAGCTATCCTTGATGATGGTACTGTTATTGAAGTTAAAGATATGCTTGCTTTTTGTGAATACTCCGATTATTTATGGTAAATAAACAGCTCGGCTACCCTAAGGTAACCGAGCATTATTTTTTTGCCCCGCTGTGCCGGATGCGATAATAGTAACCTGCTTTCAGCAGGTGGGTGTCCTCTCGATAGATTCACGCTCCCTTCGTCCGCTTACGCGGGAGGTCTGCAATAGGCTACCGAAGCCGGACTCCCTTTAAATTGACATAGGGTTAGTATTAGTCGCATTTATCGAACACCGCAGGATAAATAGTATTAGATATTCCGTGGATTTTATTCGTCAAACTCAAAAAGATCAGCAAGACGCTCTTCAAAAGCTTTGCCTATTTTATCAAAGAGCTCTTCGTCTTCGATAGGCTCTAAGTAAGTTTCACCATCAGCATCTTCAACTACAGAAAGAATAATCAGTTCACCGCTGTCATCAAGTATTTCTTCTGCATCGTCGTAAACAGGGAGTAAAGCAAGGAATCTTCCGTCGTCTGTTTCGATTCTGTCTAATTCTTCAAAAATGTGCTCTTCACCATTTTCATCTACAACAGAAACAATATCGGGATTATATTCTTCATTGATGTTATTGTTTTCAAATTCACTCATAATAAAATATCCTTTCAATATATCTTAATATTATTTTAACCGTATTATTATAATAAGTCAACTGTTATTCAGTGATTTCAACAGACCAACTGAATGTTTCGCTTTTTGAGGGCTCAAGTGCCATTATACCGCGTTTTTGTGATAAGTCGTCTTTCTTATCGTAATTATCATTAACGCCCCACCAAGGCTCAATACACACGTAAGGCGCACCAGGCTTTGCCCATACACCAAGTAAAGGTGATTTGAAGTTGAATTTTATCTGACGATTGTGATTATTGCTTTTGAGTGTAACAACATCAGAGTTGTAGTTACTTAATATTAAAGCATCGTCATTGAATATATCTTTGGTAATAATAACTTTATTATCGTTCATATCAACAGGGAATTTTTCCTCGATTAAAATTGAATCGTGGTCAATTCTTTCTGTTGTAAGTGCAGTGTCTTTGTTGAATTCAAGGTAATCACCAATTTCACAATTGAATGCGGGGTGAGCACCAAATGAATAATACATTACGGAATCGCTTTTGTTTGTTACTGTGTGATCAACAACGAGTCCGTTATCTGTAAGTGTAAATTTAACCTTTAATTCAAACTTATATGGATAAATGTTAATTGATTCTTCGTCATCTGTCTGTACAAAGGTTAAAGAATCATTCGTGCTTTCTACAAGTGTAAAAGGTTTCTTTCTTACAATACCATGCTTTGGCATAGTATATTCACAACCATTGAGTCTGTATTTATCATCAAGTAACCTACCGATAATGGGGAAGAGGATAGGTGATTGACCATACCAATATTCTTCGTTACCATCCCAAATAAATTCAAAACCGCTTTTCTTGGATTTAAGTGAGTTTAATTCAGCGCCCATCTCTTTTACTGCTAAGGTAAAATTATTGTTTTCTGCTTTATAAATCATTTGTATCACCCTTTATAATAAAGGCATCACGCTTGATGTAGCGTAATGCCTTTTTAATTTTATTTAATTATATATTAAATGTATTTTGGTGTCAATTATTCTTCTGTTGATTTTGCTTTTTTCTTTGAAAGGACGATGTTAACAATAATACCAAGAATAAGAGCACAGGCAATTGATGTAAGAGTTACTTTGCCGATAGCAAGAGCAAGACCGCCAATACCAGCAATGAGTATAACAGATGTTGTGAAAAGATTTGCGTTATCTTCAAGGTCTACTTTCTGAATCATTTTAAGACCGCTGACTGCAATAAAACCGTAAAGTGTTACGCATACACCACCCATTACACAACCGGGTATTGAATCAAGGAATGCAACAAAAGGTGAAATAAACGAAATTAACAATGCAATAATTGCTGTACATGTGATTGTGGCAACAGAAGCATTTTTGGTAATAGCTACGCAACCAACTGATTCACCATATGTTGTGTTGGGGCAACCACCAAATATAGCACCAACCATTGAACCAATACCATCACCGAGAAGTGTTCTTGAAAGACCGGGTTCTTTGAGAAGGTCTTTTTCAATGATAGAAGAAAGATTTTTGTGGTCAGCAATATGCTCAGCAAACACAACAAATGCAACGGGAATATATGCAACTGCAACGGTTGTGATATATGTTGCATCGAGGTTTTTGATTTCCTTAACGCCTGAAAGGAATGTGAATTCCGGTACCTGGAAGAAAGTTGAAAGACCAATACCATTTTCTGTAAGTGCATTAAAGGGAGCGAGATCAAGAATAATGAGAGCTTCGTTGCCTGTTGTTACGCCTATAATTGTGAATACACCTGCAACTGCGTAACCTGCAAGAATACCAATAATAAAGGGGATAAGCTTTGCCATTTTTTTGCCGTATGTTGAGCATATAACAACTACAAACAAAGTGACAAGAGCACATACAAGTGATACCCAAGCGTTTGTTGTCATTATAAATGAACCATTATCATCCTGGGCAGCATAGCTTACTGTATCTTTAATTGCTGCACTTGCAAGTGAAAGACCGATAATTGCAACTGTTGGTCCTATAACAACGGGGGGCATTAATTTATTAATCCAGTTAACACCTGCAAGTTTAACAATAATTGCGAGTACAACATATACAAGACCTGCAAAAATTGCGCCAAGAATAATTCCAAGGAATCCCATCTGTGCACTTGCAGCACCTGCGAATGCAGCAAACATAGAGCCGATAAATGCAAATGATGAACCAAGGAAAACAGGGCTTTTGAATTTTGTGAAAAGCTGATAAATAATTGTACCGATACCTGCACCGAATAATGCGGCAGATGCGGTCATTCCGTTACCAACAATTGCAGGTACAGCTATTGTTGCTGCCATGATTGCGAGTAACTGCTGGAAAGCAAAAACAAGCATTTGACTGAATTTAGGCTTGTCCTCAACATTGTAAATAAGTTTCATAAACTTACCTCCACATAAAATTTATTTATGCCATAAAGGCTTAAATACTATATAAATTAACTGCGGTTTTTTCGTCGCAAGAGCTAAGGGTAACTGAAATAAGCTCGTTTGCAGATGTTGGTACATTTTTACCAACGTAATCTGCCCTGATAGGTAATTCGCGGTGACCTCTGTCAACAAGGATAGCAAGCTGAATGCTTGATGGTCTGCCTAAACTAAAGATTGCCTCGATAGCCGCTCTGACTGTTCTTCCGGTAAAAAGAACGTCATCTACAAGAACAATGTCCTTGCCGGTAACATCAAAGGGTAGTACGGGCTTAATAACCTCAGGCATAATATGTGCTTCGGTTAAATCATCGCGGTAGTGATTAATATCAAGCTCACCAACAGCAGGTTTACAACCCTCAAATCTGAGTATGTTATCAGATATTACCTCTGCTATGGGAACACCCCGTGTTTTTATACCAATAAATACAATATTATCAATACCTTTGTTACGTTCAATTATTTCGTGTGATATACGGATAAGCGCTCTGTTAACTGCAGATTCATCCATTAACTCTGATTTAAACTTCATTTTTAACCTCAATAAAAGACCTTGCCATGATATGACAAGGTCTGGGTTTGCTACTGTAAATATAACCTTATCAATTCACGGATTGATTTAAAAGTTTTACAATACAATAGTAATATTTTTTTGAGGTTTTGTAAATAGTTTAATTGTTAGAAATCATAGGTGAATATTTGTGAAAAATCACATATCAAAGCATATAAACACCTGATTCAAGTTCAACAATTTCTCTGTCATTTGTCTGTATATATCTGTATACAGGCTCATCAAAAGTTTTATAATCCTGTACGGTATAATCTTTAAGGTTAACTGTACGTATTTTACAGGATTCGTAATTGCATATATATAAAACATTATCATAAACAGAGATTGCCACAGGATTCAGAAATGCTGTTGAGGTATCTCCACCGATTCGTAAAACAATTTTTTCAGTTGAAGGGGAGTAGCGGATGATACTGTTGTTATCGGGCACAACACACCAAATGTATTTGCCCTCGGGCGCTACACCGCTTACAGGACAATCTTTATAAAGCAAATCACCTGTCCAATAAAGCTCACCTTTATCGTTAAATAAACCCATTTCACCACTTGCGTATGTAACAGCAACGTGCTTGTTGGGTAAAACTGCAGCATTACAATAAAGGAAGTCACTTAATTGCTCGGCAATCTTTTCAAAATTGTCGCCAAATTTATTTAAAAGGTACGCTCCGCGTGTACTAGCAGTTGGTCTTTCCAGTTTAACATCGTAAGTAAAAAATGAAATTTTGGTTGTACCACTGGGTAAAGTATCTTTACGCGCAACAATAATACCTTTTGTAAAGGGAACGATATCAACAATATCGATATCCATTAATTTTTTCATTTTTCTATCACACCTGTTTCAGAAAGCTTATTTATCTGATAGCAAAGAGTCATCAATGAGTCGCCTAAATGTACATTTTCGACTGCAACGTTATCATAACGGCTCATAAGGTCGCACTGAGTGAAATTCCAAAAGCCTTTAATACCAAGTGATACAAGCTTATCGGCATTTTCTGCAGCGTATTCAGCAGGAATGCAAAGGATTGCAACAACGGGCTTTTCTTTTTCACAGAATTCATCAAGGTCTTTTGAATCCATAACGATTCTGCCACCAACGTTTGAGCCAACAACCTGAGGATTGTTGTCAAAAATTCCAACTAAATCAAAACCACGATTTTCAAATCTTAAGTGGGTTGCAATTGCATGGCCAAGGTTACCTGCACCAATCATAATTGCTTTTGATTTTTTGTCGATACCTAATATTGAGCCTATTTCATTATAAAGCTGCTCAATATTGTAGCCGTAGCCCTGCTGACCAAATCCGCCAAAGCAGTTTAAGTCCTGACGGATTTGTGATGCAGTAAGACCCATTCTTTGTGATAATTCTTTTGATGAAATTCGCACAATGCCCATTCTTTTGAGCTCTTCAAGATATCTGTGATAACGTGGTAATCGTTTGATTACAGGTACAGAAACGTGATTGTTATTTTTCATCATTTACCGTCCTATTATAAAGTCTTAAGTGTTTCCATTACGTAGTTACCGAATTCCTCACAAGTGCAACCATTGTCACGACCTGTGATTGTGTATTTCTTTTCGGTAATCATACAAATATCAAGTGCTTTTTCAAGCTTGTCTGCTTCTTCCTGTTTGCCGATGTGTGAAAGAAGAAGAACAGCTGCTCTGAGCATTGAGCAGGGGTCAGCATACTGACCGCGACCTTCTTTAATCATACGGGGAGCAGAGCCATGAATAGCCTCAAACATAGCGTACTGTTTACCAATGTTTGCACTACCTGCTGTACCAACGCCACCCTGGAATTCTGCTGCTTCGTCAGTAATAATATCACCATAAAGGTTAGGAAGAACAAATACCTTGAAATCTGTTCTGCGCTTTTTGTCAATAAGCTTTGCTGTTGTGATATCAATATACCATTCATCTGTTGTGATTTCAGGGTAATCCTTTGAAATCTCTTTACAAAGGTTAAGGAATTTACCATCGGTTGTTTTGATGATATTTGCCTTTGTGATAATTGATACTCTATCTTTTTTATTGTTACGTGCATATTCATATGCAAGCTTTGCGATACGCTCTGTACCTTCTGTTGTTGTAACAACAAAGTCCATAGCAAGTTCACCGTCAACGTCTACACCCTTTGAGCCAACTGCATAAGCACCCTCTGTGTTTTCACGGAAGAATGTCCAGTCAATGCCTTCCTCGGGGATTTTAACGGGTCTAACGTTTGCAAAAAGGTCAAGAGCCTTTCTCATAGCAACGTTTGCGCTTTCAATGTTGGGGAGTCCGTCACCCTGCTGAGGAGTAGTTGTGGGTCCTTTAAGGATAACGTCACAAGCCTTAAGCTCTTCCATTACGTTATCAGGAATAGCTTTCATAACCTTTGCACGGTTTTCAATTGTAAGACCATCAATGTTTTTGAATTCAATTTTACCTGCATCTACATCTTCCTTAAGAATAAACTTAAGAACGTTAGCAGCTTCGTTTGTGATAATCGGACCAATGCCATCACCACCACAAACACCGATGATGATTTTATCAAGAGATTTAAAATCTTTGAAATCCTTTGTTGCTTTGATTTTCTGGTTACGCTCGTCCTGTTCAATAAGGAGCTGTTTGAATTTAGCAAGAGCGTTTTCAATCTGTACTTCTGTCATTATTTGTTTTCCTCCTTGGTGTAATCGAGCAAGCCGCCTGCTGTAAGTATGTCAATCTGTCTTTCAGAAACATCGCAGATAAGCTTGTATTCTTCGTTTTTGGTTTCGTTTTTAAGTGTAATCTGTGTACCTGCTTTAAGCTCTGCTTTAATGGTAGGGAGAGTGAGCTTGTCACCTACAGAGATTTTATCATAATCATTTGCATCAACAAAATTAAGGGGAAGAATACTTGCGTTAACAAGGTTTGCTTTGTGAATACGTGCAAATGACTTTGTGATAACAGCTTTAACGCCTAAGTAAAGGGGAACAAGTGCAGCGTGTTCTCTTGATGAGCCCTGGCCATAGTTGTTGCCACCAATAATTATACAAGAGCCTGCCTCTTTACAATGCTCTGCAAAGTTTTCGTCACACTGACGGAAGCAGAACTGTGAAAGGTAGGGGATATTTGAACGGAAGGGAAGGATTTTAGCACCAGCAGGCATAATGTGGTCTGTAGTGATATTATCCTCAATCTTAAGCACTGCAGTAGCCTCGATTGAATCTGCAAGGGGGCTTGTTTTTGGGAATGGCTTAATGTTGGGACCGTAGTAAACCTCAACTGCATCTGCTTCTTCTTTAGTTTCAGCAGGGAGTTCAATCATATTGTCATTAATAATGAATGATTTGGGGAGTGTAACAGAAATATCGTCAGTGCATGTAGTAGCATCTGTGAGTACGCCTGTTATTGCTGAAATTGCAGCAGTTTCGGGTGAAACAAGGTAAATCTGACCATCTGCAGTACCGCTACGACCTTCAAAGTTACGGTTGAAAGTACGAAGTGAAACACCTGCTGTTTTGGGTGACTGACCCATACCAATACAGGGACCGCAAGCACTTTCAAGAATACGTGCACCAGCATCGATCATATCAGCAAGTGCGCCGTTAAGGGCAAGCATATTAAGAACCTGCTTTGAACCGGGAGCAATACCGAGTGAAACAGAAGGATGAACCTTTTTACCCTTAAGAATTTTAGCAACCTTCATCATATCAAGGAGTGATGAGTTTGTG
Source organism: Acutalibacteraceae bacterium (assembly GCA_045629785.1). Lineage (GTDB taxonomy): Bacteria > Bacillota > Clostridia > Oscillospirales > Acutalibacteraceae > DTU089. Next base: position 12,730 of record JAZQRX010000045.1, on the reverse strand, counting down.
CATGAACCGATAAGAACCTGGTCAACCTTAATCTGACCGATTTCTGCAACAGATTTAACGTTATCAGGCATATGGGGCATTGCAGCAAGGGGCTTGAGTGCACAAAGATCGATATCGATTACTCTTGAATATTCGGCATCTTCATCAGGAAGAAGCTCAACCCAATCCTGCTCACGGCTCTGTGCCTTCATAAAGTCGTAAGTGATTTCATCAGAGGGGAAGATTGATGTTGTAGCACCAAGCTCTGCACCCATGTTTGTGATAGTTGCTCTTTCGGGAACAGTAAGTGTTTTAACACCTTCACCGCCATATTCGATAACCTTACCAACGCCACCCTTAACACTGAGTATTCTGAGAACCTCAAGAATAATATCTTTAGCAGCAACGTAAGGTGAAAGCTTACCTGTAAGGTTAACCTTAATTACTTCTGGAACAGTTATGTAGTAAGCACCGCCACCCATAGCAACAGCAACGTCAAGACCACCTGCACCCATAGCAAGCATACCAAGTCCGCCGCCTGTAGGTGTATGGCTGTCAGAGCCGATAAGTGTTTTGCCTGGAATACCGAATCTTTCAAGGTGAACCTGGTGGCAAATACCATTACCGGGGCGTGAATATCTTACGCCGCGCTTTTTACATACTGTCTGAATGAATTTATGGTCATCAGCATTTTCAAAGCCTGTCTGAAGAGTGTTGTGGTCAATATATGCAACAGAGAGTTCTGTTTTTACTCTGTCAATATCCATAGCCTCTAATTCAAGATAAGCCATTGTACCGGTAGCATCCTGTGTAAGGGTCTGGTCAATTCTGATGCCAACCTCATTACTGGGAGCATATTCACCATCAACGAGGTGATTTTTAATAATCTTCTCACATAAAGTAAGTCCCATTTGTACATCCTCCAAAAACTTGTTCAAATTTTTAACAAAGGTATTTTAATATATTTTAGAGTCTTTGTCAACGAGAATATAAATAATATAATATGTATTTAATTAAAATTAAATGATACAAATATTGAACTTTTTTGTTTAATGTGCTATTATTAATAAGTTATAAGGGGATTTTTGGGTACAATAAACCTTGGTGATATTATTTGTACAATGATTTATATTCTTTTTATAACTTTGATACTCCTTCTATTTCAGAAACGGCTGTTGAAAATGATGAAACAGAGCATACACCTGATTCGTTTCAAAATGACGGTAGCGTAACTGTCTGCAAAAATGGTAAGTACATTCATTGTCTTACGATTATTGGTCAGGTAGAGGGGCATTACTGTTTACCACCTAATACCAAATCAACCAAATACGAGCATATTATTCCTCGCCTTGTTGCTGTTGAGGAAGATGAAAATATTGATGGTTTGTTGATTATTTTGAATACTGTCGGTGGCGATATTGAAGCAGGTCTTGCTATTGCCGAGTTAATTTCAGGTATGCGTAAACCAACCGCATCGCTTGTGCTTGGTGGTAGCCACTCTATCGGTATTCCGCTTGCTGTCAGCACCAACAAATCTTTTATTGTACCAACTGCATCAATGACGGTTCATCCTGTTCGTATGAATGGTCTGGTTCTCGGTGTACCACAGACCTTGCTTTATCTTAAAAGGATGGAGGAGCGTGTTGTTGATTTCGTTACACGCAATTCTAACGTTTCACCAGATCGGTTCAGGGAAATGATGCTTAATAACCAAGAGCTTGTTAACGATTTTGGTACTATTCTTGATGGTGAAAGCGCTGTTGAAGAAGGTTTGATTAACTGTATCGGTAATCTTGCTGATGCACTTGAATATTTATATAATAACTCTACGGAGGTTTAGTTATGAAAATTTTAGAAGCTTTTATTCTTGGTGTGATTCAGGGTATAACTGAATTTTTGCCTGTTTCAAGCAGCGGTCACATGTCGCTGTTTACTCATTTTGCAGGTATCGAAACACAAACTGCAGGACTTTTTTCTGCTATGCTCCACATAGGTACTCTTGTTGCTGTGCTTATTGTGTTTTATAAACCAATATATGAGCTTTTTGCAGAGTTCTTATTGATTATTAAAGATATTTTTTCAAAGAAATTTACATTTAATTTCAATAAAATGTCTGCTACAAGGCGTATGCTTTTTATGTTTGTTATTTCTTGCATTCCGCTTCTTGTATTACTCATCCCTGTAGGTAATGATAAAAATATAATGGATCTTGTTGGCGTGTTTGGTTCTGATGATAGCATCAAAGCAGAGGGTATCTGCTTTATGATTACAGGATTTGTTCTTCTTCTTGGTTCATTTACTTCAGAAAAAACAAAAAAATTTCAAAAGGTAACAACATCAAGTGCGTTGCTTATCGGTGTTGCACAGTTCTTTGCTGCTTGCTTCCCGGGTATATCACGTTCTGGTTCAACTGTTTCAACTGCACTTTGTTGCCGCATATCTCGTAAAGATGCAGTCAGGTATTCATTTATTCTCTCAATACCTGCGGTACTTGCAAGCGGACTTGTTGAAATAAAGGACGCTATGGAGGTTGTTGAGTACATACCCGTTCCGTCGCTTCTCGTTGGCGTTATCACATCAGCGGTTGTTGGTATATTAGGAATAAAGCTTCTTGATATTCTTGTTAAAAAGAATCTCTTTAAATATTTTGGTTATTACACCCTTGCTTTAGGCTTGGTTGTTTCTATAATCGGTACAATCGAAGTTTTCGTTAAATAAAAGGAGTTTTTTGATTTGGTACAGACAAAAAAGAAAGGTGCTCAAAGCAGTAAATCTGCACAGAATAAAAAAAGCACCCAAAAGAAACAAGTTAATAAAAACGATACTAAAAATTCCTTGTTTAGTTCAGAACATAAGCAGATATTTGCTTTTATTGGATTTTTCTTTTCACTTTTTATGATGGCCGTAGTATTTATCGATGCAGGTAGCGTATGGGGTGCATTAAGAAATTTCTTCTTTGGTCTTTTTGGCGCATTTGCGTTTATTGTACCTTTTTTCATCTGCTTTGTTTCGGTTATTGCTGCCATCGGCAAGGATTCTCGTAAGTATAAGTTTAAGGTTGCAGAGGGCTTTGTTATATTTGCTCTGTTTGTAGGCTTTTTACATATTGTTAATGCAAAACCTGACCTTGATTTTTGGGGTCAGGTTGGTGAAAGCTATAATACATTTAAATTATATGATGGTACAGGTATGCGTTATGGCTGTGGTGTGTTTGGTGCACTTGTCGGCGGTATACCTATGCTCCTTACCGGCTTTAACAAACTTGCGGCAGGTGTTATTACAATAATATTACTGCTTGCTCTTGTAATGATATTCAGCGGTACAACAATCCTTAAGCTTATGCAGTCAATAAAAAAGCCTGCTGAAGCTGTTTCTGAATACGCTGAAGAAAAAATGGATGACTTTAAGGTTGCTTATTCAAATAGTAAAGAGGAACGTGCCGAAAAACGTGAGCTTAAAGCAAAAAATGCTGAAAAGAATCGCAGTGCATCATCCAATGGACAAGTTCTTCTTGATATTCCTCTTGATGATGAGGTTTTTGAAGATGTCGGTGTTGACCCTATTATTGGTGATAAAGAGCCCGAAAACGTAACCGCTGACGATATTATAGACCTTTTTAATGATGAACCATCACCAGAGGAATACGTTTCACTTGCCGATATAAATGAAAATAATAATGAACCTGAGCTTGTTGAATTTGTTGATGGTGATGATTTGTTTGAGGTTGATTCATCAACAGGTGAGGTTTTCGATGGCGTTGTTGAAGAAGATGATGACGTTGCCGAAGTAGTTGTTGAAGCTGAGATTAATAATCAGCCTGAGCCGGTTAAGGCTTATGAGCTTCCACCAGTTGATTGCCTTGATGCACCCAAAAGAAGCACAAAGGCGGGTACGGGTAATGAGCTTCGCGAAAAGGGAGAAACAATTGTAAAAACTCTCGCAAGCTTTGGTGTTGGCACTCGTATAGTTGAAATTTGTCAGAGTCCTTCAGTTACCCGATTTGAACTTCAGCCTGAGCCAGGTGTTAAAATCAGTAAAATCACAGCCCTTGCTGATGATATTGCTATGAATCTTGCTGCGTCGGGTGTGCGTATTGAGGCACCTATTCCTAACAAAAATGCGGTTGGTATTGAAGTTCCTAATGCAGAGAAGGCTATGGTTACACTCCGCGAAATTATAGATAGTGATTCCTTCCGTAATTCAAAATCAAGGCTTAACGTTGCGCTTGGTCGCGATATTCAGGGTGAGGTTACTTGCGCAGACCTTGCAAAGATGCCACACTTACTTGTTGCTGGTACAACAGGCTCAGGTAAGTCTGTCTGCCTTAACACAATGATTATGAGTTTGCTTTATAATGCTACACCTGACGAAGTCAAACTTATTATGATTGACCCTAAGAAGGTTGAATTTACAGTATATAAGTCAATTCCGCATCTTCTTGTGCCCGTTGTTGCAGATCCTCGTAAGGCTGCAGGCGCACTTTCATGGGCTGTTGCAGAGATGGATAAGCGTTATGCACTCTTTGCTGATCATGGTGTTCGTAATTTGCAGGGTTACAATACATATGCAGTATCTAACAATCTTCCTAAGATGCCACAGATTGTTATCATTATTGATGAGCTTTCTGACCTTATGATGGCAGCTTCTAATGAGGTTGAAGATTCAATATGCCGTCTTGCACAGAAGGCCCGTGCTGCGGGTATGCACCTTATTGTTGCAACTCAAAGACCATCTGTTGATGTTATCACCGGTCTTATTAAAGCTAATATTCCCAGCCGTATTGCTTTTGCAGTTAAATCACAGATTGACTCTCGTACTATTATAGATACACAGGGAGCTGAAAAACTACTGGGTAATGGTGATATGCTTTATTGTCCTGTTGGTCTCTCAAAACCCGTACGTGTTCAGGGTGCTTATGTTTCTGATGATGAAATTGAGCGTGTTATCGAGTTTGTTACCTCACAGGGTGACGTTCAGTACGACGACTCTGTTATGCAAGAGATTGAAATTAAAGCAAGTCAGAGCGGTGGTAAAAAGAAGGGTGCTGAGGTTGTTGTTGAAACAGGCGGTGCTGATTATGAGGATGAAATGATTCCGAAGGCTATCGAGGTTGTTGTTGAGGCTGGTATGGCATCTACAACACTTCTTCAACGCAAATTAAAGCTTGGCTACGCTCGTGCCGCCCGTATTGTTGATGAGTTGTCAGAAAAGGGGATTATAGGTCCGTTTGAGGGAAGTAAGCCGCGTAAAGTGCTTATTACCAAAGAACAATGGTATGAAATGCAGGCAAATTCATCAATGAATGCACCTAAACAGCTTTCTGTTGATGATTTACCTGTGCAGAATCAACCTGAAAAACCGACTGTTAACATTGCCGAAAACCATAATTATTTTGGTACAGATACTAATACGAATATCGAGGAATAAAATGGATATATTTGTTGAATACCTTGACGGGGAGTATGCTGTTTGCAGACTTCCCGACAAGGCTAAAAATCTTATGAGATTGCCTTTGAGGGATTTGCCTGTGGGCACAAAGGAGCTTGAAGTTATTTCTATGAGAGATAATGGTAGCTTTGTTTTGAATAAGTATGCTAAAGAAATCCGAATGAAAAAAATAAAAGCTTATTTAAAATACAATAAATATTGCTTTGAAATCGGAAAATAATTTACAAAAAAGTATTGCAATTTTTGTTGAAAGGTGCTATACTTTCCAAGTTAAAAAACTCACGCGGGGTAGATTGCAGGTGTCGTGTGCACATTTTGTGTGGTATCTGTGAGTCGAAACCTTGCGGCGGTTTAACAAAAAGGAGGACAAAATTATGTCAGTAGTTTCAATGAAACAGTTACTCGAAGCAGGTGTTCACTTCGGACACCAGACCAGAAGATGGAACCCCAAAATGGCTCCTTACATCTTCACTGAAAGAAATGGTATTTATATCATCGACCTTCAGAAGACAGTTAAGAAGCTTGAAGAGGCTTACACCTTCATCAACCAGATCGCTCAGGAGGGCGGCGAAGTTCTCTTCGTTGGTACAAAGAAGCAGGCTCAGGAGTCAATCAAAGAAGAAGCAGAGCGTTGCGGTATGTCATTCGTAAATGCTCGTTGGCTTGGTGGTATGCTCACAAACTTCAACACAATCCAGAAGAGAATCAAGAGACTTGCTCAGCTTAACGCTATGGAAGCTGACGGTACATTCGAACTTCTTCCTAAGAAAGAAGTTATCAAGCTCAACCTTGAAAGAGAAAAGCTTGAAAAATTCATGGGTGGTATCACAGAGATGAAGAAGATGCCCGCAGCAATGTTCATCGTTGACCCCCGCAAAGAAAAAATTGCAGTTCTCGAAGCAAAGAAACTCGGTATTCCGATCGTTGCTATCGTTGATACAAACTGTGACCCCGACGAAATCGACTATGTAATCCCCGGTAATGATGACGCTATCCGTGCAGTTAAGCTTATTGCCGGTGCAATGGCTGATGCTATCATCGCTGGTCGTCAGGGTGAGCAGACAGCTGCTGAAGAAGCAGAAGTTGCTGAAGAAGCAGCTGAATAATTATATTCCTTAAGGGAGGATTTTAACTATGGCATTCACAGCTTTAGATGTTAAAAACTTAAGAGAAAAAACAGGCGTTGGTATGATGGAGTGCAAAAAGGCACTTACAGAAGCTGACGGTGATATGGATAGAGCTTTTGAAATTCTTCGTGAAAGAGGTCTTGCAGCTTCTGAGAAGAAAGCAAGCAGAATCGCTGCTGAAGGCGCAATCATCGCATACACAGATGATGCTGCTAAGGTAACAGTTCTTCTTGAAATCAACTCAGAAACAGACTTCGTTGGTAAGAACGAAAAGTTCCAGGAGTTTGGCCTCAACGTTGCTAAAACAATTGCAGCTAACAAGCCTGCATCAGTTGAAGCTCTTGCTGACCTTTCTCTCGTTGGTTCAGACAGAACAGTTACAGAAAACCTTAACGACCTTATCCTTGTTATCGGTGAAAACCTTAAGATTCGTCGTTTTGAAATCGTTGAAGGTGATGTTGTAACATACATCCACGGCGGCGGTGCAGTTGGTGTTGCTGTCAAGTTTGAAACAAACCTTGAAGATAAAGCAGAATTTGTTGCTATGGGTAAGAATATTGCAATGCAGGTTGCAGCTATGACTCCTTCATACCTTAGCAAAGAATCAATTTCTGCTGATGAGCTTGCAAAGATGAAGTCAATCACAATTGACAGCTCACTTAACAAGCCCGAATCACTTCCTAAGCCCATTCTCAATGCACTCTTTGAGAAGGCAATTGCTGAAAATCTTTTCAGTGCAGAAGATGCAGCTGCTTACGAAGAGCAGAAGAAGAGCCCTTATCTCTTCAACTTCCTTTCAAAGGAAGCTGTTGCTACACTTGCACAGATTGCAATTGCAGGTAAAGATGAGTATATCGAAAACAAAATCTTTGCTGGTGCAGTTGAAGGCCGTATCAAGAAGCAGATTAAAGAAACATGCCTTCTTGAACAGGCATTCGTTCGTTCAGATCTTTTCGATGGCTCTGTTGCAGGTTATGTAGCAGATGTTGCAAAGAAAACAGGTGCTGATATTAAAGTTGTTAACTTTATCCGTCTTGAAAAAGGCGAAGGTCTTGAAAAAAGAGAAGACAATTTTGCTGACGAAGTTGCCAGCATGATGAAATAAGATTTCAATTTTGGGCGGCTTTCGTATGAGAGCCGTCCATACCAATTTGAATACGAAAATTAGGCAATTATGCCATAATATAAACAAGCCGTAAGGCAATCTATATATTGGAGAGATTACTATGGAAAGAAAAGTCGGTACAGTTTCAAGAGGTATTCGTTGCCCCATTATCCGTGAGGGTGATAATCTTGTTGATATTACGGTTACAAGTGTTATCGAAGCTGCTGAAAGCGAAGGCTTTGAACTCAGGGACCGTGATGTTGTATCACTCACAGAATCTATCGTAGCACGTGCACAGGGTAACTATGCAAAGGTTGAAGATATTGCTGCTGATGTTAAAGCTAAACTCGGTGGTGATACAATCGGTGTTATTTTCCCCATTTTGTCACGTAATCGTTTTGCTATCTGTCTTAAGGGTATTGCTATGGGTGCAAAAAAAGTTGTTCTCATGCTTAGCTACCCAAGTGATGAGGTTGGTAACTCTCTTTTAACTTATGACCAGCTTGATGATGCAGGTATCAATCCTTATTCAGATGTACTTTCACTTGAAAAGTACAGAGAGCTTTTTGGTGAAAACAAGCACGAATTCACAGGTGTTGACTACGTTGCATATTATTCAGATATTATTAAAGAAGCTGGTGCAGAGGTAGAGATTGTTTTTGCTAACCAGGCTAAAACTATTCTTGATTACACAGACTGCGTTCTTACATGTGATATTCACACAAGAGCAAGAACAAAGCGTATTCTTAAAGCTGCAGGCGCAAAGGTTGTTTGCGGTCTTGATGATATTCTCAGCTCATCAGTAAATGGTGGCGGATGTAACGAAAAATATGGTCTTCTTGGTTCAAATAAATCTACAGAAGATACTATTAAGCTTTTCCCAAGAGAGTGTCAGGGTCTTGTTGAGGAAATTCAGGCAGAATTCCTTAAAAGAACAGGTAAACACATTGAGGTAATGGTTTACGGTGATGGCGCATTCAAGGATCCTCAGGGTAAAATCTGGGAACTTGCTGACCCGGTTGTTTCACCTGCACATACACAGGGTCTTATTGGTACACCTAACGAGCTTAAACTTAAATACCTTGCTGATAATGATTTTAAGGGTCTTTCAGGTGCAGAGCTTAAAGAAGCAATTTCTAACAGCATTAAAGCAAAATCAGATAACCTTGTAGGTAATATGGCTTCACAGGGTACAACACCTCGTCAGCTTACAGACCTTATTGGTTCACTTTGTGACCTTACAAGTGGTTCAGGCGATAAGGGTACTCCCATTATCCTTGTTCAGGGCTATTTTGATAACTACACAGACTAATTTTTGTTTGTGAATATATAATTGGAGGCAAATAATATGGAACTTGTAAAACGTCCCGATAGTATGGAAAGAATTACAACCAAAGCACTTGCAGACAAGTTCATTGATGAGCAGGTTGCCGCAGTACGCGCTCAGGTTGGCGATAAGCAGGTATTACTTGCGCTTTCAGGCGGTGTTGACTCATCAGTAGTTGCAGCACTCCTTATTAAAGCAATTGGCAAACAGCTTGTTTGTGTTCATGTTAATCATGGCCTTATGCGTAAGGGTGAGAGTGAACAGGTTATCGAAGTTTTCGGTAAACAGCTTGATGCTAACCTTATTTATATTGATGCAACAGATCGCTTCCTTGATAAGCTTGAGGGTGTTTCTGATCCCGAGAAAAAACGTAAAATCATTGGTGGCGAGTTCATCGAGGTTTTCAATGAAGAAGCAAAGAAGCTTCAGGGTATATCATTCCTTGCACAGGGTACAATTTATCCCGATATTCTCGAGAGTGATGGTGTAAAGGCTCACCACAATGTTGGCGGTCTTCCTGAAGATATGGCTATGGAGCTTGTTGAGCCCGTTGCGCTTCTTTATAAAGATGAAGTTCGTGTAGTTGGTTCAGCACTTGGTCTTCCTGATGAAATGGTTTATCGTCAGCCATTCCCTGGCCCCGGTCTTGGTGTTCGTTGCCTTGGTGCAATCACACGTGATAGACTTCATGCTCTTCGTGAGGCAGATGCAATTCTCAGAGAAGAATTTGACAAAAACGGCCTTGCAGGTAAGGTTTGGCAGTACTTTATTGCTGTTCCTGATGTTAAGAGCGTTGGCGTACGCGATGGTAAAAGATACGAAGGTTGGCCCGCAATTATGCGTGCTGTTAATACAACAGATGCTATGTCTGCTACAATCGAAGAAATTCCTTATGCACTTCTTCACCACATCACAGACCGCATCACACACGAGGTAGAAGGCATCAACCGTGTCCTCTATGACCTTACTCCAAAGCCCATCGGCACAATTGAGTGGGAATAATACAAATATTCTGAAACCCTTGTATTATCAAGGTTTTTAAGTTCCTGTTATATACAGTGACTACACTTTGACTACAATTCAAAATTAGAGATGCTCTGCTTTTTATGGCAGAGCATCTTTTTTTGCCTGTTAGGCAATATTCTCGCTATTTATTAGATTTGAAAAATACTCTTCACATTTTTCGAACATCATTGATGATATTTTCCAAAGTATTTCATATTTTAATCTATCAATATCTGTTTCATCATATTCCTCGCTGAGAACATATTTCTCTTTTTCTAATTCTTTATATGTTTTGCTTGTCCACAAAACATCTTCGAGATAGTCAAAAAATGCACTTTTCATTCCTTCTATATAATGTTCTTGGTTTGTTTTATCACCCTTGTGCCAATACTTCGCTGTTTCTAATTCATGGTCATAATCTGGCCAATAAAACCAGTGGTCTTCCATGAATTCATGTGGATTTTTATCAAACTCTGCGCCTAAAATTCCATCATAGATTTTTTTAATTGATTTTTTCATAATTTTATCATCTCAACTTTCATATAATATATTAATTTGTTGAGTCATAATAAATCCTTTATATAAATAGTAATAACTATTTTTCGAAAATTCAAGAAATTATCTAACATTAATTTCTTTGGGATATGGTTTCATTAAGCATCATTCCTTTTATATGTAACTCTGCTTTTACAGCAGAGAATCATATCAATTCAGTTGATTGATTAGATTGAGGATGTACTTAATATTTTCCAGCACATCTGTAGACTGGTCAACCTGTTCCAGTCTCTTAAGTTGTTCCGTTAAACTAACAAGATACTCACGAAGATATTTTTGAATCCTAATATTCGGATGAACTATAATATCCTCGCAAAGCAATCGTTTAACACAGTAATCCTGCTTTGTCATTCCAGATGTCCTTACCATCATATCAAGTCTGTCTGCTTCTGGTGGCGACATACGAAAACTAACCGTTATGAATCGCCACCGCTGTTTATTATCGTAATTTTTTTGAGACAACTTTCACACTTCCTTATTATTACTAATCAAATTACCAAAAGGGTTGTTGGGGTCAATGTTTCCGATAGCAACCTCGTGTAGTATTTTTGCAGTCATCACTGAAGATGATGCATATGTATGTGTGTAAGTTGTTGTTATATCGCCACTTTTCTTTCTTTTGTGACCGAGTCTTTCTTTTATAGAAACACTTGAAATGCCGATTTGCTCTAAAAGAGAAGTATGGCTATGTCGCAATCCGTGGATTGTGATTCTTGGAACACCCGCAAGTTCACTATATTTATCGATTACATTTCCAATTTTGGATTTGTTCAACGGAAAAATTCGAGAATTTTTAGAGTAGTGTTCAATACTATCCAAATACTCTTTGAGTTCGTCAATCAAAAAATCTGGCAATGTTATTTTTCTGTAACTTGATGGTGTTTTCGGAGGACCAACAACAAGTTTGCCATTGATGTATCGCATAGATTTATCAATATTGAGTGTTTTCTTTGTGAAGTCTATATCACTTGGTGTAATTGCAAGTAACTCACCAAGTCTGACACCACACCAAAAAAACACTTCGAAAGCATAGTAATAAATCGGCTTATCTTCAATATGTTTTTGGAATTCACGGTACATATCCACTTCCCAGATTTTCATCTCGTCAGTAGTCTCTTTTGACCCTATTCTCTCTACAATTGGGTTTCTGGGAAGTTCATAATATCTAACAGCATAATTAAAAATTGCGGACAACTGATTTTCAACTGTTCGAAGATAAGTTTCAGCATATGGTTTGCCATTTGGCTTTTTGTGCTTTTTCAGTTCGATTTGCCAATCCTTAATATGTTTTGGTGTAATATCAAAAACAACGAAATCATTAAAATAGGGAAGTATATGCTTGTTGATACAAAACAATTTATTTTCCATCGTGGTTTCCTGAACACCTTTATTTAATTTGGCGTACTCTAAATACTCTTCTACGAGTTCAGGCATAGTCAAGAATTCACTTATCTTCTGTTTCTGTTCAAGTTTACGAACTGTTTTTGCCAAGTCATTCTGTATCCACTCTTGCGCATCACTTTTTTTGATGAAACCTCGCTTACAGGTTCTATGTCGTTTTCCATCAGTTGGGGATATAAAACTATAGTGGACCCTGTACTTTTCTTTTCCATCTTTTGATGTGTATTTTGCAATTGATGTTCCGTAGTTACTCATTTCATCACCTCCTATGCTGACAATTTACCGTTCAGTCGTTCATAGAAGTACTCTCGGTTAGTTCTTCCTGCAATAACCAATGCACCTCGTTGGCTTAATTCATCATTAAGTTGTTTAACAATTTCATATGCATATGTACGAGATATACCTAACACAACCATAACTTCATCTGCTTTAATAAAAATACTTTTGTTGTTTTCACTACTCATGTTGAGAGCCTCCTTTATCTAATTTATTTACAAAAGAAAAAATAAGCATGTGCTTCTTAAAGGAGCACATGCCACGCAAGTCGTTTATGTCTATGTATTTAATACTCATCAATTGTTGTTTCAATAGTAAAAAATTGTAAATCTTACATAGCATGTATTCTTTCTGTTTGTATTTTTTTGTTTGTTAAGTGACTAATTTAGAACGTTCTTTCAAGCACCTACAAGCCAAATATAACCATTTTTTCCGAGTTTGTCAACACCCCGAAACCCCAATAAAAACAAGGGAAAATAGATTTTTGCAAAACTTCAAAATTATAAT